>JBIKKE010000092.1:0-9336 GCA_044360575.1 Limnohabitans sp. | reverse complement strand
TTTGTCAAAGGCGTGGTGGACTCCGCTGATCTGCCCCTGAACGTGAGCCGCGAACTGCTGCAAGAAAGCCGCGACGTGAAAGCCATCCGTGAAGGCTGCACCAAGCGTGTATTGTCGATGCTGGAAGACTTGGCCAAACACGACAAGGCACCAGAAAGCACAGACGGTGTGACTGATGCGACTACCGAAGGGGTCTCTGATGTTTTAAGCGAGGAAGACAAAGCCAAGCTGGGCCAGTATTCCAAGTTCTACGCCGAGTTCGGCGCGGTGCTCAAAGAAGGCCTGGGCGAAGACTTTGGCAACCAGGCTCGCCTGACCAAACTGCTGCGTTTCGCCTCATCAACCCATGACACCGTGAGCGTCAGCTTTGCCGACTACAAAGCACGCATGAAAGAAGGACAGGACGCGATTTATTACATCACTGCCGACACGCTGGCCGCCGCCAAGAACAGCCCACAACTCGAAGTCTTCAAGAAAAAAGGTATCGAAGTGCTGCTGATGACCGACCGTGTGGACGAGTGGGCGCTGAACTTTGTCCACGAGTTTGATGGCACCCCGTTGCAAAGCGTGGCCAAGGGCGCGTTTGACCTGGGCAAGCTGCAAGACGAAGAAGAGAAGAAAGCCGCCGAAGACGCAGCCGAAACCTTCAAGCCCGTGCTGGCCAAGCTGAAAGAAGCGCTGAAAGACAAAGCCGAAGACGTGCGCGTGACCAGCCGCTTGGTGGACAGCCCCGCCTGCCTGGTGGTGACCGACGACGGCATGAGCATGCAACTGGCTCGCATGCTCAAACAAGCCGGGCAGCAAGCCCCTGAAGTCAAACCAGTGCTCGAAGTCAACCCCGAGCACGCGCTGGTTAAAAAGCTCGACGGCTCGGTCCACTTCCACGACCTGGCCCACATCCTGTTTGACCAGGCCCTGCTGGCCGAAGGCGGCTTGCCCGCTGACCCTGCGGCTTATGTGAAGCGGGTGAATGCCTTGCTAAGCTGATCGTTTTTTACGCAACCAAAAGCCCTGCCAGACAGCTGCCTGGCGGGGCTTTTTTATGGGTTATGCGACGGTTAGTGGCCTGGCCGTCAGCTTTCACACCATCAAAGGTGCATCCTGCATTTGTTCAACCTGCTCTTGCAGCATCAACACCTGCCCGCGCCAATAGTCGGGCGTACCGAACCACGGAAAGTTGACCGGGAATATCGGGTCTTCCCAGCGCCGGGCCAGCCAAGCGCTGTAATGGATCAGGCGCAACGTGCGCAACGGCTCGATCAGGTTCAGCTCGGCCCGGTCAAAATCGCGCACCTGCTCATAACCATCGAGCAATGCCGACAGCTGCTGCGTGCGCTGGGCCCGGTCGCCAGACAGCAGCATCCACAGGTCTTGCACGGCCGGGCCCATGCGGGCATCGTCCAGATCCACAAAGTGAGGGCCGCCACCGGGCAGCTCGGCAGGTGTCCACAAGATATTGCCCGGGTGGCAGTCGCCATGCAAACGAATCAGGCAGCGGTCTGCTGCGCCCTGCGCCATCTTTTCTTGCACCAAGGCCAGCGCCGCAGCAAAGGCCTCGCGCCATTCACGCTCGACCTCCAGCGGAATCATTTGGTGTGCTTGCAACCACTCGGCGGACTCGAGCGCAAAGCTTTGCACATCGAGTGTGGGCCGGTGCACAAAAGGCCGGGCTGCGCCCACGGTGTGGATTCGGGCCAGGAAACGGCCAATCCACTCCAACACCTCAAAGTCGTCCAACTCAGGCGTGCGGCCGCCGCGCAAGGGACTGACCGAAAAATCAAAACCAGCGCTTTGGTGCAGGGTCTGACCGTTGAGCACCATCGGTGGCACCACAGGCACTTCGGCCGCCAGCAGTTCAGCGGCAAAGTCGTGCTCTTCCTGAATTTGGGCCCTGCTCCATCGGCCGGGCCGGTAAAACTTGAGCACCACCGCAGCACTGCCTTGCACCGGCTCGTCCAGGTGAGCGCGGTAGACGCGGTTTTCATATGAGCTGAGCGCCAGCAAGCGGCCATCGGGCCAAAGGCCCAGTTCCTGCAGGGCATCCATCACCCGGTCGGGGGTGAGTTCGGCGTAGGGGTGGAGAGCGTTCGAATCGGTCATGCGCCGATTGTGGGGCCACCAGATGGGTGAGAATGTCATATGCCCCAGCAACCACGCCGCTTCCATCGCCTGATCCGACAAGGTCTGATCTATTCCCTACTGCTGGCGTTGGCCATTCTGGGGCTGGGTGGTCTGGGCTTTTGGCTGATTGACCCGAGTATCCAGAGCTTCGCTGACGGACTGTGGTTGGCCTTCACCACCGCAGCCACCGTTGGCTTTGGCGACGTGGTGCCTTCCACCCAAGCCTCACGCGCCTTTTCAGTGGTCGTGGTGCTGCTGGGGCTGGCCGTGTTGTCGCTCGTCACGGCATCACTGTCGGCCATCTTTGTCGAAAAAGAAGTGGAAGACGAAGAGCGTCAAATCGAAAAAGACTTGATGCAGGAAATCGGTCTGCTGCGTCAAGAAGTGGCCGAATTGCGCCGCGAAATTCAAGCACGGGAAACCTCGCACCCGACCCCCAGGTCAGGTGGGTCGAACATCACTGGCCCGTGAATCGGGCGGCGCGTTTTTCGACAAATGAGCGCACACCTTCGGCCGCATCTTCGCTGCGTGACAAGCGCTGCTGGACGGACAAAAAGTCATGCATGGCCACCAAGGGGCCTTGCTCTACGGCCTTGAGCACGTTCTGCCGCGTGGCCACCACCGCCAGCGGGGCTTGCGCGGCAATCAACTCGGCAATGCGCATGGCCTCATCCAACAGCCCCGCTGCAGGCAGCACCTTTTGCACAAAGTTCAGGCGCAGCGCTTCGGCACTGTCAAAGACATCGGCCGTGAGCAAATGCAAGAGCGCATTGCCCGAACCTGCGCGCTCGGCCATGCGCAGCGTGGCGCCGCCCGTGGCCATGATGCCGCGCTGCACCTCCAGCTGCGAAAACCGACAGTCGTCGGCCGCCACCACAATGTCGGCCGCCAACATCAGCTCAATGCCCAAGGTGTAAGTGATGCCCTGCACCGCCACCACCATCGGTTTGACGCGGCGACGATATCCGTCCATGCCAAGGTTAAGTGGGTCCACCAAGCCCAGCGGCACGGCTTTTTCGCCGCGCTGCATGAGGGGCGCGATGGTGGGCAAGTCCAGTCCAGCGGTGAAGTGCGCGCCCGCTGCGCAAAGCACACCCACGCGCAGGGCAGGGTCGTCGTCCAGGCGGGTGTAGGCCTCGCCCAACTCTCGGTACATCTTGGGCGTGAAGCCGTTGCGCTTGGCAGGGCGGTTGATGCAAATCTGAAGAACTGCACCGTGCACGGTGCAGTCGATCTGGCCTTCGGGGTGGTGGGTGGTCTGCATCTCAGTACTTGTAAACGCCCTGACCGGTCTTGCGACCCAAGCGGCCGGCAGCCACCATTTCTTTGAGCAGCGGGCTGGGTCGGTATTTGCTGTCGCCAAACTCCTTGAGGTAGACCTCCATCACGGCCAGGCACACGTCCAGGCCAATCATGTCGGCCAGCGCCAGCGGGCCAATGGGTTGGTTACAGCCGAGCTTCATGCCCGCGTCGATGGCTTCGGCTTCGGCCAGGCCCTCGCCCAGCACAAAGAAGGCTTCGTTGATCATGGGCACCAAGATGCGGTTGACCACAAAGCCGGGGGCGTTCTTCACCGTGATCGGGGTCTTGCCCAGCGCCAGCGCCATGTCGTGCACCGCGTCGTGCGTAGCGTCGCTGGTCTGCAGGCCGCGGATGATTTCGACCAGCGCCATCATGGGCACGGGGTTGAAGAAATGCATGCCGATGAAACGGTCAGCGCGCTGGGTTGCGGCGGCCAGTTGGGTGATCGAGATCGACGAAGTGTTGGACGCGATGATCACGCTGGGCGCGAGCAGACCGTCAAGCTGCTTGAGGATCTTGACTTTCAGCTCGTGGTTTTCGGTGGCGGCTTCGATCACCAACTGAGCACTCTGCAGGTCGTCATAGCTGCTCGAACCCTGGATGCGGGCCAGCGCGGCCACTTTATCGGCTTCGCTGATCTTTTCTTTGTTGACCAAGCGGTCCAGGCTTTTGGTCACATTGGCCAAGCCCTTGGCCACGGCTGCGTCCGAAATGTCGACCATCACAACGTTGATGCCCGAGACGGCGCACGCCTGTGCAATGCCATTGCCCATGGTGCCTGCGCCAATGATGCCTACGGTCTGGATGCTCATGTTTTTCATTCCTTCGAAATGGGTGTGGAAACTCAAAACGAAGATCTTAACGGGCCCAGCCTTGGCCGCAGCCTCAGAACCGGCGCTGCGCCTCCAGACCGAGCAAAAGCTTGCGTCCGAGACCAGGTTCAAAGAAGCGGTTGTTGCCATCGTTCACGATGACCGAGCCCACATGACGGCGGTCGGTCAGGTTGTCCAACCGAATGAATTCACGGAGCGTCCAATCACCCCGGTCTTGCTTGAAGTGCAAGCCCAAATTGAACAGGGTGTGGCCCACCGCTGAATCGCTGTTCAGGTCATTCACCATGACTCGGCCCACATGGCGTGTTTCAAAAACCACGCGGCTGCCTGCCCAACCTGTGTCCCAAGCCGCTTGCACAAACACTTGCTGCATAGGCAAACCGGGGATGCGTTGGCCTGCAGGCACTTGCACCTGTGGATTGACATTGGGGCAACCCGTGGTGGTACAGGTCATGAAAGCATCCAGGTATTCAGCCTGCATCCAAGTGAGTGCGGAAACCAGGCTGATCGGGCCATAACGCCAATCGCCTGACAGCTCGAGACCTTGCCGCTGCGTGCGTCCTGCGTTTTGGAAAGTGGTGCGGCCACCCGTGTTGTTCTGTACGACGATCTCGTCATTGGTGCGGATATCAAAGGCGGTGGCGTTCCAGCGAAAGCGCTCGGCGCGACCACGCAAGCCCAGCTCTGCGCTGGTGCTGCGGGCAGCATTGAGCTCCGTATTGAAACCCGAAACCCCACCACTGCGGTAAGCCACCTCGTTGAGGGTCGGAATTTCGTAGCCTTTGCCCACACTGGCAAAGGCCTGCACCGCAGGCGTCCACTGCCAACGCACACCCACCACCGGCAGGGTAGCTTGGAAGGTCTTACGACCACTGTCGTCAGCGTTTCCAGCCCCTACGAACCGGTCTGAAGACTCGTATTCAGTTCGCGTTTGGCGCACGCCGCCCATGAGCGTCAGGTCTTTGGATCGCCATTCCGCTTGAACATAAGGGTCCAGCGTACTGGCACGGTTGACCTCATCGCGCCGCAACTTTCCTTGAACACCCAAGGTGCTACCGATGAAGTTTTCATAGCCTTTGCGTTGGTCTCTTTGGTGGTCTGAAGCCAAGCCCGCGCTGACCGCCAAACGGCCGCCTTGCCAATCGCCTTCATGGCGCCAACGGGCATTCCAGCCCCAATATTCGCGATCGAGATCGATCACGCCACCGGAGCTGCCAGCAGGCACTTGGGCACCTGTTGCGATGGATTGGTACTGCACCACTTGTCGCTGGCCTCCGTAGCCCATCAACTCCAATTTGTGGCCACCGCCAAGGGCTTGCTCAAAGGCCAAACCCAATTGGGTTTGGGCCACAGACTTTCGGGTGTTGAAGTTGATCGCAGACGCAGTGGTTTGCATCGGATTGGCATTCAACTCTGCACGGCTCAAGCCCTGCGGGTCCAGAGCAAAACTGCTGTGTTGGTTGAGGACCAACACAGTTCGCCCACCCTCATGCGGGCGCGCGAGTTTCAGGTTGGCATTGGTCCGGTCGGCCTCCGACTGTGGCCGCGCACCGTCGGTGGCAAAACGGCTCACATCCAGCGCATACGACCAACCCGGCTCCTTAGGGGCGCCGGTTTTACCGGTCGCCTGAGTGGACAACCTCAACAAACCATCGGACCCCGCAACCACACCCGAGCGCCATTGGGCCGGGTGCTGCCCCTCTTCGGTGTACAGCAGCAAAGCCCCGCCCGATGAAGCCCCGTACAGCGCCGCCATCGGGCCACGCACCACCTCGATGCGGTCGGCACCGCCCAACGGAAAATTGGCCACTTGTCCCGACCCATCCGGCGCACTGGCGGGGATGCCGTCCACAAACAAACGCACGCCACGCACCCCAAAAGTGGCACGCGCCCCATAGCCGCGCACCGAAATTTGCAGGTCTTGGGCATAGTTTTGACGGTTGCGAATCACCAAGCCCGGCACCCCGGCCAAGCCCTCTGACAAATTGATCTGGGCCTGCCCATCGCGCAGCGATTCACCATCCACCACATCGATGGAAGCGGCGCCACGCCACACACCGCCCCCGGACCGCTCGCCCGTCACCACCACGGGCGACAACGCGCCCGAGTCTGCCGTGGCTGGCGCCAATGGCTCCTGCGCATGGGCGCCCCATGCGCAACACAAAACAACAGCCAAGGCCACAGGCTGGCGGACAAAACGGATGGGATCGTTCACAGGCAGGGCTTTCTGGGAAGGGCGTGAAAAACGCCAAAGCAAAGAGGGCAAAACAATTTTGATGATTTTTATACAAGCCCTCCGCATGGGTGGACACCTAGACGACAGCTGCCCGCCCATGTGGCCAGCGATCCATCCTTGAAAGCACTGCTGCTTGCGAGGATGAACCGTCATGCAACGTGCCAAGAACACCCTTTTCGCCCGGCAGACATGCTCGCTGGACATCTTTGATTCAGCCGCACTTCTTGGTGACAATGGCGCATCTGCAACGGCATCCATCACTGAGAAAAAGGAAACTGCATGATGAGCGAGACCGTATCCATGTCCATTCGGGATCGGGTGGCTGTTGTGACCATCGAAAGACCTCAGCATCGCAATGCTGTCGATCTGCCCACCGCGAAGGATTTATTCGCGGCGTTCAAATCCTTTGATGCGAATGACGAAGCAGACGTTGCGATCCTCACGGGTGCGGGAGCTGCCTTTTGTGCAGGCGCTGACCTCAAGGCACTTGCGGCAGGAGAACGCAAACCAGTCAACCCAGACGGAGAATTTGCACCCATGGGGCCCACTCGCCTGAGGCTACGAAAGCCTGTGATTGCCGCCATCGAAGGCCCCGCTGTCGCTGGCGGGATGGAACTGGCCCTGTGGTGCGATTTGCGCATCGTCGGCCGATCCGCCGTTCTGGGCATCTTCAACCGCCGCTTTGGTGTCCCGCTGGTCGACCTTGGAACGATCCGCCTTCCGCGCCTGATCGGGCATGGTCGTGCTTTGGAGCTGATTCTGACCGGGCGCCCGGTTCAAGCCCAAGAGGCACTGGCGATCGGCCTTGTGAACGCGGTGGTCGATGACGGGACTGCACTTGAGAACGCTTTGACCTGGGCGCAAAAGATGTCTGCCTTTCCCCAGAACGCACTGCGCAATGACCGAATGTCCGTCATGGAGCAATGGGACCTGGACGAAGCCAGCGCCATCGCCAACGAGATCAAGCACGGTTTGGCGACGATCCAAAGTGGCGAGACCTTATCGGGATCCAGTCGTTTTTCAGATGGCGTGGGTCGGCATGGAAAGTTCAATTGACCCACTTGGCAAACACCTTTTTCTGAACAACCCACCCACTGTGTGCATTCACCCGCCCTCAACTCCTGAACCGCTTGCGCGTCAAGGCCAAGGCAATCCAGAACGACACCCCTGCAAACATCGCCAGCACCGCCACCAGACGCACAGGCTCGTCAGGCCAGCGGTCCAAGAACATGGGGCGCACCAAGTCCACGGCCACCGACAGTGGCAGCCAGTCGGCGATCACCCGAACAAAGTCGGGCAATTGCTCGCGCGGGAAAAAGATGCCCGAAAGGAACATCATGGGCGTGAGGAACAGGGTGAAGTAATAGGTGAAAAAGTCGTAGCCCTTGGCCAGCGCGTTGAAGATCAACGCCATGCAGCTGAAGGTGATGCCTACGCCCAACAGCACGGGCCAGGCGACCAGCAGCTTCCAGCTGTGGCTGATGCCCAGTACCATCATGACCAGCAAAATGGCCGTGACGCTGAACAGCGCCTTGAACGCGGCCCAGAGCATTTCGGCCAGCACCACATCGTCCAGGCGAACCGGGGCGTTCATGATGCCGTCCCAGGTTTTTTGAACATGCATGCGCGAAAATGCCGAGTACAGCGCCTCAAAGGTGGCCGCGTTCATGGCGCTCATGCAAATGCTGCCGCTGGCCAGGAAGAGGATGTAAGGCACCTTTTCGCCGCCCATCTCGACCTGCCCGATGAGCGCGCCCATGCCATAGCCAAAGGCCACCAACCACATGAGTGGCTCAGCGATGTTGCCCACCAGACTGGGGATGGCCAGCTTTTTCCAGACCAGCCAATTGCGCAAAAACACAGGCCACCAGCGCATCGACAAGCGGGGTGCGGCCCAGATGTTGTTTTGAATTTGGCTCATGGCTTAGCCTTCCTCGCGGATCTGGCGTCCGGTCAATTTCAAAAACAGGTCTTCCAGGTTGGAAGGTCGGTGCAAGGTGCGCAGAGCGGGCCAAGCCTGCAGCGCGTTCATCAAAGCACGGCTGTCTTGGGTGTAGAAGAAGACGGTTTCGCCGCTGACCTCAATACGGCCTGACAAAGCTTTCAAGTGAGGCTCTTGCGCCAGCGCCACCGCGCCTTGGCCAAACACCTCGATCACCTCAGGCTCCAGGTGCTGCGCAATCAAATCGCGCGGCTTGCCTTCGGCAATCTTGCGGCCTTGGTCCAACACCAACAAGCGACCACACAGGCGCTCGGCCTCGTCCATGAAGTGGGTGGTGAGCAAGATGGATTTGCCTTCTTGCAGCAGCACCTGCAAGCGCTCCCACATCAGGTGGCGGGCCTGCGGGTCCAGGCCCGTGGTGGGCTCATCCAGCATTAAAAGCTGTGGGTGGTTGATGAGGGCGCGCGACAAACTCAAGCGCCGCTTCATGCCGCCCGACAATTCGCCCGGTTTGGCTTTGGCTTTGTGGCTGAGGGCGCCAAATTCGAGCAACTGTGGAATGCGCTCGCGGATCACCGCATCGGGCAGTCCAAAGTAGCGGCCAAACACCAGCAGGTTTTCTTCTGCCGTGAAGTCCGGGTCCAAGGTGTCTTGTTGTGCCACCACCCCCAACCTGGCCTTGATGGCCAAAGCGTCTTGGGGCATTTGCAAACCGTCGAAAAAGCGGATGGCGCCGCCATCGGGCTGCGACAAACCCAGGCACATGCGCAGTGTGGTGGTTTTGCCCGCACCGTTGGGGCCAATGACGCCCAGGCATTCGCCGGGCTCGATGTGGAAAGACAGGTCATTGACTACTGTGGCATCGCCGTAGCGTTTGACCAGATGTTCGACCGAAAGCAATG
>JBIKKE010000261.1:0-3835 GCA_044360575.1 Limnohabitans sp. | reverse complement strand
TATTCATTCTGGAATTGTGCCTGTGGCCGCTTGCCCGAGCACCGTGACGGGTGACCGATAAAATCACGACCTTGTCTTGAACCGCCCCAGCGGCACTCTCATGTCCCCTTCTTTTTCTGACCGCCTGGCGGTTTTGCCGCAGTACCTGATTCCCAAACAAGCCCTGACCGCCTTTGCAGGCTGGGTCGCGGGCAGCCAATGGGGCAGCGCCACCACCGGCATCATCAACTGGTTTGTCAAGCGCTACAACGTGAACATGACGGAGGCCGCCAACCCCGACACGGCCAGCTACAAGAGCTTCAACGAATTCTTCACCCGCCCGCTCAAGGCCAGCGCTCGCCCGTTGGCCAGTGCTGCGTACGTCAGCCCGGTGGATGGGGCCATCAGCCAATGCGGCCCGATTGCAGGCGACCAGGTGTTTCAGGCCAAGGGCCACAGCTACAGCACCCGCGCCCTGGTGGGTGGCGACGCGGCGCTGGCGGCGCAGTTTCAAGACGGCGAATTTGCCACGCTTTACCTGAGCCCGCGGGACTACCACCGCATCCACATGCCTTGCGCTGGTCGCCTGACCCGCATGGTTTACGTGCCGGGCGATTTGTTCTCGGTCAATCCGACCACGGCCCGTGGCGTACCGGGCCTGTTTGCCCGCAACGAGCGGGTGGTGTGTGTGTTTGAAGGCGCACAAGGCCCGTTTGTGATGGTGCTGGTGGGCGCCACCATTGTGGGCAGCATGGCCACGGTGTGGCACGGCGTGGTCAACCCGCCGCGCCCCGGCACGGTGCGTGAATGGACTTACGAGATGGGCAGCATCAGCTTGGCGCAGGGCGAAGAGATGGGCCGCTTCTTGCTCGGCTCCACCGTGGTGATGTTGTTCCCCAAGGGCCTGATGCAGTTCAACCCCGACTGGACACCGACCCGCCCCATCGTGATGGGCGAGGGGATGGGCAAGGCAATGGGCGAAGCCAGGGCCGCTGGCCCAACTTAATCTTGCGCCACTTTGAGCGCCAGGACCAGATCGGCCCAAGCTTTGGCCTTGTCAGCCGGTGCGCGCAGCAAATTGGTCGGGTGGTAAGTCACCACCACAGGCACCCCTTGGAATTCGTGCACAGTGCCCCGCAGTTTGCCCATAGGCTCGGTGCTGCCCAACAGGCTTTGGATGGCAAATCGGCCCATGGCCAAAATCACTTTGGGTTTCGCCAGTGCCACTTGGCGTGACAAATAACCTGCACAGACGCCCAACTCGGTGGATTCGGGGTTGCGCCCGGCAGGCGGGCGACATTTGACAGCGCAGGTCAGGTAGGCCTGGGCCAAATGCGATTGACCTTCTAGAGGCGGCAGACCTTGGCGACGCACGCCCACGGCTTTGAGCATGTTGTCGAGCAACGCCCCCTCTGCACCTGTGAAAGGCTCGCCCTTTTGGTCGTCTTCCGGCGAAGGCAAATCGCCCACCACCAGCCATTCAGCCGATGCTGCAGCGGCGCCCCACACCGGCGTTTGGCGAGCACTGCTCAGGGCACAAGACTGACAAGATTTGACCGCAGCCCGCAGGGTTTCCCAGTCCATAAGCGATACGCCCTCTGGCAAGGGCTTGGATGCCACGGCGGGCTGTGCCGCGGTCGCAGTCGTCTGCTCGCGTGCTGCAACGCTGGCCGCTGGCGGCTGGGGCTTGGGCAGAGTGATCGGAGAAACAGCTGTCGCCTGAATCCGCGACGGGGCCGGGGCTGGCTCAGCTTGAACCGACGCATGGGCGGTTTGCGGCCACCACACACGCACACCCATTTCGGCCAGCATGGCGCGTTGGCGGTCGTCCAGATCGAATCGGGTGGGGTCGCTCATGTTGGGGCTCACAGTTTCAAACTCATCACCACGGCATGTTCACGGTGCAGTCGTCCTGCAGGATAGTAATCCTTGCGGATGCTGATCTGCTTAAAGCCATAGCGCTCGTAAACCTGCAAGGCCCGTTGATTGCTTTGGCGTACCTCGAGCCACAGCCATTGCGAGCCCTGATGGCGCGACCACAGCGACAAGGCGTCCAGCATCATGTGCCCCCAGCCCTGCCCTTGATGCGCAGGCGCCACGGTGATGTTGAGCAAGTGCATTTCTTCAAAGCCGCGCATGGCCAAAAAGTAGCCCAGCAACTGGCCGTCCAGCCACAGGCACTGGGCTTCAAACAGCGGGTTGAGGGAGTCCCGAAAATTACCCAGCGTCCAAGGGTGGCTGTAGGCGGTTTGCTCAATGGCGATGACCGCGTCCAGATCGCTCGGTGTCATGGGGGCCAAAGTCACGCGGTTGCGCGTTTCCTCGGTGGGCCGATGACGGCTCAAAGCCTTGTCGACGTTCAGGCTCGGACTCATGACGGTGCAGCGGCTTGAGCTTGATGGGCTTGCAAAGCCAACGCCTTCAGGGCTTCACGCTCTGCGGTGGTGTTGGCGACCTTGTCCCGGATGTACAGCGGCATGGCCTGCTCAGCGGGCACGGCCAGTCCCTTGGCCCACAAAGCAGGCGCCAGGCGCAGCAAAGCCGAAGCGGTGGGCAAAGCCTCGCAGCGTGGGGCATGGGCCAATGCACAGGGCAAGCGCTCAACATAAGCCACAAAGGCATTGCCCGCCAAGCACAGCGCAGCGTCCACTTGCGGCACTTGAACTTTTTCGGGGGCCGACACTTGCAAGGGCGAGGCTTCGCGCCAATGGCCTTGGGGATGCGCAGGCACCTGCTGCCAGGTGTAAGCGGCGCTGTACACCTCGTCCATGCGGGCGTCCAGCAGCGCCAGCACAGTCAACCCGCTCAATCCATTTGGGGATTCAGAACTGGACTCGCCAGCACCCGCTTGCAAGCCGAGCCAGCGGGCCTCTTCGGCCACGGCCAACAAAGTGTCCACCGGCAAAACCGGCACATCGGCGCCAAAAGCCAAACCCTGGGCCACGGCACAGGCGGTGCGCAAACCCGTGAACGAGCCTGGCCCCCGGCCAAAAACGATGGCATCCAAGGATGCCAACGGCATCTCGGCCTCAGCCAGCATGGCCAAAACCGCGGGTATCAAGCCACTCGATGCTTGTGCGCCTCCGGGCAAGGTTTGCGTCCAAACGCGGTCTCCGCGTGCTACGGCCAAAGACAACACATCGGTGCTGGTATCAAACGCCAGCCAGCGACGCTCAGGTGCAGCACTCATGGCTTGTCTCCGGTCTGCGCGGCTGAAGGCATTGGCGTCGAAGTGGGCAAGGGCTCTGGTGTCACTTCGGGCTTTTTGGCTTGCCGTACACCGAACAAAATGCCGCCGGTCACCAGCGCCAGCCCTGCGAGCAAATTCCAGTGCATGGGCTCACCCAAAAACCACACCGCACCCAAAGCCGACAAGCCCGGCACCAAGGCCGTGATCATGGTCGAGCGCACCGGGCCATAGTGGCGCACCATTTGAGTGAAGGTGATGCCCGAGATGACCACCGAACCCACGCCCTGAAACACCGCCTGGAACAAAATTTCTGACCAAGGCGCTTGGTGCAACTGCGTGGGCAAGATGGACAAACCCACCAGCAAGGCAAACAAGGGCACAAAACAAACAAAGGCAAAGGCAGTGATGGCCATGGTGGCCCGCACCGCATCAAAACCGTGGCGGCGCACCAACACGCTGTAACTGGCCCAACACATGGCCGCTGTCATGAACAACAAGTCGCCTTTCCACACCTCGCCACCGTCAAAAGCCAGCAGCAAACTCGCCCCGCCCACCAGCACATCGCCCAGCACGATGAAACTCAAACCGACAGCACGGCTGGTGGCCACCTTTTCACGCAAAAAAAGCCAAGCCAACAAAGTGGTCCACAAAGGCAGACTGCCGGGC
>JBIKKE010000001.1:0-38792 GCA_044360575.1 Limnohabitans sp. | reverse complement strand
CAGCCGTTGGCCTTGGCCCACTGGATGAAGTCACCGACGATCAAGAAGTAACCCGGAAAACCCATCTTCAAAATGGTGTTCAGCTCAAATTCCAGGCGCTCCACATAGCGCGGGCGTTCTTCGCTCCGCTTGGCCTCAACCGGATACAGGTGCGCCAAGCGCTGCTCTAAGCCCTCAAACGACACATGCCGAAAATAGTCTTCGACCGACATGACCACACCGTTCACAGGCGGAATTGGAAAGTCTGGCAGCTGGGGCTTGCCAAGCACCAGGTTCAGGTTGCAACGCTTGGCAATTTCCAGCGTATTGGCAATCGCGCTGGGCACATCGGCAAACAAGGCACACATGTCGGCCGCCGACTTGAAGTACTGCTCGCGGGTGAAACGCCGCACCCGTCGAGGGTTGGCCAAAATTTCACCCTCGGAGATGCAGACCCTCGCTTCGTGTGCTTCGTAATCTTCGGGGCCATGAAACTGGACTGGGTGGGTTGCCACCACTGGCAAACCCAGGCGGGCGGCCAATGCCACCGCACCGGCCACCTGAGGCTCATCTTCGGAACGACCAGCTCGTTGCAGCTCCAAGTAAAACCGATGCGGGAATATCGAGCCCAATTGAAGCGCTACATCAGCGGCCTTGTCGGTATCGCCCTGTACGATGGCCTGCCCCACCGGCCCAGTTTGCGCACCGGAAAGCAAAATCAAACCGTTCGACAGCTCCTTGAGCCAAGTCAACTTGACCACGGCCACGCCTTTGACCACGTTTTGTGTCCAAGCACGGGCCAACAACTCGCAAAGGTTCAGATAGCCCGGATGGTTTTGCACCAACAAAACAACGCGGCTGGTGACACCGATATCCCCACCCAAGCCTTCAAGATTGATCTCGGCACCAATGATGGGTTTGACGCCTTTGCCCCGACCTTCTTTGTAAAACTTGACCGTTCCGAAGAGGTTGTTCAGGTCGGTGATGGCCAACGCAGGCTGTGCGTCTTTGGCTGCAATCTTGACCACATCGTCGATGCGGCAAGTCGAGTCAACGACAGAGAATTCGGAGTGAAGGCGCAGGTGAACGAACATAGACTCACATTGTAGAAGCTGGCCCCAAAGCCATCACACCCTTTCAGGCGCTCCACCCCAAAGTGGATTCTTTAGCATGCGTCTTCAACTGCGCAGCACTTGCAGCACGTCGGATCTGAATTCCCGACCATAAAGAATCAACACCACCAAGGCCGTGGCCAACACGAGCGCCAATGGCGAAAAGAACCACGCCATGGCCGCGAATGAAAAGTAGTAAGCGCGCAAACCGTCGTTGAAGGTCTCAGCCGCCGCACTGACCAAATTACCCGCGCGTTCAGCGTAGTGCTGGCGGTCAAACCGCTGGGCCGCAAAGTCCTCGGGCGGCGGCATGGCGCCGATGGCCAAAGCAACAAAAGTGTAGAGCCGCATGGACCAAGAGAAACGGAAAAAAGCGTACACAAAGATACCCACCAAGACCAATATCTTGAGTTCAAACACCAGCAAAGGGGTGGGCTGTGCAAACGGGATCTCACCCACCAAGCCTGCGGCTTTGTCGGTGGTCCCTAGCAAGGCAAACAGACCACCGATGATGATGATGCTGGTGGACGAAAAAAAGGCGGGCGTCTGAGACAGGTTTTGGGTGATCAGCCCATCCAGCATGCGGGGGTCACGGGCGGTGGCCTGCAGCATCCACATTTGCCGGTAACGGTTGGTGTTGGCGATCAGGGTCTGATCGCGCAGACCGCGCACTTTGGCCATCCAGGCATAGCCGACCCAAAGTCCAAAAAAAGTAAAAAGTGCCAGCCAATCGAGCCAAGGCAGCAGGGTGATGATTTTCATGCCCCTATCCTATCAAGCACGGCCAAGCACCATCTGTGCGCCGGTTCAAATGGCTGCGTCGAAAAAAAAGCCAGAGTCGCATGACGACTCCGGCTGGCGCTCAAAGCATCAAGCTGAAAGCGTCAAGCCCGCCACTTGGCGGCCACAGCTGCAACGCGTTCGCCGTAAGCCTTGGCCGTGTCGAGGTCACCTTGAGGAATGTCTTCGGCCGGGCTGGTGGGCCCCACTTGCGCCATCACACCGGAATTGGAGCCAATACGGTTGATGGTGCCGTCGTTCATGGCCGGCTGGCCCACCCAAACCATGCCTTGCTGCATAGCCAGAGTCATGAAGTACTGGATGGTGGACAGTTTGTCGCCGCTAGGGCTGGCAGAAATGGTGAAACCGCCTGCGACCTTGTCTTTCCATGCGCTACTGAACCAACGCTTGGAAGTGGCGTCGGCAAATTTTTTGAACTGCCAAGACGCCATGCCCATGTAGGTCGGTGAGCCGAAAATGATGGCGTCGGCCGCATCCAGGGCTGACCAGTCGGCGTCGGTGATGTTGCCGTCGGCATCAATGGCGATGCTTTGGGCATTCGCGCCTTGAGCCACAAATTGGGCTACGCGCTGCGTGTGGCCGTAGCCGGAATGGTAAACAACAACTGTTTTGGCCATGAGATAACTCCTGAATGTTGAGAAAAAAACGGATAGAAAAACAATGCGGACACCCCTTAGGCGACCTTAAAAAACGATCATGCGGACAAATCAAACACCAAGACTTCGGCATTGTCCCCTTGGGTTAGCGCCAAAGACTGTTCGGCTTGCAACATGGCCGCATCACCTGCCTTGAGCGATTGGCCATTGACCTGCAAACTGCCCCTGACCAAAAAAACATAAGCCTTGCGGGTGGGCGCCAATGGCAAATGGGCACTTTCTGCGCCATCCAGCAGGCCCGCGTACATGCGCGCATCGGCATGAATTTGCACGGTGTGATCGGCTGCCATGGGGTCGGCGGGGGGCGCGGCCACCAGCGCCAGCTGACCGCGTTTGGCGCTGACAGGCACGGTTTTTTGTTCGTAACCCGGGTCAATCCCCATGACATTGGGCTCAATCCAGATCTGTAAGAAGTGCGTCTGTTCGCCTTGGGCATGGTTGAACTCACTGTGGCGCACGCCGCTGCCTGCGCTCATGCGCTGCACATCGCCTGGCGGAATGCCTTTGACATTGCCCATGCTGTCTTGGTGGGCCAAATTGCCTGAAAGCACGTAGCTGATGATTTCCATGTCACTGTGGCCATGCGTGCCAAAACCGGTACCAGGGTCGATGCGGTCTTCATTGATGACGCGCAGATTGCCAAAACCCATGTGGGCAGGGTCAAAGTAGTTGGCAAAAGAAAAACTGTGAAACGACTTGAGCCAGCCGTGGTCTGCATAGCCGCGTTCGGCCGATGGACGAAGAGTGAGCATGTGGTTTACCTTTTGAGGTGCTTGGTTGGGTACCAAACAATGGCGTCACTTTAACGAACACCCTGCTTTGAACCATTGATATGGTTTGCAGGCATCATTCAAACCAATTGAATAATCAATACCCAACCATGCAAACTCCACGTGACTGGCTGACGCCCGAAGCCCTGCAAATGTTGCAAACCATCGGGCAGAAAGGCAGCTTTGCCGCTGCCGCCCGAAGCCTGAACCTGGTGCCCAGTGCCCTGACCTATCGGGTACGCCAGATTGAGGACGCGCTCGATGTGCTGCTGTTTGACCGCAGTGCCCGCCAAGCCGTGCCCACCGCTGCTGGCCGCGAATTGCTGCGCGAAGCCACTCGCTTGCTCGACGACATGGACGCTGTGGCCAACCGCGTGCGCCGTGTAGCCACGGGCTGGGAGGCCGTGTTCACAGTGGCTGTGGACAGCATCATTTCGCGCAGTGTTGTGATGGATTTGTGCACCCGTTTTTTAGCGCTGGGCACGCCCACGCGGCTTCGCTTGCGCTACGAGACCCTGTCGGGCACGCTGGCCGCCCTCACCTCGGGCCAGGCCGATTTGGCTCTTGGCGTGGTGCTGGAGCCGGGCCCGCAAGCCGACATCCGACATGCCTTGCTGGGTGACATCACTTTTATCTACGCCGTGGCCCCGCACCACCCCTTGGCCCAAGCCCCCGAACCGCTGAGCGACACCAGCTTGCAACAGCACCGCGCTGTGGCCGTGGCCGACTCGGTCAGCCGGGGTTCAGGCCTCACCATTGGCTTGCAGGGTGGTCAAGACGTGTTCACGGTGCCGGACATGCCGAGCAAGCTTGAAGCCCAATTGCGCGGCCTAGGCGGTGGGTTTTTACCCGAATCGCTGGCCCAGCCCTACGTAGATAAGGGCATGCTGGTGGTCAAGCAAGTGAACACCCCGCGCACCAACACCTGTCACCTCGCTTGGCGAGACAACCGCCAAGCCCCTGCGGGACAAGCCCTCAAATGGTGGCTGGCCCAGCTGGAAAATCAGACCACACGGGATGCTTTGCTTCGGCCAAAGCACGCCGTCTAAAAACAGTTGCATGCACAGGCATCGGGGATAACCCACCCGGGCTGTAACCAGACCCTTTTCTCAGCTAAAGTGACCCCATGACTACACAACACATCGCCATCATCGGTGTCGGCATGGCCGGCGTCACTTGCGCTCGCACCTTACGACAAGCGGGACACAACGTCACCTTGTTTGAAAAAAGCCGGGGCCTTGGGGGGCGCATGTCGACCCGAGCCAGTGCTTTTGGTGGTTTTGACCACGGTGCGCAGTACTTCACAGTGCGCGATCCACGTTTTGAACTCGCTATCGGCACTGCCCCGGGGGTTTGCAAGCCTTGGAGCGCCAATGCCGTTCGCGTCCTCGACCCCAATGGCCGCGTGATCGAGGCTGGCTTGCCCGGCGGAGAGCGTCACTGGGTCGCAGCGCCCGGCATGAACGCTTTGGTCAAGGCTTGGGCGGCGCCTTTGGTCGAAGACGGCAACGTGCAACTGCAAACACGAGT
Source organism: Limnohabitans sp. (assembly GCA_044360575.1). Taxonomy (GTDB): domain Bacteria; phylum Pseudomonadota; class Gammaproteobacteria; order Burkholderiales; family Burkholderiaceae_C; genus Limnohabitans_A. The sequence goes on along the minus strand of JBIKKE010000001.1, from coordinate 33,944 downwards.
GACCCAAATCATGGCCGACCCTCTGAGGAAAAACGGCTGGCAGCTGCAAACTGAAACAGAGGATGGCGGGCAACACGTCTACGCAGGCTTTGACAAGGTCATCCTCGCCATACCTCCTGCACAAGCAACTGCGCTGCTCAAAGCTTCTGGTCAAAGCGCGCTCGCAGCGCCTTTGGCAGCTGTGCGTGTCGACCCTTGCTGGACGCTGATGTTGGCCTATCCCCAAGCCGTTCAACCCGGCCTGATCACCATCGGTCCCCAATGGAACGCCGCGCGCAGCACCCACCACCGTATCGCCTGGATGGCGCGCGAGTCGTCCAAACCTGGACGTGATCGCATCGAGCGCTGGACCGTGCAAGCCAGCGCCCCTTGGTCTGCCGAGCATGTGAACGACACGCCCGAGCGCGTGAAAGGCAAACTGATCAAGGCCTTTGCTGAGATCACCGGCATCCGTGTCACCCCCGCACACGCCGAGGTGCACCGTTGGCTGTACGCCAAAACCGATCAGCCTTTGGGCGAGAGCTTTGTCTGGTCCAAAGATCAAGGCATCGCTCTGTGTGGCGACTGGTGTTTGGGCCATCGGGTCGAGGACGCCTTTGTTTCCGGTCTTGAGTTGGCTTTGGCAGTGCTCAAAAAACGCTGATCCCACATGAACGTGGATTACAGAGGCCGGTTTGCGCCCTCGCCAACCGGCCTTTTGCATGCTGGATCGCTGGTCGCGGCCTTGGCCAGTTGGCTGGATGCGCGGGTACATGACGGCCAATGGTTGGTTCGCATCGAAGATGTAGACACGCCGCGCTGCGTTCATGGGGCTGACCAGGCCATCTTGAGGCAGCTTTCGGCATGTGGCTTGCGGCCTGATGGTGCAGTGCAGTGGCAAAGCCACAGGGGTGACGCCTACGCAGTAGCTTTGCAATCGCTGGTCGACAAAGGCTGGGCCTACCCTTGTGGCTGCTCGCGCAAAGACATTGAATCGGCCCAAACCGTGGCCCGTCACAGCGCAGCCGTCTACCCCGGCACCTGCCGTGAGGGCTTGAAAGGCAAACCTGCCCGCGCCTGGCGGCTGAATGTGCAGGCCGTACAAACGGCACTGAACATGCCCGCCGTCACCTCCTGGAAAGACCGACTTCTGGGGCCTCAGCAGCAAAACGTACGCGAAGAAGTGGGCGATTTTGTGCTGCGCCGCGCCGACGGGCTGTGGGCCTACCAGTTGGCCGTGGTAGTGGACGATGCCGCGCAAGGCATCAGCCATGTGGTTCGCGGCCAAGACCTGGCTGACAACACGGCGCGGCAAATCGTGCTGCAAAGGGCCTTAGGGCTGCCCATGCCTCAATACCTGCACACACCACTGGTGCTGGGCGACAACGGCGAAAAGCTGAGCAAACAAAACGGGGCACTCGCGCTGGACTTGCAGCACCCCGTCTTGGCGCTGAACGCAGCGGCCCATACATTGGGACTCCCCATGCTGCCTGAACATACGCCCCTTGACCACGCCTTGACGCGTTGGGCGACTTTGCACGGCAGCAACTTGGGGGCAGCGTTTGCAAAGAAAGCATGATTCACACATAATATGTGCGAATTTCATGCCATTGCGGAGGTCAAACCATGAACATCACCTTGTCTGTGGACGAGCGGGTCGCTGAATCGGCGCGTGAAGCGGCCCGAAAAATGGGCAAAAGCTTGAACCAAGCCGTTCGCGATTACTTGGAGCAACTCGCGGGGCAAGAGCGTCAAGCCGCCGAATGGCAAGCTTGGGAGCAACGCTGCCTCAATGGCGGTGGGCAACTCAAGGGCTGGAAGTTTGACCGAGATGCCCTGCATGATCGCGGCTGAGCCCACGCCGCCTTGGGGCAAGCTGATTGAGCCGCCCAAAACCCGGTGCTTCATCGACACCAATATCCTGGTTTATGCAGACAGCAACGACGAACCCCAGAAACAGCGCATCGCCATCGATGTACTTCGGCACTTGCGGTTTCAACAGCTCGGCGTTTTGTCTACGCAGGTGCTCAACGAATACATCCAGGTTGGCCTGCGCAAACTGGGTCTGCCTCACAGCCATGTTCGCGCGCAACTGCAGTGCTACCGACAAATGGACTTGGCGGGCGTGACGCCAGACACCATCGACATGGCGCTGGATTTGCACCAAAAACATACCCTGAGTTACTGGGACGCCCTGATTTTGGCCAGCGCTCACATTTCTGGTTGCGCTGTGTTGTTGACCGAAGACATGGGAACTGGGGCAGTTCTGGCGGGTGTGCAGTTGGTCAACCCGTTTGCAGCCACCTGACTCGTCACATCTCCCTCTCATTTCCCCTCGCATAGCCCCCACCTCAAACCACAGCCACGATAATCGCAGGCTTTGCGAAACACTTTGGCCCTCAAGCCACACCCTCATGACGACCCCCGAGAACACCCAGCAACAGCCTGTCCAAGAAACTGTGACCGACCAGGCTGCACCCGACGCACCCTTCATGCGGCAGATCAAAACCTATGTGCTGCGCGCCGGGCGCATGGGGTCGGGGCAAATGCGGGCGTTTGAGCAGTACGGACCAAAGTTCCTGTTGCCCTACAGCCCTGCTCGGCTGGATGTGCAAGCTGCCTTTGGCCGCCCTGCCCCGCTGATTTTGGAAATCGGTTTTGGCATGGGCGACGCCACGGCCAAAATCGCGCAGGTTCGACCTGATGACAACTTTCTGTGCTGCGAAGTGCATGAGCCAGGCGTTGGTGCCCTGCTCAAACGCTGCGGCGAAGAGCACATCGGCAACATCCGCATCGTGCAACACGACGCTATCGAAGTGATGGACAACATGTTGGGCCCAGACAGCCTGGACGGCGTGCACATCTTCTTTCCAGACCCTTGGCACAAGAGCCGCCACCACAAGCGCCGCCTGATCCAGCAGCCCTTCATACAGCGCTTGGCCCAACACATCAAGCCCGGTGGCTACCTGCACTTGGCCACCGACTGGCAACCCTACTCTGAGCAGATGATGGGGGTGCTGCGCGCCGAGCCTTTGCTGGTCAACACCAGCGATGCCCCAGATGGCTTTGCCGCCAAGCCAGACTACCGGCCGCTCACCAAGTTTGAAAACCGGGGCCTCAAACTCGGTCACGGGGTTTGGGACCTGGTGTTCCGCCGCATCTGAAATGCGCGAATCCGGGCGCCCAATAAAGTTGCCCATGCGAGGCATTCAGTTGCCCATGCGCGATGGCGTGAGCGCCAGTGTGGTGTCGGTCCCGCAAGGTGCACCGCACCTGCTCGATTTTTTGACCCAGCGCATGCCCGGCATCTCGCGCAACGAATGGGCCGAACGTTTGGCGCAAGGCTTGGTGTTGCTCGAAGACGGCCACGCGGCCCTACCCGACCAAAGTTGCCAACCGGGCCAGCGCCTGTATTACTACCGACATCTGTCCGACGAGCCCCTGCTGCCGTTTCAGGCGCAGGTCTTGTTTGAAGACGAGCACTTGCTGGTGATGGACAAACCGCACTTTATGCCCGTCACACCCTCGGGCCGTTATGTGCAACAAAGCCTGTTGGTGCAGCTCAAGCGCCTGACGGGCTGCGCCGATTTGGTGCCACTGCACCGGATTGACCGAGAAACCGCAGGTCTGGTGTTGTTTGGCAAACGCCTGCAAGACCGCGACCCTTACCACGCGCTGTTTCGGGACCACCTGATCCACAAGACCTACCACGCGGTGGCGGCACATGCGCCGCACTTGCAGCTGCCGCTGGTGCACACCAGCCGCTTGGTGCCAGGCGAGCCGTTTTTCAGAACGAAGGAAGTGCCAGGACCCGCCAACAGCGAAACCCGCATATCTTTGCTGCACACCGATGGCCTGCGGGCGCTGTATGCGTTGGAGCCGATCAGCGGCAAACGCCATCAGCTGCGGGTGCACATGAATGCCTTGGGCATCCCGATCGAAGGCGACTTGTTTTACCCCACGGTGCTGCGTGGCCCGGATGCAGCAGAAGACTTCAGCCAGCCCCTGCAATTACTGGCCCAGTCGGTGCGATTCACCGACCCGATCACCGGGCAGGCTCGCGATTGGGCCAGCGGGCTGCGTTTGACACTCAGTCCGCCTTGAGACGATTGGGCTCGGCGGCTCAGCCCGGCAACAAACCAGCCAGCAACTGGCTCAGGTGCACCGCTTCACGCCCAGCACCATCATGGATTTGGTGACGGCAGCTGGTGCCGTCGGCCACCACGATCGCGTCGGCTTGGGCGCGCACGGCGGGCAGCAAGCTCAGCTCGGCCATTTGCATCGACACCTCGTAGTGGCTGGCCTCGTAGCCAAAACTGCCCGCCATGCCGCAGCAACTGCTCTCGATCAGTTGCGGCTTGGCCCCCGGAATCCAACGCAAGACTTCCATCACGGGCGACACCGCGTCAAAGGCTTTTTGGTGGCAGTGCCCGTGCAGCAAGACCGGGCGGTCCACCGGGGCGATTTGCGCCTTCAGCGCGTCCAGCTGTCCTGATTGGGCTTCGCGGGCCAAAAATTCCTCGAACAGCAGGGCTTGCCCGGCGATGCGTTGCGCGCCTTCACCCAAGCCCATGACCAGCATTTCGTCGCGCAGTGTGAGCAGGCATGAGGGCTCCAAGCCCACGATGGACAGGCCTTTTTCGGCAAAAGGCAGCAGGCTTTGCACCACTTCGCTGGCCTTTTCGCGGGCCTTGTCCACCATGCCGCTGGCCAAGTAGGTACGGCCGCAGCACAGATGCCCGCCATCGCCCTGGAGCTTTGTGGCCACATGCACCGTGTATCCAGCCGCCTGCAGCACCTTGACGGCCGCATGCGCGTTGGCCGACTCTAAGTAGCCGTTGAAGGTGTCCACAAACAAGACCACACCGCGCGCTGCTGCCAACACCTCTTCGCGGCTGGCGCTCGCTTGTGCGGCGCTTGGCGGGGTGTTGAAGAAGTGACGCGATTGCCAATCGGGCAAGCTGCGCTTGGCCGACAGGCCCAAGAGCTTTTCAGTCAATGCGGCCAAAAGCGGCATGCGGTTGCGCAGGTTCAAGACCGGGGCAAGGCGCGCCGCCCAGCGGGCGTAATCGGGCAAATGGGCCACCAATTTGTCTTGCAGCGTGTGGCCGTGCTTGGCTTTGTAGTGCTGCAAAAACTCGACCTTCATCTTGGCCATGTCCACCCCGGTGGGGCAATCGCGCTTGCAGCCTTTGCAGCCCACGCACAGGTCCATGGCCTCGCGCACAGCTTCGCTGCTCAAAGCGTCTTCGCCCGCCAGGCCCTCGATCTGGCCGCTCAAGGCCAGGCGCAAGGTGTTGGCGCGGCCACGCGTCAGGTGCTGCTCGTCCCGGGTCACGCGGTAACTGGGGCACATGGTGCCCGCATCGAACTTTCGGCAGTGTCCGTTGTTGTTGCACATCTCCACCGCTTTGGCCAGCCCTTGGGCCGGGTCGCCGCCGGTGCCTGGGGCGCTGGTTTGCTCGGTGACCGGGTCGTTTTGCACGTTCCAGGCGCTCCAGTCGAGCGCGGTGCGGATGGGCACCACCTTGTAGCTGGGCGGAAAACGCATCAGCGTGGTGTCGTCCATTTTGGGCGGGTTGACGATGCGCTGGGGGCACAGCAGTTGCTGCGGGTCCATCTCGCGTTTGATCTGCGCAAAAGCCTCGCTGATGCGCGGGCCAAACTGCCAACCGATCCACTCGCCCCGGCACAGGCCGTCGCCATGCTCGCCACTGAATGCACCTTTGTATTGGCGCACCAAGGCGCTGGCTTCCTCTGCAATGGCGCGCATTTTGCTCGCGCCATCGCGGCGCATGTCAAGAATAGGCCGTACGTGCAAAGTACCCACCGATGCGTGGGCGTACCAAGTGCCCCGGCTGCCGTACTTGCGAAACACCCCGGTCAAGGCATCGGTGTACTCGGCCAGGCTCTCCAGCGGCACGGCGCAGTCCTCGATGAAGCTGACGGGTTTGCCATCACCGCGCAGGCTCATCATGATGTTGAGGCCCGCCTTGCGCACTTCCCACAGGTTTTTCTGTGGGGCATCGTCCACCATCTCGACCACGCTGCCTGGCAAACCCAGATCGCCCATCAGCTCCACCAGCTCCTTGATCTTGTGAGCAATGTCGGCTTTGCTCGGTCCAGAAAACTCCACCAACAACACCGCCTCCGGCATGCCGCCGTTGATGTGCGGCGACAAGGCAGTGCGGATCGTGGGTGCAAAAGCAGGGTTTTGCAAAGACAGCTCGATCATGGTGCGGTCCACCAGCTCGACGGCTGACAAGTGCCCCACCGGCATGCCCTGCCCCAGTTTGACGATGTGCTGGGCCGAATCCATGGCTTGGTAAAAGCTGGGAAAGTTCACCACGCCAAGCACCTTGGCGCGTGGCAACTCGGCCAAGCGCAGGGTTAGCGAACGCGTGAGTGCCAGCGTGCCCTCGCTGCCAATCAGCAAATGCGCCAGGTTGACCGAGCCATCGGCCGTGTAGGGCCGCTCGTTCTGGTTGCGGAAAATGTCCAAGTTGTAGCCCGCCACGCGGCGCAAGACTTTGGGCCAGTGAGCGTCAATTTCACTGGCGTGTTGCAGGGCCAAATCGCGCACAAAGTCGCCAATCTGACGAGCGCGGCCTTGGGCTTTTTCATAGGCGCCAAATTCGAGCAAACTGCCATCGGCCAACCAAGCCTCAGCGCCCAGCACGTTGTGCACCATGTTGCCGTAGGCGATCGAGCGGCTGCCACACGAGTTGTTGCCCGCCATGCCGCCCAGCGTGGCCTGCGCGCTGGTGGACACATCCACCGGGTACCACAGGCCATGCTGCTTCAGGGCCGCATTCAAGTGGTCCAACACCAAGCCTGGCTCCACCGTGGCAGTGCGCTGCTCCGGGTCCACTGCGAGAACCTGACGCATGTGCTTGGAATGGTCAATGACCAAACCCGCGCCCACGGTTTGGCCGCACTGGCTGGTGCCGCCACCACGCGGCACGATGGGCACACCCAGGTCGCGACAAATGTCCAAAGCCACGCGCACATCGGACGCGTCACGCGGCACAAAAACACCCGAAGGCATGGCTTGATAAATGGAAGCGTCTGTCGCATAGCGGCCCCTGTCGGCTGCCGAAAAGAGGACCTCACCCCGGGTGTCCGAGCGCAAACGCTTGGCGAGCAGCCCGGCCACCTCGTTGCTGATGTGCGCGACCTTGTCGTAGGCATGGTCGGGCAAGGATTTGGACAAATCGATCGGCAAAGGGGCGTTCATGGGGTGTGTCCTTCGGTGAGGAATAAGGTGTCTGGGGTGCTGTCGATGCTGTGGCGCACGGCGCGCAGCTGATCGATCACCACATTGCGCTTATTGTCCAAGTGGTGCATCAGCACCTGGCGCAAGGCTGCAGGGTCACGGGCCTCCAGCGCCTGAACCATGGCGATGTGTTCGTCCACGGCGCGTTGCCATTTGTCGCCGTCTTGGTTGGAGCGAAAACGCAGCGCTTGCAAACGGGCGTTGACTTGGTTGTAAGTGGCCGTCAGCACTGGGTTCTTGGCCGCCGCATTGAAACTGCGGTGGATCGCCGCATTGACTTGGTAATAAGCCGACAGATCGCGCCGGGTGTAGGCGGCCATCATCTCGAAATGGAGGGCCTTGATTTCATTCAGTTCGGCCTCGGTCACGCGCTGCGCGGCCAACTCGCCCGACAGGCCCTCCAGTCCGGCCATCACCTCAAAGGTGTGGCGCACATCGGCCTCACTCAACTGCACGGCCACCGAACCCCGGTTGGGCAACAGTTCGACCAAACCCTCGGCGGCCAGCATTTTGATGGCTTCACGCAATGGGGTGCGCGAAATGCTCAACTCTTCGCACAGGGTGCGCTCATTGAGTTTGCCGCCCGGCGGAATCAAGCCCTCCACCAACATTTGGCGCAGGCGCTGCGCCACTTGCTCGTGCAGAACGGGACGCGCAATGGACAAGTGTTCTAAAGTCATGAACTTATTTTGAATACAAAAAATTCTTATGATGAAAGGAATTTTAGGGCAAACGCCCTTGACAAATGTATTTTAAATACAAAAAATAAACCCTATTAGAAGGACTTTTACCCATGCTCGTTACCAACTTTCACCCCACCGGTCGCCACTTCCTGCAAATCCCAGGTCCCTCTCCCGTACCCGACCGAATCTTGCGCGCCATCAGCTCGCCCACCATCGACCACCGGGGTCCCGAGTTCGGCGCCCTCGGCCTGAAAGTCCTGGCCGATGTGCAAAAGATATTCAAAACCCGCCATCCGGTCATGATCTACCCCGCCTCCGGCACGGGGGCTTGGGAAGCTGCGCTCAGCAACGTGCTCCAGGCGGGTGACCATGTGCTGATGTACGAAACCGGTCACTTTGCGTTTTTGTGGAACAAACTGGCCCAACAGCTGGGTCTGAAGTCCGAAGTCTTGAGCCTGCCCGGCTTGGAAGGGTGGCGCAACGGCGTGCAAGCCGACCTGATCGAGCAACGACTGAAGGCAGACACGGGCCACAGCATTAAGGCGGTCTGCGTGGTGCACAACGAAACCTCCACCGGTGTGACCAGCGACATTGCCGCTGTGCGCCGCGCCATGGACGCCGCCAAACACCCCGCCTTGCTCTTGGTAGACACCATTTCTGGCCTCGCCAGCGCCGACTACCGGCACGACGAATGGGGCGTTGACGTGACCATCAGCGGCTCGCAAAAAGGCCTGATGCTGCCGCCCGGCATCAGCTTCAACGCCTTGTCACCCCGCGCCATCGAAGTCAGCCAAAAAGGCGGCATGCCTCGCAGCTATTGGGCTTGGGGCGAGATGATCGAGATGAACAAAAACGGTTACTGGCCCTCCACGCCCAACACCAACTTGCTTTATGGCCTGAGCGAAGCCTGCGACATGCTTTTAGCCGAAGGCCTCGACAAGGTTTTTGCACGGCACCAACGCTGGGCCGCTGGCGTGCGGGCAGCCGTCAACGCCTGGGGCTTGCCCATCCAGTGCGCCGACCCGGCTGTTTACTCGCCCATCTTGACTGGGGTCATGACCCCCGAGGGCGTGGACGCGGACGCAGTGCGAAAGGTCATCCATCAGCGCTTTGACTGCTCACTGGGCACAGGCCTTGGCAAAGTCAAAGGCCGCATGTTCCGCATTGGCCATTTGGGCGACAGCAACGACCTGACCCTGATCGCCACCGTGGCAGGCTGCGAAATGGGCCTGAAGCTGTCTGGCGTAGCGCTGCAAGGCAGTGGCGTGCAGGCGATCATGGATCACTTTTCAAGCCACTAAACCTGGGGCATAGAGCCAAGGACATTCCGTTTTCTCGCGTGCATTTCCAACAACTACCCAAGGAGACAACATGAAACGCAGAACTTTTGTGGCCGCTACAGCAGCCTCAGCCGCAACGATGGTGGCCCCCGCAATCCAGGCGCAAACCTTGCCCTCGGGGCCGGTGCGCATCCTGGTGGGGTTTGCACCAGGAGGAGGGACCGACATCTTGGCCCGCATCGTGGCGCAAAAACTGCAAATCATGTGGGGTGTCACCGTGTTGGTAGAAAACCGCGCGGGCGCCACAGGGGTCATCGCTGCTGAAGCTGTGGCCAAGGCCGCCCCTGACGGGAACACCTTGCTGATGGCGCACATCAACAGCCACGCTTTGGCCCCCGCATTGATGCCCAAACTCAACTATGTGGTGGACCGCGACTTCACGCCCTTGACATTGGTGGGGATCACACCCAATTTGCTCATCTCGAACAACGACCAGCCCGCCAAAACCGTGGCCGAATTGGTCGCACAGTGCAAGGCCAACCCTGGCAAAGTCAGCTTTGGCTCTGCCGGTCAGGGCTCGGCCCAGCACATGGCTTTGGAGTCCTTCAAATTGGCGGCAGGCGTGGACACCATCCACATCCCCTACAAAGGATCCGGTCCAATGTTGGCAGATTTGATTGGGGGCCAAATTGGCTATTCGTTTGACACCATGACCGCTGCGACACCCCATGTCAAAAGCGGCAAAGTGCGTGCCATTGCACAGACCCGCGCCAAGCGGGCATCGAGCTACCCCAATGTGCCCACCATGGTCGAGGCAGGCTTTCCCAACTTTGAGGCCACCACTTGGTATGGCTTGGCAGGGCCGGGCAAAATGCCCGCAGCAATGGCTCAGCGCATGAACGAAGACATCAACAAAGTATTGCTCATGCCCGATGTGATGGAAAAATTGGCGCAGTTCGGCGCAGAGGACGGTGGCGGTTCAGCCCAACGCTTTGCCGACTTCATCCGCACCGAGCAGGTCAAGTGGGCCAAAGTGGTCAAAGACAGCAACGTCAAGCTCGACAGCTGATGACCGACATTCCGGCCTCAGGCACCGTGGAACTTGCCATTCGGCAAGGTGTAGCCACGGTGACCTTCAACAGACCCCAGGCGCGCAACGCGATGACCTGGGCCATGTACCAACAACTCAGCGGCCACTGCGAAGCGTTCAAAACGGATGCCAGCGTGCGCGCCGTGGTGTTTCGTGGCGCCGGTGAACAAGCATTTGTGGCGGGCACCGACATCGAGCAATTCACAACCTTCAAAACAGGTGACGATGGTGTGGCCTACGAGGCCCAAATCGAAGCCTGTATTGACTTGCTTTGCTCACTGCCCATGCCTACCGTGGCGCTCATTCAAGGTTGGGCTGTGGGGGGCGGGCTGGCGATTGCCACGGCTTGCGACTTTCGCCTGGCCACACCGGGCTCACAATTGGGCGTGCCAATTGCCAAAACCTTGGGCAACTGTTTGTCGGTGGCCAATGTGGCGCGGCTCAGCGCCGCTTTCGGGCCGCAACGCGTCAAACGCATGCTGATGCTGGCCGAGATGATTGGGGCCGACGAAGCCCTAGCCTGCGGTTATTTGCACCAATTGGCAGAGCCGAGCGACATCGACGCGGCCACCAGCGCTTTGGTGCAGCGCTTGACATCCTTGGCACCGGTGACCCAACAGGTGAGCAAACAAGCCCTGAACCGCTTGGTGCAGTACCGCGCACCCGAGTCCGAAGACCTGATTCGCCAAGCCTATGGCAGCGAGGACTTCCGCGAAGGCGTCAACGCCTTTGTGGCCAAACGCAAACCCCTTTGGAAAGGTCTTTGACCATGGCAAGCGCACAACACACTGGGCCTTTGGCCGGTCTGCGCGTCCTCGAAATGACGCAAATCATGTCGGGCCCGACCTGTGGTCTGCTTTTGGCCGACATGGGAGCTGACGTCATCAAGATCGAAAAGCTGCCCGGCGGCGATGACGCTCGGGGCTACCGCGACCCGCAAATCAATGGCGTGTCTGCGCCCTTTTTGATGCTCAACCGCAACAAACGGGGTCTGGCGCTGGATCTGAAAAAACCGCAAGGCCGTGCTCTGCTGTTGCGCATGGTTAAAAACGCCGATGTGCTGGTCGAGAACTTTCGCGGTGGCACCATGGAAAAGTTGGGACTGGGTTACGAAGCCTTGCGCGAGGCGAATCCGGGTCTTATCTACTGCGCCATCTCGGGCTATGGCCGCACGGGGCCTTATGCCGACAAAGGCGGCTTTGACCTAATCGCCCAAGGCTTTGCAGGCCTGATGGCGGTGACGGGCGAAGCCGGTCGGCCCCCTGCCAAAAGCGGCAACGCTGTGTCCGACATGAACGCAGGCATCTTGGCAGCTACTGGCATCTTGGCGGCTTACATCCACAAGCTCAAAACAGGTGAAGGCCAGATCGTGGACACCTCGTTGAGCGACGCAGCCCTGCAACAAACCTATTGGCATGCTGCTGTTTGGCTGGCCACGCAGCGCGAACCTCAACCTACGGGCTCGGCACACATCCTGACGGCGCCCTACCAGGCCTTTGAGGCCAGCGACGGTTGGATCAACATCGGCGGAGCCAACCAAACCAACTGGGAGCGCATCTGCCAAGTGCTGGGCCACCCCGAATGGCGAGAAGACCCACGCTTTGCGACCAACAGCGACCGCATGGCCCATTTGAGTGAATTGGTCACGCTCATGAACGCGGTGCTGCGCCAACGCACACGTGCCGAATGGCAAGCTGACATGGACGCAGCGGGCGTGCCCGCCGGACCGGTGCACACCATCGGCGAGGCGCTGTCACACCCGCAAACTTTGGCTCGGGGCATGGTGGTCACCTTGGAGCATCCGCAAGCCGGCTTTACACGCGGCATTGGGTGTCCGATTCACTTTTCGCAAACGCCCACCGACACCGGACAAGCCGCACCTCTGCTGGGCGAGCACACACGCGAATTGCTCCAAGAACATGGCTTGAGCGAGGCCGAAATCAACGACTTGATCGCGCAGGGCGCTGTGTCTCAGGCAAGCTGAGACGCCTCACAGATCAGCGGGTTTTCAAACGCGCTCGGTCACCCAAGCTTGCACGCTGGCCATGGCGGCAGGCAATGCAGCGGGGTTGGAGCCTCCGGCCATGGCCATATCGGGCTTGCCACCACCTTTGCCACCGACCTGGCCCGCTACAAAGCTGGCCAAATCGCCCGCTTTGACTTTGCCCATGCTGTCGGCGGTCACGCCTGCGGCGATCTGCACTTTGTCACCATCCACAGCCGTGAGCAAGACCACAGCGGTCTTGAGCTTGTCCTTGAGTTTGTCCACGGTGTCGCGCAAGGTCTTGGCGTCAGCACCCTCCAGCTGAGCCACCAAGAGCTTGACACCCTTGATGTCAATCGCTTGCGTCATCAGTTCGTCACCCTGGGCCGAAGCCAGCTTGCCTTTGGCTGCAGCCAGCTCTTTTTCGAGCGCCTTGACCTGGTCCAGGACTTGGGCAATGCGGTTGTTCAGCTCAGCGGGCTGGGCCTTGAGCGTGCCTGCCGCTTGCGTCACGGTGTCCTCGAGCGACTGCAGATAAGCCAGCGCGTTGTTACCCGTCACAGCTTCGATGCGGCGCACGCCTGCAGCCACACCGCCCTCGCCCACAATCTTGAACAGGCCAATATCACCCGTCGCCTTCACATGGGTGCCGCCGCAGAGTTCGCGGCTGCTGCCAATGTCGAGCACACGCACGGTCTCGCCGTACTTCTCGCCAAACAGCATCATCGCGCCAGTTTTCTGGGCGCTTTCGATGTCCATCACACGCGCTTGCGCAGCGGCGTTGGCCAAAATTTCAGCGTTGACTTGAGCTTCGATCTGGCGGATCTCGGCGTCGGTCACGGGCGCGTTGTGCGCAAAGTCAAAACGGGTGCGATCGGCATTCACCAAGCTGCCCTTTTGCTGCACATGGCTGCCCAGGACTTCGCGCAGGGCTTTGTGCATCAGGTGGGTGGCACTGTGGTTGCGCACGGTAGCGGCGCGCACAGTCAGGTCCACATGCGCCTGCACCGCATCGCCCACCTTCAGGCTGCCGGATTTCATTTCTCCATGGTGGCCAAATACATCGGCCTTGATCTTGAGCGTGTCGGCCACATTGAACTGACCGCCCGCGTTGTGCACCATGCCCTGGTCGCCCACCTGGCCGCCCGACTCGGCATAGAACGGTGTGGTGTCCAACACCACCACGCCCGCCTGACCGGCTTTCAGTTCGGTCACAGCGTTGCCATCAGCGTACAAAGCCAGCACTTTGGCGTTGGCCGTCAGGTCCTCATAGCCCACAAAGTCGTTGCCCGCGCCGGTGTAATCTAGCGCCTTGTCCATCTTGAACTTGCCAGCAGCACGGGCCTGGGCCTTTTGCTTTTCCATGGCGGCGGCGAAGCCGGCTTCGTCCACAGTCCAACCGCGTTCACGACAGACATCTGCTGTTAAATCAAGTGGAAATCCATAGGTGTCGTGCAACTTGAACGCAACTTCGCCAGAAACAATCTTGATTGGTGGAACTTTTAACAAACCTAACTTATCAAGCGGCTCACGCAGAGGCGACGAAGAAAAGATCACAGTTGTATTTTCAGAAGTGACCATCGCGCTATTCAAAATTTGCATGCCCACTTCAAGAGTCTCAAAAAAGCGCTCTTCTTCCACCCGCAAAACATCGGCAATGCGCTCGGCCTGATCGGCCATGTTGGGGTAAGCCGCGCCCATGAGCTGGACCAAATCAGGCACCAACTTGTGGAAGAACGGGGTCTTTTTACCCAGCAAATAGCCGTGGCGAATCGCGCGACGGATGATGCGGCGCTGCACATAGCCCCGGCCTTCGTTGTTGGGCACCACGCCATCGCTCACCAAAAATGCGGTGGCGCGGATGTGGTCAGCGATCACGCGCAGAGACTTGTTCTTCAGATCGGTGCAGCCGGTTTCGCGCGATGCGGCTTTGATCAGCGCATCAAAAATGTCGATCTCGTAGTTGCTGTGAACGTGCTGCAAGATCGCCGCCAAGCGCTCCAAGCCCATCCCTGTGTCCACGCAAGGCGCGGGCAGCGGCGTGACAGCACCGGTCTCGTCCATGTTGAACTGCATGAACACGTTGTTCCAGATCTCGATGAAGCGGTCGCCGTCTTCGTCAGGGCTGCCGGGTGGGCCGCCGGGAATGTGTGCGCCATGGTCATAAAAAATCTCGGAGCAAGGGCCGCACGGGCCGGTGTCGGCCATCATCCAGAAGTTGTCTGACTTGTAGCGGCCACCTTTGTTGTCGCCGATGCGGATGATGCGGTTCTCTGCCTTGATGCGCTCAGGCGTCCAGCCGGCTTTGACAAAAATACCTTCCCAAATGGCATGGGCCTCGTCGTCTTCCATGTACACCGTGGCGTACAGTTTGTCGGCAGGCAGCTTGTAGACCTGAGTCAACAGTTCCCACGCCCACTCCAGCGATTCGCGCTTGAAGTAATCACCAAACGACCAGTTGCCCAGCATCTCGAAGAAGGTGTGATGGCGCGCGGTGTAACCCACGTTTTCCAAGTCGTTGTGCTTGCCACCGGCCCGCAAGCAGGCCTGCACCGAGGCAGCACGCACATAGGAGCGCTTGTCCGAACCCAAAAACACGTCCTTGAACTGGACCATGCCCGAGTTGGTGAACATCAATGTGGGGTCGTTGCCCGGAACCAAGGGGCTGGATGCCACCACGGTGTGCCCTTTGGATGCAAAAAAGTCCAAAAAGGTCTTGCGAATGTCGGAGACGGAGAAAGTGGCTTGGCTCATGGGGGTGTTTTCGCTCAAAGTGCAACCTCTCATTATAAGTTTGGGCATGCCCTCGAGAGCTGGGCAAAAGCTCACGCACTCAAAGCCCTGAAGTGAGGCACAAACCCGCTCAAAAAACGGCGTGCTCTCCTCGATCGGGCGCGCCCTCCCCTTTGACCCAACGGGCATAGGCGTCGAAAAGCGTTTGTGATCCATGTGAGGGGGTGGCCTGCTCATCGTAGCGCTGCGTCTGGGCGTCCCACACCAACATGGATTCGGTGGCGTAGTAACGCCCAATTCGGGCCAGCTCGGCCTTGTTCGCAGCGGCTGGAATGAGTTTTCCCAGCACGCTCAACACACCCACGATGACGTCCAACAGGCCTACCGGAACACGCTTGAAGCGAGGCGGCATCCCAAGCAAAGCAAACAAATGCTCGCCTTGCGCCAGCGGTGTGATGGCAGGCCCGGGTCCGCCTATGGGCAAGATCTGGTTATGCCGCGACGCATCGTCCAGGCACCCAACCAAAAAGTCGGCCAAATCGTCGTCGCTGATGGGCTTGCAGGCGGTCAACTGACCGTCACCAAAAATCAAGAATGGCTTGCCTTTTTTGACACGATCGAGCTGGCCAGAAAGCGATTTGAAGAACGCGGTTGGGCGAACGATGGAGTAGGTGATGCCCGATTGGATCAAGGCTTTTTCAAAGGCCAATTTGGCGTGTTGAAACGCCAACAAGGGCTTTTGCACACAGATGGCCGACAGTTGCACAAAATGCTTCGCCCCCGCGTTTTGTGCCGCCTTGAGTGCCCACATGTGCGCTTGATGGTCAACCTTCCAGGCGTCTTGGGGTGAGCCCATGCGCGAGGCCATGCAAGAGACCACTGCATCAAAAGGGGGTTGCGCCAAACCCGGTTGCAGCCACACACGCTCATCGTCTGCACTGCCCCACAGCAGCTTGGCCCCTGACAGGCGCTCCGACAGTGCCATGTCAGCTGGCGTTGGCCGCCCCCCTTGACGAGGCCTCACCAGGCAAACTACCTCGTGGCCATTTTTCAGCAAGGCCCGCGCAGTGGCCATACCGATCGTGCCGGTCGCCCCCAGCAAAAGCACGCGCAAGCCAGGCCTTGACTCCGAACTGCTTGCCGCCAAGGGTGTCAGGGTGTTGGGACTCAACACGGGGCGGATAGGCTTGTCGGTGGTCACGCCGCGAACTCCAAAAAATCAGAATAATCAATGTTACTGTTATTGCTTTTAGCTGATTGTGATTCGGAAAATGTCTTGCACGCTGAAAACGCCGTAAAACAGCATAATTGCCTGTTCATGCAGTACGAAAAACTGGAGCAGGTGCCATGCGCCTCAGATTTTGGTACGCCATGTCACATTTCCAGCCGGCAAGCACCCAGCAGCCGGGTAATCACCGACAAACTTGAAGACCATGACTCCATCACCGCTCACCCAACTCAACGACCCCACTTTGTTCAAAACCGACGCCTTGATCAACGGCCAATGGGTCGCGGGCAGCCAGCGTTTTGACGTGACCGACCCTGCAACGGGTGGGCATCTGGCCAGCGTGGCCAACCTCGGTGCGGCCGAAGCCGAAACCGCCATTGCCGCAGCCAACGCAGCCTGGGGCCCCTGGAAAACCAAGACCGCCAAAGAGCGCAGCATCATCCTGCGCAAATGGTTTGACCTGCTGATCGCCAACACAGAAGACCTGGCTCGGCTCATGACCGCAGAAAACGGCAAACCACTGGCTGAGTCGCGTGGCGAAGTCGCCTACGGTGCGAGTTTTGTGGAATGGTTTGCCGAAGAAGCCAAACGCGTGAACGGCGAGACCCTGCCCCAGTTTGACAATAACCGCCGCCTGCTGGTGCTGAAGCAGCCCATAGGCGTGTGCGCGGCAATCACGCCTTGGAACTTTCCACTGGCCATGATCACCCGAAAGGTAGCCCCAGCCCTGGCCGCAGGTTGCCCAGTGGTCATCAAACCCGCCGAGCAGACACCGCTTACGGCATTGGCTGCAGCCGAGTTGGCCATCCGCGCCGGCATTCCGGCTGGCGTGCTCAACATCATCACCGCCGACGGCCAGCAAAGCATCGGCATTGGCAAGGTGCTGTGTGCCAGCAACGTGGTGCGCCACATCAGTTTCACCGGCTCCACCGAAGTGGGTCGCATTCTGATGGCACAGTCGGCCC
The DNA here is from genome assembly GCA_044360575.1 of Limnohabitans sp. Classification (GTDB taxonomy): domain Bacteria; phylum Pseudomonadota; class Gammaproteobacteria; order Burkholderiales; family Burkholderiaceae_C; genus Limnohabitans_A. Next base: position 16,726 of record JBIKKE010000001.1, on the reverse strand, counting down.
CCTCGGTCAAAAAAATGTCACTCGAGTTGGGCGGCAACGCGCCCTTCATTGTGTTTGAAGACGCCGATATCGACAGCGCAGTCGAGGGCGCTTTCGCCAGCAAATACCGCAATGCGGGTCAGACCTGTGTCTGTACCAACCGCTTTTATGTGCATGAATCGGTCTACGAAGAATTCGCAACCAAGTTCGCAGCCAAAGTCAAAACCGCCAAGGTCGGCAACGGCTTCGCCGAAGGTGTGAACCAAGGCCCTCTGATCGAGCCCTCGGCACTGGACAAGGTCGAGCGCCATGTGAACGACGCCATCGCCAAAGGCGGACGCGTACTCACGGGCGGCAAGCGTCTTGGCGGCCAATTCTTTGAACCCACGGTGATTGCAGACGCCAACGCCGACATGGTCTGTGCCAAGGAAGAGACTTTTGGTCCGTTTGCGCCGATTTTCAAGTTCAGGACCGAACAAGAAGCCATTGATGCGGCCAACAACACCGAGTTTGGTTTAGCCAGCTACTTCTACAGCCGCGATGTGGGTCGCATCTTCCGTGTGAGTGAAGCACTCGAATACGGCATGGTCGGCATCAATGTGGGCATTTTGGCGACCGAGCATGTGCCTTTTGGCGGTGTCAAACATTCGGGTCTGGGCCGCGAAGGCTCCAGTCACGGCATGGAAGACTATGTAGAAATCAAGTACCTCTGCGTGGGCGATATCTTGAAATAAGCCACCGGCAAAGGATCTTTACCAGGTCTTTGCAACTGTTGGAAGTTGCAAAGACTCTGAAGAAAAGATGCCCCGAAAAGGCAAGGTGAACGCATAGTCTTGCAGCAAAGCGCTGTGAACCCAAGCCACCGAGTCGGCCCACGCTGGCTCGGCCCGCAGGCTCCATTCCACAAAAGTTGCCAGATAGGGTTTTTCAGCCCAAAGCGCCGGTCTTGCAACCAGCTGGTAAGCCGGTGAATTGGTCCAAACATTGCCTGGCCACCAACTCAGCCCCATGCACAAAGCGGTCAACGAGGGCAGCAACCAAAATTTGCAACGCAGCAGCAAAGCATCGTAACGGGTCAAGGTCAAAACCAAGGCGATGACACCCGCAAAAAACTGGCACAGGTTAAGCAAGCCAAACAACAAGGAAGCCCCCAGCACAACAGGCGTCATGACCGTTTTGCGGTAAGCCGCTGACAATTGCTCTGGGGTGATGGTGGGCGCAAAGAATCCACCGATCAATTGCGCAGAACCCGATTCAGAATCCAAATCATCCGGTGACAAACCCGCCAATGAAGATGCCCACAGAGCACTCATCACCGGGCGAATGTCTGCAGGCGCCGGGCTGCTCAACAAGGTCTCGCCACGCAGCTGCATTCGGCCATTCAGCGCTTCTTGCGTACTGAGCTGCGAGCGCCAACTCATCATCAAATCTTGCTCATCAGCGCGAGAGACGATGGTGTCCACCAATGCTTTTTGAAAATGCCACATGCTGACCAAGCCCAAAGTGCAGCAGAGCAACACCAACACAACACGGGACTTCACGAAACGGTCAAACCAACGCATCAACAAAAGGGCCAAACCCAAGCCAGAGACAACACGGCCCCAAAGTTCGATGTCGTGCAATTGTTCTGGGGTCGTGGTCAGCTGCAGGTCACCGGCCAACTCCAACAACCGGTGATTGAAAGACAACTCCAGCACGGCATAGCAAGCCAGTACGGTCAAAAACCAAACTTGTAAATTGAGGGTTTGGGTTTTAACAAGGGGGATTCGCATGCATCAATTTTAACTTTATTGTTCATTTAAGACGGCACCGATGAGCGCCTTTGAACGATTAGAATGCCCTCAAGCGGGTGTCGTTTAATGGTAGGACTTTTGCTTCCCAAGCAAATAACGAGGGTTCGATTCCCTTCACCCGCTCCAACCCTCCATGCCAAGCAAAAGGCCCCTTTCGGGGCCTTTTTCATGTGCAGCCTAGAGGGGCTCAAAAGTGCAATTTCACACCCGTCTTGCTTTGCAAGAACTCGGGCGTCACGCCCGGGGCCAGCTCAATCACTTTGAGGCCCGCATCGGTCACGTCCATCACGGCCAAGTCGGTGATGATGCGGTCCACCACGCCCACACCCGTCAAAGGCAAAGTACAGCTGGGCAAGATCTTCATGTCTTCGGTGCCGTCTTTTTTCTTGGCAACGTGTTCCATCAAGATGATCACGCGCTTGACACCTGCCACCAGGTCCATCGCGCCGCCCATGCCCTTGACCATCTTGCCGGGGATCATCCAGTTGGCCAGATCACCCTTTTCGCTCACCTGCATGGCGCCCAAAATCGACAGATTGATTTTGCCGCCGCGGATCATGGCAAAGGACAGTTCGCTGCCGAAGATGGACGAACCCTTGATGGTGGTCACGGTTTGCTTGCCAGCGTTGATCAGGTCGGCATCGACTTCGTCTTCATTGGGGAAAGGGCCAATGCCCAGCATGCCGTTTTCGCTTTGAAGCCAAACTTCTTTATCAGTCGGTACAAAGTTGGCCACCAGCGTGGGGATGCCGATGCCCAAGTTCACATAAAAACCGTCTTCCAGTTCGTGGGCCGCACGGGCGGCCATTTGGTCTTGACTCCAGCTCATATCAAACTCCAGCCTTTTCAGTGATGGTGCGCTTTTCGATGCGCTTTTCGGGATTGGCATTCAACACGATGCGGTGCACGTAAATGCCAGGCAAGTGAACGCTGTCGGGGTGCATCTCGCCGGTTTCGACAATCTCTTCGACCTCGACCACACAGATTTTTCCGGCCATAGCCACAGCCGGGTTGAAATTGCGTGAGGTGTAACGGAACTGCAAGTTACCGGACTTGTCTGCACGGTGCGCTTTAACAAAAGACACATCGGGCACCAGCGAGCGCTCCATGACGTAGGTCTCGCCGTCGAACTCGCGCAGCTCCTTGCCTTCGGCCACCAAGGTGCCTACACCTGTCTTGGTAAAAAAGGCTGGGATACCCGCGCCGCCCGCACGCAGCTTCTCTGCCAGCGTGCCTTGGGGTGTGAACTCCAGAGCCAACTCACCGGCCAAGTATTGGCGCTCAAACTCTTTGTTTTCACCCACATACGAGGCGATCATTTTTTTGATTTGGCGCGTCTGCAACAAAATGCCCAAACCAAAATCATCCACGCCCGCGTTGTTCGAAATGGCGGTCAGATTTTGCACACCGCTGTTCTTGAGCGCATCGATCAAGGCCTCGGGAATGCCGCACAGGCCAAAGCCGCCCACGCCAATCAATTGCCCGTCAGCGACGATGCCTTTCAAGGCCTCGGCTGCGGAAGGAAAAATCTTGTTCACGCCTGTCTCCATGTGGTGATTGAGATCGCTACGATACTACGTAATGAGATACGTAGTTTTTCGTAGAGTCCGCCCCTGACATGGGCAAGTCTGGACTTGTCAGCGTTAGACCAAATTTGCCACCGCAAAGAAAAGATGAACACCGACATTGATTACCGTCTCGCCTTTGATCTTGCCCCCATCGGCATGGTCCTCTCGCGCAACCGCGCCATCGTTGACTGCAACCAGTGCGTCTGCGAAATGTTTGGTGTCACAAAGGAACAACTGATCGGACAAAGTTTTCAGCTCCTTTATCCCAGCGCTGACGAGTATGAAAGAACTGGCCAGCGCATCGCGCCGATTCTGAACACACAGGGCGTCTACGCGGATGACCGCATCATGAAGCGGGTTGACGGCCGCTTCAAAGGAGAAACCTTCTGGTGCCATGTGACGGGCCGAGCCTTGAACCGTGCATCACCCCATGCGGCCGGCATTTGGACTTTTAAAGACCTTTCAGCGCGCAAACCCGTCAAAGCCGAACTCACTGCCCGCGAGCGTGAGGTAGCCGCCCAGCTCATGATTGGACAGACCAGCAAGGAGATAGGCAAAGCTTTAGGGATCAGCCACCGCACTGTCGAGATCTACAGGGTCAAACTGATGCGCAAGTACCAAGCCTCAGGTACCGCAGATTTGATCCAAAAACTAATACGGGGCTGAGAACCCACCAACCCAAAAAAAATCCCGCTCGAAGCGGGATTTTTATGCTGTCGTTTTGACTGGAGGCGCGACCCAGAGTCGAACTGGGCTCGACGGATTTGCAATCCGTTGCATAACCGCTTTGCTATCGCGCCAAAAAAACGTGAATGACAAAACTAACTTTGTCAAAAGAACGCAGGGGTTCTTTAAAAATGGAGCGGGAAACGAGGCTCGAACTCGCGACCTCAACCTTGGCAAGGTTGCGCTCTACCAACTGAGCTATTCCCGCATTTAGCCTTATATTATACATCGCTAAACGATGAAAGCCGAAGAAATGAAGCGCAAAAAAACCAGCTTCAATAAAAAACCCAAGGTTTAAAACTTGGGTTTTTTGGGCAACCTGGGGTGGCTGATGGGGCTCGAACCCACGACAACAGGAATCACAATCCTGGACTCTACCAACTGAGCTACAGCCACCGCGAAGCAAAGATTATAGCCTGAAGAAACAGGTGATTGGCTTGTCAAAAGAGATTTAAGAAGCCGTTGCCAATTTAGGCTTGGGCACCAAAATTTTGACTTTGAATTGCGACCGCAAGTGCGCCATATAAGCGGCTGCCTCTGCGCTGGCCAGCAAGCGAGCAAACTGTTCACGCGTTTGGGCTTTCTGCTGCGCACTTGGCTCATCGCGCGGCACAACTTTATTGACACGCGCCAGGACGTAGCCCATGGCACCCAGATCAACACCCACCAACGCAGGCATATTGGCTGGATCTGCTCGCAAGACGGCATCCACAAGCTTCTGAGTTTGTCCTTGCGTTTGATCTCGCGAAATGATCAGCGCCGAACCCATGGCAGCAGCGGTGGGATTCTTTTGCCACTCAGCCAAACGGGCCTCGCCCTCGGCTTTGGCAAGCGCTATGGCCTGTTCGGTCAAAAACTCTGCGCGAACCTGATCTTTCACCTCGGCATATTGCCGCAATGCAGCTGGCCTGTAATTGACCACACGCGCTGAGACCAAGGTGTTGTTGCCAAGCTCGATGGCCGCAGAATTGCGGCGCTTGCTGATCGACTCCTCGGAAAACACAGCTTCCAGAATTTTAGGATTGGCCAAAACGCCCTGCTGTCCAGCCATGGGGGCTCGGGTCAAACCTTTGGCTTGCTGAATTTGCAAGCGAAGCTTGTCAGCCACCGATGTGAAAGTATCGGCTTGTTCGTAAACGCTGTTGCTGAAGGTTTCAGCAAACTCAGCAAACTGCCGCTTGGCTTGTTGCTGGCGCAAATCGGCTTCGAGCTGCGACCGCATGGATTCGAGGCCAGGGGTCACCGGAGCCTTGATGTCTGTGAGTTGAATGATGTGAAAACCAAACTCCGATTCAACCACGGCGCTGATCTCGCCTTTCTTGAGAGCAAACGCGGCATCTTCAAACACCTTGACCATGGCGCCCTTGGCAAAAAAATCAAGGTCGCCACCGTTGCTCGCAGAACCGGTGTCATCCGAATTTTTACGGGCCAAATCAGCAAAGGCTTTGGGGTCCTTCCGTAAAGTAACCAACAGAGATTCAGCTTTAGCGCGGGCCTTTTCTTTATCGGCAGCTGGCGCATCTTTAGAAGCATTGATCAAAATATGGCTGGCACGGCGCTGCTCTTGGCCCGAAAGACGTTGGACGTTTTGCTCGTAGTAAGTTTTGACATCTTGCTCGGGCAACTGGATATTTTTAGCCAATGAAGCGGCGTCCAACACCAAATATTCCACATCAGCGGTTTCCTGCGAACGGAATCGGTCTGAATGGGATTGATAAAACTTCTCAAGATCTGCATCGTTGAGCTTCACCTTTGCCACGTAATTGGCCGGAGAAAAACCCAGCATTTGAACCTCTCGACGCTGGAAAAAAGCCTGCAAAGCCACATCGCTTTGTTTTTGCGATGACATGGCCGAGGTCTGAAGAGCTGCCAAGACTTGTTGACCTGACAAATCACGACGGACTTGGGCTTCCAACATTTCAGGCGTCATGCCTTGGCTTGAAGCCAACTGGCGGTATCGGTCCATGTCGAGTTTGCCATCCGGGCCGCGCAAGCTGGCGATCGAAGGGTCTTTTTGAAGGTAATTGGCCAGACGTTGATCACTGGTCACCAACAACTGCTTCTCCGAGGCCACAGAGATCATTCGATCGTTGACCATTCGCTCCAAACTTGCATATCGGGCTTCGTCCGATCCCAGCATCTTGGGGTCAAGGTTTGGCATGGATGCACGGATTTTGTCCACCTCTTGCTGGTGCATGGCATCCCATTGCTGCTGGGTGATTTCAACGTCCCCGATTTGGGCCACGACGACACCTCGGGCGTCACGGTTGTTGTAGCCTTCAACGCCAAATAAAACAAATGAAGGAATGATCAGCAGGACCAGCACGCCCATCAGGATCCTGGATTTGTTACGAATGGCGTCAAACATTTTCGAAGTCTCGGTTGATCAATAAAAAAGGCGAACCACGGGTTCGCCTTTGTTCATGAGGTGGTGGGTGCTGACGGTCTCGAACCGCCGACCTACTCCGTGTAAAGGAGCCGCTCTACCAACTGAGCTAAGCACCCCCTCAAATATCTATCAGTTCAAAGCGTCCTTCAGGCCTTTGCCTGGACGGAACTTTGGCACATTGGCTTTCTTGATTTTAATCGCAGCGCCAGTGCGTGGGTTGCGGCCTGTACGGGCTGCGCGCTTTCCAACGGCAAAGGTACCAAAACCTACCAAAGAAACAGTACCGCCTTTTTTCAGGGTGGTACGGACTGCGCCCATGGTGGCCTCAAGGGCGCGACCAGCCGCTGCCTTGGACAAATCAGCATGCTTGGCAATGTGTTCGATCAATTCAGTTTTGTTCACAAAAAACCTCTGGGTATTAGACCGTTTATCACGGTGGTTAAACAGATGCCTGCCAGCACAAGAAGGGTTCCGTGGCGCGAGACATCGACAATAGGTGGACAGCAGGAAGAAATAATCACCTTGTGGGTGCGTCTAAAAACCTTCTGTTCACGCGGGGAATAGTTAATTCTAGCCTTGAAATTCAAGCTCCGTAAAAGCTGGAACAGTTTTTAATTCAAGAGCCCGGCTGCGCTGGATGGCACCAGACAAATCCTCACAAAGCCTCACAAATGGCGCGTCCCACGTCAGAAGTGCTGGCTTTGCCGCCCAAATCGGGCGTGCGCGGGGCATCGTTTCCTGCCGCAAGAACTTTTTCAATGGCGCTCAAAACCGCATCGTGAGCGGCTTTGTAGCCCAAGAATTCGAGCATCATGGCGCCACACCATATTTGACCAATCGGATTGGCCACGCCCTTGCCTGCGATGTCAGGGGCAGACCCGTGTACCGGTTCAAACAAGGATGGAAACTTGCGATCTGGGTTGAGGTTGGCACTGGGCGCAATGCCGATCGTGCCGGTGCATGCAGGACCCAAATCGCTCAGGATGTCGCCAAACAAATTACTGGCCACCACCACATCAAAGAAGTCTGGACGCTGAACAAAGTGGGCCGTCAAGATATCAATGTGGAATTTATCGACATTGACCCCGGGATAAGACTTGGCCATTTCTGCCACGCGTTCGTCCCAATAAGGCATGGTGATGGCAATACCGTTGGACTTGGTGGCGCTGGTGAGGTGTTTTTTGGGACGCGATTGCGCCAATTCAAATGCAAATTTCAACACGCGATCGACGCCGATGCGCGACATCACCGTCTCTTGCATCACGATTTCACGCTCGGTTCCAGGGAACATGCGCCCGCCAATGCTGGAGTACTCGCCCTCGGTGTTTTCACGCACGATGTACATGTCAATTTCACCGGGTTGACGAGGGCTGCCATCGCGGCGCACCACGGGCGCAATGATGCCGGGCATCAGACGGGCTGGACGCAAATTGATGTACTGGTCAAATTCCCGGCGAAAGAGCAGCAATGAGCCCCACAAAGAAACGTGGTCAGCGATTTTGTCAGGCCAGCCAACGGCGCCAAAGTACAGCGCATCGTGGCCACCAATCTGGTCTTTCCAGTTGTCGGGCAACATTTTCCCGTGCTTTTCGAAATAGTCCCAGCTGGAAAAATCGAAATGGTCAAACTGCAAATCGATGCCGAACTTACGAGCCGCAGCGTCCATCACGCGTAGGCCTTCAGGCATGACTTCTTTGCCAATGCCGTCTCCGGGAATCACGACAATACGGTGTCGGGTCATGGGGTTTTCCTTTTTCAAAAAATGCAGAGAATACAGACAAGTGAATGGGGGTGCATTCACCGAGGTGACCGAACCACCAAGGCAACCCCCAAGGCCGTGAGGGCTGTTCCGGCCAAGGTCAGGGTCGTGATGCTTTCGCCAAACAAGAACCAAGCCATCACCGCCGTTGTCGGTGGCACCAAATACAACAAACTGGTGACAGCTGCCGCGGCGCCGCGTTGAATCAGAATGTAAAAGAGCGAGCTGCCACCCAGCGTCAGGCCCAAAACCGACCAAGCCATAGCCCCTATCAATTGATCGTTCCAGCTCATGGCTTCAGTCTCCAGCAGCGCCAGCGGCAAGGTGACCACCGCAGAAGCCATGAGCTGAACGGTGTTGGCTGTTCGAACATCGCAGGGATGCACAAACCGTTTTTGGTAAAGCGTTCCCGCTGTGATGGCCAACAATGCGCCGATGGCTAACGCCATATTGGCGGGTGTCACATGGTCCATGGGGTTAGACACGCTGAGTTTGTGCCAGACCACCATCAACAAACCCACAAATCCAAGCAACAAACCCAACCACTGGCGGGGGGTCACGGCTGGCGAAGCCGCATCCACTGCTGAGGATGGGCGGGACATCCACGACAACCAAATCGCTGTGAGCACTGGCTGAATACCCACCACCAAAGAGGAAAGTCCAGAACCCATTCCCCCCTTGACGGCCGCCCAAACGCCTCCCAAATAACAAGCTTGTATCAAAACGCCAGTCACCGACAGATGAATCCACTGTTGCCGTGTTTGCGGCCAAGGAACCCTGGCCCACAAAATCCAAGGCAAAAAACAGGCCATGGAAAGCAAGTAGCGCAACAACAAAAAAGAAAATGGCGGCGAATGTGGCATGCCGAAACGGGCGACGATGAAACCCGTACTCCAGATCAGCACAAAGACCACTGGGGTAGCCCAGACCCAAGCACCCGACGATCGGCCCAGGGTCATTTCACGCGGGCTCGGATTTCAGGCAAAGCCTTCTGCATGTAATAGACCATAGACCAAACCGTCAAGATGGCGGCCACCACAATCAGCACTGCACCCCAAGCGCGGGTATCAATCACACCCAACAAGGTGCCGTTGTAGAGCAAAAACGGAATAGCCACCATTTGTACCGTGGTCTTGAGTTTGCCAACCATGTGTACGGCCACACTTTTGCTGGCACCAATTTGCGCCATCCATTCACGCAAAGACGAAATGGCGATCTCGCGGCCGATGATGATGAGCGCGACCAACACGTTCACTCGGTCCATTTGAACCAACATGAGCAATGCCGCACAAACCAAAAACTTGTCGGCCACTGGGTCCAAAAATGCACCGAAAGCTGAAGTTTGGTTGAGTTTTCGGGCCAAAAAGCCGTCAAGCCAGTCCGTCCAGGCAAACACCACAAACATCAGCGTGGCGATCAGGTTCTGGGTCTCAATTGACAGACTGTCCAAATAATACACGCCAATGATCAAAGGGATCGCGGCAATGCGCGTCCAAGTCATGATGGTGGGAATCGTGAAAAACATGGTTTCGATTGTGGCATGTGATGCCTGCAAGAGTCTGACACCCGTGTGTCTGAATGTTTGAGGTCAGTGCAAGGCGTTGTAAATGGTCTCGGCCAACTCCCGCGAGATGCCCTCCACCCCGAGTAAATCTTCCACACTGGCGCTTTCGACCCCACGCACCCCGCCAAAGCGCTGCAGCAGTTTGGCCCGTTTGCGCGGCCCGATGCCGGGAATTTCCTCGATCTTGCTGCCACCCATGCGCACCTTGGCCCGCTGAGCCCGCATGCCGGTGATGGCAAAGCGGTGCGCCTCGTCGCGAATTTGCGCCACCAGCATCAGTGCCGCAGAGTCTTTGCCCAAATAGACTTTCTCGCGGCCATCGGCAAAAACCAGTTCTTCGAGGCCCACCTTGCGGCCCTCGCCTTTTTCGACCCCCACAATGCGCGAGAGGTCCAGCCCAAGGTCGGTGAACACTTCACGCGCCATACTGACCTGGCCTTTACCGCCGTCGATCAGCACCAAATCTGGCAGCCGGGCCGTACCCTCCCCCGAGCGCAAAGCCTCAGCCAATTTGCCGTAACGGCGCATCAACACTTGGCGCATCGCCGCGTAATCGTCACCGGGCGTGATGCCCTCGATGTTGTAGCGCCGGTATTCGCTGCTTAGCATCTTGTGCTGGCGAAATACCACGCAAGAGGCTTGGGTGTTCTCGCCGGCCGTGTGCGAGATGTCAAAACACTCGATGTGCAGCTGGTCCAAATCGTCTGGGGCCAAATCCAAGGCATCGGCCAAGGCCCGTGTACGGGCTTGTTGTGAGCCTTCTTCGGCCAGAAGCCGTGCAAGCTTGATGTCGGCATTTTTTTCGCTCATTTCCAGCCACACTCGGCGCTGCTCGCGCGGATTGTGGACGGCAGCGATTTTGTAGCCAGCTTGCTGCGACAAAGCGGCCACCAAAGCTTTGTCCACCGCCACACTGGTGATCAAGGCTGCGGGCACCGGAATACCAATGTAGTGCTGTGCAATGAAGGCTTCGAGCACCTGCACTTCCACAGCCACCAACGGGTGCCCGTCGTCTTCAATCGTCTGCAAAGCATGCGCATCTTCGACGTGCGCCGGAAAGTAGGCCCGGTCGCCCAGATGCCGACCGCCGCGCACCATGGCCAGGTTCACGCAAGCGCGGCCGCCCTGCACGCGCACGGCCAAAATGTCCACATCGGTATCGGTGCCGGTGTCCACCGACTGCTGGTGCAGCACGCGCGACAAAGCGGTCATTTGGTTGCGCACCTCCGCTGCTTGCTCAAAGGCCAAGCGTTCAGCATGCGCCATCATGCGGGCCTCCATCTCTTGCAGCAGCGCCTGGGTCTCGCCCTTCAAGAAGCGCTCGGCGTGGTGCACGTCGTCGGCATACGCCTCGGGGGTAATCAAGTTGACGCACGGACCCGAGCAACGCTTGATTTGAAACAGCAAACAAGGCCGAGTTCGGTTGGCAAACACCGTGTCTTCGCAGGTCCGCAGGCGAAACACCTTTTGCAAAAGCTGAATCGACTCCTTGACCGCCCAAGCACTTGGAAAAGGCCCAAAGTACCGGTGCTTTTTTTCAACCGAACCCCGGTAATACGCCACGCGCGGAAAGGTTTGCGGCTCGGGCACCCCAAAAGCGCTTGGCACGGCCTTCAAAAACAGCGTGCCGTTGCCCGTGAGCTTGAGGTAGGGGTAGGTCTTGTCGTCCCGAAACAAAATGTTGAAGCGGGGACTGAGCGACTTGATCAGGTTGTTTTCAAGCAGCAACGCCTCGGCTTCGGAGCGCACCACTGTGGTCTCCATGCGGGCGATTTTGCTGACCATGTGACCGATGCGGGTGCCGCCATGGTCCTTTTGAAAATAGCTCGATACCCGCTTTTTGAGTTGCTTGGCTTTGCCCACATACAGCACATTGCCCTGCGCATCAAAGTAGCGGTAAACCCCCGGCAAAGCCGGGAGGGCAGCCACCTGGGCCAGCAAAGATTCGTCGTGTACCGCTGTCATGGCGCTTATTGTGACGGGGAAACAAATTGCCCCGACAATCCCTCACCATGAAAACGCATCGGCTTTGGGACATTTTCTGCACCGTGATTGACAACCACGGTGACCTGGGCGTTTGCTGGCGCCTAACTCGCCAGCTGCTGGCCCAAGGCCAATCGGTGCGCTTGTGGGTAGATGACGCCTCGGCCCTCGCCTGGATGGCCCCCGACGCCCATGCCCTGCCCCATTTACAAGTGCTGCCCTGGGCAGCCGCCAGCCAACCCGAAGTACTGCAAAACCTCGCGTCCGCTGACGTGTGGATCGAAGCCTTTGGCTGTACCCTGCCCGAAGCCTTTGTGGCCCACGGCGTTGCCACTCACCCGCAACAACCGGCGTGGATCAACCTGGAATATTTGAGCGCCGAAGACTGGGTGTCCCGCATGCACAACATGCCCTCGCCCGTGATGAGCGGCCCGGCCAAAGGCTGGACCAAGCGCTTTTTCTACCCCGGCTTCACAGAGGGCACCGGCGGCCTGCTGCGCGAGACCGATTTGCTGACCCGGCAACACAGCTTCGACCGCGTTGCCTGGCGTCAGCAACACGCCCCCAACTTGGCACCGAGCGGCTTGCTGATCAGCCTGTTCTGCTACGAACCCGCTGCATTGCCCCAGCTGCTGCACCAACTGGTGGGCACACCCCACCACCTGCTCGTCACCCCCGGCCGCCCGCTGGCGGCAGTGCGGCAAGCCCTGCACCAAATGCCTGCGCCCCCCAACTGGAGCGCTTTGCCCTACACCGACCAAAACGGCTTTGACGACATGCTTTGGGCCTGCAACCTCAACTTTGTGCGCGGCGAAGACTCTCTGGCGCGCGCTCTGTGGTCGGGCCAACCCTTCATCTGGCACATCTACCCACAAGACGACAACGCACACCATGCCAAGCTGGAGTCGTTTCTGGAGTGGATGCGAGCGCCAGAGAGTCTGCGGCAGGCGCATCGGGTTTGGAACGGGATTGAAAACACGGCTTGGCTCACCTTGAACCCCGAGATTCTTGAGGCTTGGTTCGCCTGCGCCACAGCTGCACGCGCCAAACTGCTCCTTCAAAACGCTTTGCACGTCCAACTCATGGCCTTTGTACAAGCGCAGACATCAAACCCCTGATGTCCCCTGCGCGGATAATCCCGCCCCATGACTTTGATTGAAACCCTGTTCCCCCTCGGCTGGCAGCACTACCTGCTGGGCGGCCTGACGATCGGCGCTGGTGTGGCGCTGCTTTATGTGTTCAACGGCTGGGTCGGCGGCATGAGTTCCGTCTTTTCCAGCAGCTGGTCTTTTGTGACCCAAAAGGCATTTTTCCAGCAAGCCCGCTTTATCAACACCCGCAACTGGCGGCTGGTTTATGCGCTGGGCGTGGTGCTGGGCGCGCTGGTCTGGCGCTTTGCGCTGGCAGGCGGCGAAGCGCAACACACCAGCGTGCCAGTGTGGCAGTTGCTGATGGGCGGCTTTTTGGTGGGCTATGGGGCGCGTTTGGGCAATGGCTGCACCTCGGGCCACGGCATTTGCGGACTGGGCTCGCTTCAGTTGCCCTCGCTGGGCGCGGTGCTCACCTTTATGGCCACCGCCTTTTTGACGGCCAACCTCATGGCCATGGCGACGAAAGGTCTGGCATGAATCCGCACACACTCACTTTCCCCAAAGCGCTGGTCACCTTACTGGCCGGGGCCTTGTTTGGCTTTGGTCTGTCGCTGGCCACCATGGTCCAACCCGAAGTCGTCATCGGCTTTTTGCAGTTCAAGGACTGGGGCCTGATGCTGGTCATGGGCGGTGCTGCTGGCCTGGCCATGCTGGCTTACAAAGGCTTTCCGCGGTGGTTCAGTCGCCCCTTGCTGGGGGGCCAGTTCCTCACGCAGCCTGCCAGCTGGAACCGTCAGACGGTGATCGGTTCGGCCATTTTTGGCGTGGGCTGGGGCCTGAGTGGCGTTTGCCCCGGCCCTGCCATTGCGGCACTGGGTACCGGAAACACCGACATCTTGTGGGCCTTGGGCGGCATTGCGCTGGGCGCTCTGGCCCAAGGCCTGACGGCGCGGGACTGAGTGTCTGCGCGCCTCTTCAACCCAAAAGCAGCCCCCTCAGGTTAGAATAGTGGGCTTGGCTGCAAGCCACACCCTTTCATTTCAGACTCAATTCCTATGAAAACCGCTCAAGAAATCCGCGTCGGCAACGTCATCATGCACGGCAAAGACCCCATGGTCGTCCTGCGCACCGAATACCAACGCGGCGGCCGTGGCTCATCCACTGTGCGCATGAAGCTCAAGAGCTTGATCGCCAACTTCGGCACCGAAGTCGTGTTTCGCGCAGACGACAAAATGGACCAAGTCATTCTGGACAAGAAAGACTGCACCTACTCCTACTTCGCTGACCCCATGTACGTTTGCATGGACACCGACTTCAACCAGTACGAAGTCGAAGCCACCAACATGGGTGATGCTTTGAACTACCTTGAAGACGGCATGGAACTCGAAGTGGTTTTCTACAACGAAAAAGCCATTTCGGTCGAGTTGCCCACCAGCGTGGTGCGCGAGATCACTTGGACAGAGCCTGCCGTCAAAGGCGACACCTCTGGCAAAGTCCTCAAGCCCGCCAAAATTGCGACCGGCATGGAAGTGCCAGTGCCTCTGTTTGTGAGCCAAGGCGACAAGATCGAAATCGACACCCGCACAGGCGAATACCGCAAACGCGTCTGACAACTTCAGACCACGCCACATGAAAGCCCCGCAAGGGGCTTTTTTCATGGGCAATGAAGGCGCTTTGGGCCCATGCACAATGAAGGCCATGGAAAACACTCAAAACATCAAAGACCCCTCACTGCCCCATGCGTGGGACGAATTACAAGCGGGCGCTCAGTCCAGCGACTGGCTTCAGCCTGAGGCGCATCGCCTGGCTTTTGCCGACCCTGAGTTTTTGCTGCGCCGCGAAACCCGGGGCATTCGCTTTCAGCTTGAGATGCTCAAACCGGATCTGGCTCAAACCGAAGCGGGCATTGAGCACACCGTGGTGGTGTTTGGCAGCGCCCGTTTTGTTGACCGGGCTAGCGCCCAAGCCCAACGCCAAATCGCGGAGCAAAGCGGCCAGGAACAAGACATCGCCAAAGCCGATGCATTGGTGCGCAACGCTGAACACTACGAAAACGCACGTCTTTTTGCGCAACTCGTGGCCCGCTCATGTTCATGTCTGCCCAAAGCAGAAAAGTTGTTCATTTGCACAGGTGGCGGGCCAGGCATCATGGAAGCGGCCAACAGAGGCGCGCAAGAGGCGGGGGCAATTTCTGTGGCGCTCAACATTGCACTGCCCCATGAGCAACACCCCAACCGCTTCGTCACCCCGGACTTGAGCTTCAAGTTCCATTATTTCGCGCTGCGTAAAATGCATTTCATGATGCGAGCCAAAGCTTTGGTGGCGTTTCCGGGTGGATTTGGCACACTGGACGAATTGTTTGAAGTGATGACGCTGGTGCAAACCCGCAAAGCACGCCCGGTGCCGATCTTGCTGTTTGGCACCACTTTCTGGAAAAGCCTGATCAACGTGGAGGTGCTGCTTGAAGAAGGCACCATCTCCCCGAGTGACCTCGATCTGTTCCATTACGTGGACACGCCAGAGCAAGCTTGGCAGGCTATTTGTGACTTCTACGAGCTGAACGTCCCCAAGTGACAACTTTTTTGCCCCTGATTGGTTAAAGTCGATCGATGCAACACAAACCTCTTTCATTGGCGCAAGTGCTCATTTGCGGCGCGGCCATCGTCACTTTGTCCATGGGCATTCGCCACGGCTTTGGCCTGTGGTTACAGCCCATCACCCAAGCACAAGGCTGGGGCCGCCAAGAATTTGGTTTTGCCATGGCCATCCAAAACCTGTCTTGGGGATTTGTGGGTATTTTTGCCGGCATGGTGGCTGACAAGTTCGGGGCCTTTCGCGTGATTGCTTTGGGCGCCGTGATCTACAGCGTGGGCCTGTTGGGCATGGCTTGGGCCACAGACCCCTGGGTTTTTGCACTGTTCACGGGGGTGATCATTGGCACGGCCCAAGCGGGCACCACATATGCCGTGATCTACGGAGTGATTGGTCGCAACGTCCCCGCCGAGCGGCGTTCTTGGGCCATGGGCGTGGCGGCAGCGGCCGGCAGTTTTGGCCAATTTTTGATGGTGCCCGTTGAGGGCCTGCTGATCAGCCAGGCAGGTTGGCAAACGGCTTTGGTGATTTTGGCCGCGGCAGCCTTGCTGATCGTGCCTTTGGCTTGGGGCTTGCGCGAGCCAGCCCTGAACGCACCGGGCCAAATCCAGCGCGACCAAAGCATTGCACAGGCCTTGAAAGAAGCCTTCAAGTACCCCAGCTTTCAGTTGCTGATGGCGGGTTACTTTGTCTGTGGTTTTCAGGTCGTGTTCATCGGCGTTCACATGCCCAGCTACTTGAAAGACCACGGCTTGGCCCCGCAAGTGGCCAGCTATGCACTGGCCTTGATCGGCTTGTTCAACGTCTTCGGTACCTACATCGCTGGCAGTTTGGGACAAAAAATGCCCAAGAAAAACATCTTGGCCTTTATTTATGCCGCCCGCTCAGTGGCCATCGTGTTGTTCTTGCTGGCCCCACTCACCCCCACCAGTGTTTATATTTTCTCGGCAGTGATGGGCTTGTTCTGGCTGTCTACCGTGCCTCCCACCAATGCGTCAGTGGCTCAAATTTTTGGAGTAGCCCACTTGTCCATGCTCAGTGGCTTCATCTTTTTCAGCCACCAAATCGGCTCCTTCATGGGCGTTTGGTTGGGTGGCTATTTGTACGACAAAACAGGCAGTTACAACATCGTTTGGTACTTGGCTGTGGCGCTGGGCGTTTTTGCCGCCTTGGTCAACCTGCCCGTGCGTGAAAGCCCCATCGTGCGAAAAGCACCTTTGCCCGCATGAGCACACGCTACACCCTCATTGGGCTTGGCGCATTGGGTTTGGCGCTCAGCTTT
>JBIKKE010000112.1:0-8087 GCA_044360575.1 Limnohabitans sp. | reverse complement strand
GTCGCCCGTGATGGCCAAGTCCAGCGAGTTGCCCGAGGTGGAGATGTTGCCCTGGCTGAATTCCTGGCTCACCTGCTTGAGCGAAACGCCCTGGCCGATGTTGCTGGAAGATTTTTGCAAGGGCGATGTTGAGAAAATATCGCCAAAGTCGGCGCGTGAGCGCTTGAAGCCCGATGTGCCCACGTTGGCGATGTTGTTGGAAGTGACGGCCAATTGGGCCGTGGCCGAATTCAGTCCGGTGAGCGAGGTGTAAAACGACATGCTGTGTGGCTCCTGTGATGGATTGGGTCAGATAATTGAATTGGTAATGGCTTGGGCTTGACGGTCAGAGACCTACCCGCTTGACGTCTGCAAGCAGCATGGTTTTGCCGCCGTCGACCTCGACATTCACGCTGCCATCGGACGGATTTGTCGCAATGGCGCGGACGGTAGACAAGGTGTTGACCGAGACATCTTTGGTTTGACCATTGACCACGCCTTTGGCGCTGAGGCGGTATAAGCCCGCTGGGGCCGGGTTGTTGGCAGCGTCTTTGCCATCCCATTCAAAGGGCATGGTGCCGGGCAATTGGGGTCCGGCGATCAGCTCGCGCACCAACTTGCCTTTGCTGTCAAATACATTGATCTGCACGCCGTTGGCCCCCAGGGGCAATTCGATGCTGCCGGAGATGTTGCCACCGGCGCTCAGCTGGGTGGGGGTGTTCGTGACGGAAACTTTTTTTCCAATCAAGGAAGCACTGTTGAGCATGCGCTCACCCGACATGGATGTGACGAATTTGTCCAAAGAACCCTGCATGTTGGTCAGGGCTTCAAGCTGTGAGAACTGTGCCAGTTGGGCAACAAAAGCCTCGTTCTTGACGGGCTCCAGAGGGTTTTGGTTTTGCAACTGCGCCGTGAAGAGGGTCAGGAATTCCTGTTTGCCCATTTCTTCCTTGGTTTTTTTGGCTGCCTCTTTGACATCCTCGTACCGAGAGACGTTCTTGAGCAGGCTGGAGGAGGTGATGGTGTCGGCCATACGGTACTTTCGGATCAGGCTTTGGAGATGTCCAGCGTGCGCATCATCAGTTGACGTGCCGTGTTGATGACTTCCACGTTGTTCTGGTAAGAGCGGGCGGCGGCCATCATTTCGACCATCTCGGTCACTTCGCTCACGTTGGATTGGTAGACATAGCCATCTTTGTCGGCCAATGGGTTTCTGGGGTCTGACACACGGCGGGGTGGCGCGGCGTCGTCTGCCATGCGATCTACCTTGACGCCGCCTTGGTAGGCGGCACCGGCGTGTGTCATCTCTTCGCTCATCAAGGCCTTGAAAACTGGTCGTTTGGCCCGAAAAGCGTCTTGTTCGGTGGTGGCGACTGTGCCGGCGTTGGCCAGGTTGGATGCAGTCGAGTTCATGCGCGTCAACTGGGCGTTGAGGGCGGTTCCGGCGATACCGAATATTTTGTCCATGCTCATGATCAATCCCCTCTCAAGGCTTTGCGCAGTCCGCTGACCCGGCTTTCCAGAAAGTTCAGGGTGGCTTGGTAATCGGCAGCGGCTTTACCGTATTGGGCTTGCTCCACACTCATCTCCACGGTGTTGCCGTCAAACGAGGTGTTAAAGGGTGTTCTAAAGCGCATGCCGTCCACATCCAGTCCTTGACCCGCCGAAAAGTGTCCTTGGGCCGTCGCATTCATGGCGTTCTCTTGTTCCGTAGCGCTCATGACCGCCTTGAAATCGATGTCACGTGCCTTGTAGAAA
Source organism: Limnohabitans sp. (assembly GCA_044360575.1). GTDB lineage: Bacteria > Pseudomonadota > Gammaproteobacteria > Burkholderiales > Burkholderiaceae_C > Limnohabitans_A. Next base: position 6,350 of record JBIKKE010000112.1, on the reverse strand, counting down.
GGGGTGTCGGCATTGGCGATGTTTTGCGACAGAACTTCCAGGCGCCGACTTTTGACGTTCAAAGCCTTTTCATGCACACCGAGTGCGTTGTTCAACAAGTTCATACCGACTCCTGTGCTGGTGATTGAGTTGCTTTGACCGGTCCGTCACTTTTTTGACGTTGGGCCCTCAAGTTAGCTTGCGCTGTGTCGAAACATGCAAAAGCTGTGCCAACTGTTTTTGGGTGATTTATTGGGCTGACTCTGGCAGCCGTGACCTCAAAGCGGCAATCTTTTGTCGCTGTTGCCGCTGGGTGGCAAAACATGGCCGCTGCTCAGCGTTGTTCCAAAGTTTGGGTTTTCGCCACTTCATCGTAGAGGCGAGCCAGGTGGACTTTGGCGGGGGCGGGTGCGCTGGACCCCTGGGCCAATTGGGGCATAGGTCCCAGCAGTTTTTGAGTCAATTGGTGCAGGCCCGACAAGATGGAGTTGCGCGTGATGGGGTTGCGCGTGTCTTGACCGATGTGCAGATACAGCGTTTGAGGCCCCGCAATGGCAAGGGGGGCGTCTGTCCGGGTCTCTTTTCGTGCGGCAGGGGTCAGGACGGTCAGGTACAGATCATCCAGACCAAGGGGCGGGCCTTTCACGCGCAGACCCGCTTGTCCAAAGTAGCGTTCAACCAGATCGAGTTGTTGCAGTAATCCCATGCCCAATATGGCGCGAGGGTTGTCTTTGAGCCCGACCGATGCTGCGCCACGGTTGGAACCATCACAGAACTGAATGATGCCGTGGCACTTGCCGTTGCTCGCTTGCGGGTTCATGCCGCCGCTCTCCATCAGGGTCAGGCGCGCAAAGTCATCGGGTTGAAAGTTATAGCGATCGGCCAAGGCCAAAATTTTGCTTTTTGCAGCGGGCACTTCGCTGGCTTGGACAAATCCCTTGTCCACGGCCCGGCTTAGCGTGCGGTCCAGCACGGTATGGGCTTCTTTACCAGTGTCGTTGCTGGTCCATTGGGCGGGTCTGCTCGCCAGTGCATGGGCCGTCAAATTGGCGCTGGGTGTGGTTTGGTTCAGTTGCCAGATTTGTTGGGAGACCCGCGCGTTCAAATTCAAAGCCCCCTTGGTGGTGGGTAGTGAGGCCGTGTTTTTCAGGTCCTGCAGATGGATTTTTTGTCCAGGAAGGATCAGGTCGGGGTTGTCGATGCCGTTGCTGGCGGCTACCTGTTGTGCCAGCCGCATGGCCTGTGCATCGGACAGGGGATGTGAGCCTGCTTTGTAGTGGGTCTTGACCAAACCGATCAAAGTGTCGCCTTTTTTGGCTTGCACTGTGGTGTGCTGGGTGACCTGCACCAGCGCTTGTTGAAAGCCACCCGATTTGCTCGCAGCTGATCCAGCCCCGATCCCAATTTGATCGGAGACGGTCAAGGCTGGCAAGCTCGACAACGGGGTGATGAAGGTGCTCATGGCGGTGTGGTGCAGGCAAGTTTTGGCTGAGTTAGTGTTGAGCTGGTCTCTTTTTTGCTTGGTGTTAGAAATGATGAAAACTGTCAAAACTTCCACACTTGAAAACAGCACTAAGCAAATGCTGTGCCGACTCTTTCTTCGAGGGTTACGGGACAGGCGTTGGCTGGGGTTGTTGCTCGGCTTGGGCTTGATCACCCATTCGCTGGCTCCCTTGGCAGCGCCTGAGGTCGCCGCGCCAAAAGCTGTCTTACAAAAATCTGTGGTGGAGTGGGTGGCTAAAGAGCAGTCGCTTTCGCCAGATGCGGTGGTGTTGGCGCCTATGGATCCGCGCATGCAGGTCCGGGCCTGCGAAAAACCCTTGTTGATGGACTTGCCCTTTGCGAGCCTTGAAAAGCTCCGCGTTCGCTGTACCCAACCAACATGGCAGATTTTTGTAAGGGTCTCAGTGCTACTGCGCCCAACCGTCAAAACCGCATTGGCCGTGCCAAGCGCTGTGCCCTTGGCAGAACCTAAACCCAAGCCCGTGGCTGAAATGCGCAAAGTTCTGGTGGCCAACGCCCCCCTTTACAAAGGGCAGGTCTTGAATGAATCTCATGTTCGCGTCGTGGATGTCGATTCAAAGGGCTTAACGGGACAAATTCTGGAGAGTGTTACGCAGGTGATGTATGCCGAGGTGGTGCGTGATGTGAAGGCAGATGTACCGCTTCGCAGTCAGGACATCCGTCCGATGTTGTTGGTCAAGAGAGGTCAAATGGTTTTGATGTCGGTGGGTCAAGCCCAAGGATTTCAAATTTCAGCCAGGGTGGAGGCCATGCAGGATGGACGCTTAAATGACCAAATTAAGCTGAAAAATAAAGAATCTGGCCGCATTTTGACGGGTCAAGTTAAGGGTCCCAATTTGGTGGAGGGACTTTGAGTGGTGTCCCGTGACATCCCGAAAAATTATTTCATTGTTTGCGCTCAAGTTTTAGAATCTGCTGTCGATTCAATCTCCGAGCGAGGCCTCAGCTCTTGTCAAAGAGGCCAGAAAAGAGAATCACTATGACCGATCCTATATCCAGTTTTCGCCGGATTGCACAAATGGATGCGCCCACCCGACCTGCGGCGGCCAAGGTGTCGGCGCCTCTTTCTGAGTCGTCATCGGAAGCGGTTGTCAGACCCATGCCCACGCGCTCGGATGAGCTTCAGTTGAGCGAAGTGGCTCAAAAAGCCATGCAAGAACCCGAATTCGATCGTGCCAAGGTCGAGTCCATCAGATCGGCGATTCAACAGGGCCTGTACCCGGTTGATTCCCGACGAATCGCTGAGAATTTTGTGGCCATCGAGAAGATGATCAAAGGCTGATGTTGGGATGTCTCAGATGAATGACGCACCAATGTCCACCAACGACACTTCATGGTCGCAGGCATCGATCGATGCGGCTCAAGAGGATGCTGTTCGTTTGGCGGCTCTGTTGCAACTTGAATTTGAGGCCCTGAAATCGCGTGACCTGACGGCGTTCGATGCGCTGCAGCTTGAGCGAAGCGAGGTCTTGAACCGCCTGGCCCATGTGGCCGATATCGCCAGTGCCCAAGCTCCTGCGCCCGCGTGGTGGGAGGCCTTGCTGCCCGGTTTGACACAGTGCAAGCAAGACCATTTGCGCAATATTCAGTTGCTTCAGCGTCAGATGCAGGCGGTCAAAGGGGCTTTGCAAGCCTTGCAAAGCGGGACAGCGGCCTCTGAGGATTTGTACGATAGGCTAGGCCAGTTGTCGAGCCGTCACGGCGTCAGGGCCTACCTGGCGGCTTGACGGGAAGGGCGCTGTCTGTTGGGTGTATGGCCTCTCTGTGAGGCCTTTTTTGTTTTTGCGATCGGGCTGAAAAACGCACTCGCATCAGTTGTTTTGTTTTTCATCCCCAGGGCGCATGCCTTTGAGCCAATAAACCCAGGACAAAATGACCGCCACTGCGGTGAAGAGCTCAGGTGGAATTTCTTTGTCGATGTCGATTCGGCTCAACAGGGCTAACAACTGGGGGTCTTCGGCCACGTAGACCCCATGTCTTTGGGCTTCTTCGATGATTTTCAGAGCCAGTTCTGCGTCGCCCTTGGCGGTGACCACTGGGGTGATGTTTTTGCCATATTCAAGAGCGATGGCCTCTTTGATGGGCTGTTTCATGTCTGAATGTCGATCAGGCTGCCTTGTTCTGGCGCCTGCCAAGGGATGGGCTCTGAGGGGCCCGGTCCGTGCACGATGAGCAAACGGGTCATGTGCAAGCCCGCACTGTCGAGCTCGTCTTCCAGGTTTACCGTGAGTTCTTTGGCGCGCTTGACCACGTCCTCGCGCAAAGCCCACATGATCATGTCGACATCGATGTCGTCGCTGATTCGGGTTTGAAGCCAAACCTCGCCGAGATCCCGATTGCGGGTATGCAAATGAATGATGAAAGGCGCCTTAGCTTCGCCGGGTTGGCGGCGTTGCCTTACAAATCGCATGACCACAGGTTCTGCGTCGACAAAAGGCAGCATCATGGAAAACATCACCTCGCGGCCTGTCAGTGATTCAGCCGCTGTCAGTTGTCTTGACTCGATGTCATCAATCGCGTCTTGCACCCTGCTGGCCTCTTGTGCGTCCGTGCTTTGCAGCAAGAGCAAGAGTTGGCGCAGGGTGGTTTTGAGGTCCACCGGCCCTTCGGTTTGACCCTTGGACAACAAGTTCTCATTGAACCAACCGCTGCGCGACATCCATTGGCTGAGTTTTTCTGGACTCAGATGCGCCATGCTGAGCCTTGATCTTTGCCAATTTTGCAAGTTCAGGAGTTCGGGCGTGGCAGGGTTGAGACTTCGCAACAAACTGTCGAACCCCCCCGGCCGCAGCAGCAAGGCCAATGCATTCATGTCTGGGGGCCTGAAAAGCAGTTGCTGCAGGCGACTGGGCAGTTGTGCTTGGGGAAGGGCATTGCCTGCCAATGGAGCGGCTTGAGCTTGCAAGGGCCGCAACAAGATCGATCCGTCGCTTTGCAATTGCACGCGAAACAGGGCCGTATCGCCGGCTGCCAAGCGCAAGCCGGCAGGCAGTTCTTTGGGTAAATCGATGTGTTTGCCAAGAAAAGCAGCGTCTTGAAGATTCAAGCGAATGCGCTCAGGCCTTGACTCAACCATGGCCTGAATGACTTGCCCATCTTTGAGCCCCAAATCGGCGGCTGTGCGCTCGACCACCAGGGGGAGCTTTCCATCCAGATAAATGGTCGGAATTTTGGGGGTGAGGTGAGCGGTTTCAGCCCCTGTGATCATGGCAATGCCCGTTGCGTCTTTAAGGAAAGCGCACCCAATTGCGTTTGGACTGTTGTGGCGTTTGTTCGGCAGGGGGTGAGGCTTCGACCACTTGAAACAAGGCCACTGTTTCGGGGTGCTGGCTCATCAACATGAAGCGCAACTCATCGGCTGTCGGGACCTGCAAAGTTGTGCCTGTACGCATGGCATGGGCGGCCCCTTTGGGGAAAACCTGCGGGTTCACGCTGACAAAGGCTTGGCGCAAAAAATCCGGATGAAGTGGCAAGCCTGGCAGGGCGCGCCGCACGGCTCTGTCTAAGGTCTCGCCGCGCATCACCGTGATGGTTCGGCGTTGGCCGCGGTTGGAGTTGTTGACCGCAGACGAGGGTGCCGCTTGCTGAGTGGGATCGGCAGAACCGAGCAAGACGCGCAGGGCAGCTGTTGAAGGGTCTGAAGCCCAACCGACCTGGGCACAAAGCAGCAGAGTCAAGCAGACCGCCAAGGTGGTCGTCAAACGGCTGAAATGAATTTTATGGGTTGGGGCCATGTGCATGCCTTGGTGTTATGGGGGGACGTGTCAAAGGGGCAGGGCAATCCATGCGCCTTGCTGCGGCAGACGCGGACCGGCCAGTTGCAACAGCTCAGAGCGGTGGTGGCCCACTTTGACCACTTGAGCCAAGGCCAAGTGTTGGGCGACGCCTGCTTCAAGCATTCGGCTGGGAACATGTGCCGGGTCGATCAGCAAGACCCTGTCGCCAGGCCGCAAGCCACTGCCTGCGCCAGCTTGGAGCTGAAAGCTTTCGGTGCCTTCGCGAACCACCTGAAACTGGACGGGTTCGCATTCAGTGCGCTTTTCCAGTTGTGTGACCCATTTATTCACTTGGGTCTGGATTTCTGTTTGCAATTGCTGCTGCCAAAGACTGGGGCGATTGGCCATTAGGCTGGGGTCGATGGTGAAGGTGTGTTCAGCCTGCCACAGGGCTGGGCTCGGACCCGCTTGAGCGGGGTCTTTTCCTAGGCTAAGTGTGAGCGTCCAACGCCAAACAGGGGGTTTGTCCAGGGGATAAAAGCGGTCGGACCAAGAGCTAGGCGTGGAAGACCCATGGGGTTTGAGAGAAAGATCGGCCACCCATGCGCTGCGAGCTTCTTCGCTGGCGCTCAAGGCCCGGAGGTAGCTGTTAGCCGAACTCACTGTGGCCGATTGGACGCGCCACCTTGGAGATTGCTGCATGCGTTGGTGCCATGTGTCGTTGGCGATGCTGAGCAGCATTTGGCTGGCAAAAAGCTGTGGGCCGCTGAACCCTTCAGCCGTGTGCGTGCGTGCCAGCAAGGGTAGCCGCCAAGCACGGGGTGCGGGGCTGCAGGTTTTGTCGGCTTGGTTGGGGCGGTAGCCCCATGGGAGCACATCCGCGCTGATTTGGGCGGGTGACTCGTCACCTGGCAAATACGACAGAACACGGATGCCGCTGACTTTGGCCTCAGAGTGGAAGTGAGCCGATTCGTGCAAGGCGCCTTGCTGATCAACCCATGCGGTGCTGATCACGCGGGTGGGTCTGTCCAAGGTGGCATTCAAAATTGCCTGGCGAATGGCGGCCAAATGTGTCTCATGCTCGTTGACCGATTTACCCGCGTTGGAAGTGTTGGCGCTGCTGGCGCTGGC
>JBIKKE010000265.1:0-3728 GCA_044360575.1 Limnohabitans sp. | reverse complement strand
GAAGCGCAACGGGTGCACTTCAACGACGGCGGCCAGTTCGACAAGATTTACACCGTCAAATAAGTTCCCGCCATGACCGCATTGCCCATCGCGGCACCTGCCAAACGGCGGGTGCCCGCCAGAGTGTTGCCCGGGTTCAACCTGACCCTGGGCTTCACCCTGTTTTACCTGTGCTTGATCGTGCTGATCCCGCTCTCGGCCCTGGTCTTCAAAACCTTCACCTTGAGCTGGGACCAGTTCTGGGTGGCCGTGACGAGCCCGCGCGTGATGGCGTCTTACCGGCTGACCTTTGGCGCGTCGCTGATCGCCGCGTTGGTCAATGTGTTTTTTGGCTTGCTGGTGGCCTGGGTGCTGGTGCGTTATGACTTCTTTGGCAAAAAGATCGTCGATGCCTTGGTCGATTTGCCTTTTGCCTTGCCCACCGCGGTGGCGGGCATTTCGCTGACGGCTTTGCTGGCAGGCAATGGCTGGGTTGGCCAGTTCCTGGAGCCTTGGGGCATTCAGCTGGCCTTCAACCCCAACGGCGTGGTCATCGCGCTGATCTTTATTGGCTTGCCCTTTGTGGTGCGCACGGTGCAGCCGGTGCTGGAAGACACCGAAAAAGAACTCGAAGAAGCCGCCACTTGCCTGGGCGCCACGCGCTGGCAAACCTTCAGCCGCGTCATTTTCCCGAGCATTGCGCCTGCGCTGCTGACCGGCTTTGCCATGGCTTTTGCGCGGGCCATCGGTGAGTACGGTTCGGTCATTTTCATCGCCGGCAACATGCCCATGGTGTCCGAGATCACGCCGCTGATCATCATCGGCAAGCTGGAGCAATACGACTACGCGGGTGCCACCGCTGTGGCCTTGGTGATGTTGGTCATCTCCTTCATCTTGCTCTTGGTCATCAACGCTTTGCAAACCTGGCAACGCCGCCGTTCGGGAGCTTCGTCATGAGCCCAACCCTCACCGCCAACAAAGTCCAGGCGGGTACCACCGAGGCCCGCTGGATTCGCCGCAGCCTGATTGGCCTGGCGCTGCTGTTCATGTTTTTGTTTCTGGTCTTGCCCTTGGCGGCGGTGTTCACCGAGGCCCTGCGCAAAGGTCTGGATGCTTATCTTGAGGCACTCAAGGAGCCCGATGCCTGGTCTGCGATTCGTCTCACTTTGATCGTGGCGGCCGTGGCGGTGCCGCTCAATTTGGTGTTTGGCGTAGCCGCGGCCTGGGCCATCGCCAAGTACGAGTTCAAGGGCAAGTCGCTGTTGACCACCTTGGTGGACTTGCCGTTTTCGGTGTCGCCCGTGGTGGCGGGCTTGGTCTATGTGCTGGTGTTTGGGGCACACGGCTGGTTCGGCCCTTGGCTGCAAGCCAACGACATCAAGATCGTGTTTGCGGTGCCGGGCATCATCTTGGCCACCGTGTTTGTCACCTTTCCCTTCATTGCGCGCGAGCTGATTCCGCTCATGCAAGCGCAAGGCAGCGAAGAAGAGCAAGCGGCCATCGTGTTGGGTGCCACGGGTTGGCAAACCTTTTGGCGGGTCACTTTGCCCAACATCAAATGGGGCCTGTTGTACGGCGTCATTTTGTGCAACGCACGCGCTATGGGCGAGTTCGGTGCGGTGTCGGTGGTGTCGGGCCACATCCGGGGGCAGACCAACACCATGCCTTTGCATGTAGAAATTCTCTACAACGAATACCAGTCGGTGGCCGCTTTTGCCGTGGCCTCGTTGCTGGCTTTGCTGGCCCTGGTCACCCTGGCCATCAAGTCTTTCATCGAGTGGCGGCATGAGAAGGAGCTGAAAGCCTCAACCGAGACTCCACCTGAACGCCCCCATCCACAGAGCTTGTCATGACTTTGTAGGAGCCCACCCCGTGGGCGATCTTGAGTGAACCGTGAAGGTCTTCATCGTCCACAGGGTGGGTTCCTACAGCAATAGCCATCCGTCACAAAACACAGGTTACGCACGCCATGAGCATCGAAATCCGCAACGTCCACAAACAGTTTGGTGACTTCACCGCGCTGAACAACGTCAGCCTCGACATCGAGTCGGGCGAACTCGTCGCTTTGCTGGGGCCATCGGGCTGCGGCAAAACCACGCTGCTGCGCATCATCGCGGGGTTGGAGACGGCCGACCAGGGCACCATCGCCTTCAGTGGCGAAGACACCACCCATGTGCATGTGCGCGAGCGTCAGGTGGGTTTTGTGTTCCAGCACTACGCGCTGTTCCGTCACATGACGGTGTTCGAAAACGTGGCCTTTGGCCTGCGCGTCAAGCCGCGCAACCAGCGTCCGAGCGAATCCGAAATCAAACGCAAGGTGCATGAGCTTTTGGGCTTGGTGCAACTCGACTGGCTGGCCGACCGTTACCCCTCGCAGTTGTCGGGCGGTCAACGCCAACGCATCGCGCTGGCCCGTGCGCTGGCGGTGGAGCCCAAGGTGCTGCTGCTGGACGAGCCCTTTGGCGCGCTGGACGCCAAGGTGCGCAAGGAGTTGCGCCGCTGGTTGCGCCGCCTGCATGACGAGCTGCATGTGACCAGCATCTTTGTGACGCATGACCAGGAAGAAGCCTTAGAGGTGGCCGACCGGGTGGTGCTGATGAACAAGGGCAACATCGAACAGATCGGCTCGCCCCAACAGGTGTGGGACCACCCGGCCAGCCCCTTTGTGTATGGCTTTTTGGGTGATGTGAACCTGTTCCACGGCCGTGCGCACGAAGGCGAGATGCTGATTGGCGCTGACCAGCATGCCATCCGCCTGGAAAGCCCTGAACACGGCCAAGTGCAAGACGCCAAAGCCTTTGCCTATGTGCGCCCGCACGACCTGGATGTGACGCGTTACACAGCGGGCATGGCGCACACCGGCATCGTGGCCAAGCTGACCCGTGCCATCGTGGTGGGGCCAGTGGCACGGCTGGAGTTGGAGCCCGTGGAAGCGGGCATGTTTGGCAAGGACGCGGTCATCGAAGCGCAGCTGTCGGCATCGCAGTACCGCCAGCAAGACTTCAAGGAAGGGGAGACTTTGGTCTTGACACCGCGCAAGGCACGGGTGTTTGTGGAGGGCTGAAGTCTCTTGGGTTAAGCTTTGCGGATCACTTTCAAGGATCTGCCATGAGCGAACCTTCTGCCTTCGGCTTTGGCCAATTCGTGCCGGGTTTTGATTTTTTGCAAAACCTGTCCAAAACCGCATCGGCCGCCCAGCCCACAGCGGCGGCGGGCATCCCCGGCATGGCCAGCTGGGTCGCGCCCACACTCAGCATTGAAGACATCGACAAACGCATCCAAGAGTTGAAGTCGGTGCTGTTTTGGTTGGAACAAAACACCACAGCACTCAAAGCCACCATCCAGGCCATGGAGGTGCAAAAAATGACCTTGACCACCTTGCAAAGCATGAACGTCAACATGGCCGATTTGGCCAAGGCGTTCACGGCCAAGCCCCCGGTCAGTGAGCCTGCACCGGCCGCACCCGCCGACACTGCCAGCGCACCCAAGTCTTCGCTGTTCAGCCCCAAGCCTGCGCCGCAGGCGGCCACACCACAGCCCACGCCAAGCGAAGCGCCCGCAGAAGAGACCCGCCAGACCCGCGAAGCCAAGACCGCCGAATCGGCGAGTCAGCCTGCCGTGGACCCGATGCAATGGTGGGGCGCGTTGACCCAGCAGTTTCAGACCATTGCCTCCGCCGCTTTGAAAGATGTGGCGGGCGAAGCCATGAAAGCGGGCATGAGCGCCAAAAACACCCAAGCGAAAAAGAC
>JBIKKE010000048.1:0-13309 GCA_044360575.1 Limnohabitans sp. | reverse complement strand
CACCCTCCTTGACTTGGGTTTGTTCTGCCGTGATTCCGAAAAACACGGTATCTGTCTCGGTCACAGGAACTCCAAAACGCGTCCCAATACCGGTATTGATGATTCGGTAAGAATTGATGTTGCCAAAAAACGGCCGAGTGGTTCGGTGAAACAAATCGAAGGTTCTGGAGATACCGTTTTGTGTGTAATAGGGGTTGGTCGTGCTGATCACCAAATTTTGATTGAAACGACTGGTATTGACTTCGACCGCCAAAAAATTGCCAGAACCGAACGCATTGTCCTGGCGAATGCCAAAGTTCAAGGCCACTTTTTCAATCGACGAAAAACCCGCGCCCAAAGAAATACTGCCTGTCGGCTTTTCGGTCACTGTGAACAACAAATCCACCTGATCCTGCGCTCCTGGAACCTCCATGGTTTCGACGTTCACGCTGGTGAAGTAACCCAAACGATCGACTCGGTCACGCGACAAGCGAATTTTGTCGCCGTCGTACCAAGCCGATTCCAACTGTCGAAACTCTCGGCGAATGACTTCATCCCGGGTGCGGTCGTTGCCGGCCACTTGAATGCGGCGAACGTAAGCGCGCCTGGAAGGCTCTGCCTGCAAAACTAATTGGACACGGTTATTTTGACGGTCAATCACAGGTTTGGCCTCAACGCGCGCAAACGCAAAGCCAAACTTACCAAAATATTCGGTGAACGCTTTGGTCGTCTCTGTCACGGTTTCAGCGTTGTAGGGCTTTCCCACAGCAATTTTGATCAGCGCTTTGAACTCATCATCGCGATCTAAATAATTGCCCTCCAGTTTGACTCCCGAAGTGATGAAGCGCTCTCCCTCGGTGATGTTGATGGTGATCGACATCTCTTGTTTGTTGGGCGACATGGCCACCTGGGTGGAGTCAATGCGAAATTCTAAAAAACCACGCGACAAATAAAAAGACCGCAGGGCCTCCAAGTCAGCATTCAGTTTGGTGCGCGAGTAGCGATCAGACTTGGTGTACCAGCTCATCCACCCACCGGTGTCCAAGTTGAACTGATCGCGCAATATTTGGTCGGTAAATGTCTTGTTGTTTACAACCTCAATTTGACCAATCTTGGCGGGGCCACCTTCAGTGATGCTGAACGTCAAATTGACACGGTTACGGTCCACCGGCGTGGTGGTTGAGACCACCTCCGCACCATACAAACTCCGGCTGATGTACTGACGCTTGAGCTCTTGCTCGGCCCTGTCAGCCAAAGCCTTGTCAAAGGGCCTGCCCTCAGACAAACCGATGTCTCTCAGCGCCTTCGTCAAAACATCTTTGTCAAACTCCTTGAGACCGACGAACTCGACAGACGCCACTGAAGGACGCTCTTCGACCACCACAACCAAGACGTCACCTTGCGTCTCCAAACGCACATCCTTGAAAAGACCGAGGGCGAAAAGTGCCCGAATGGCAGCGGCACCGGTATCCGTGGTGAAGCGGTCTCCAACTCTGACCGGCAATGAGGCAAAAACCGTTCCAGGCTCGATGCGCTGAAGGCCCTCGACGCGAATATCTCGAACTGTAAAAGGTTCAACCGCCCAGGCCGGCAGACTGATGGCAGCGCAAGCGATGGCTTTGATTGCGAATGGTATGCAATAGCGGTGAGAATCAAAAAAAATCATGGTGCTGTCGTTCAAAGACCAATTCACAACCGGGGTCGAAAGTCAAAGTTTCGAGCCTCGCGGCAAAAGCCCGAAATCCACGTTGCCATGGCGATGGGCGAAAAGTAATGGATTTTTTGGCTATGAAGCCAAAAAGCCATTAAAGATAATACATCAGGCGCTATTGGCGCAGAGGACCCCGACAGAACCTGATCAGTGAAGATTTGCAATGATTTGCTCAGCTTTGACCCGACTGCGACTGTCAAGCACCAACAAATCATCCAAGCACAATGGCGCGGCGAATGACATGCTGTCCAAAGACCCCCGGTTGACATCCTGGATCTGATCAAACCGGATGCGTTTATTCAGAAACGCGTCAACAGCCACTTCATTGGCAGCGTTCAAAACAGCGCAACTGCCAGGGGCGCCACGCAAAGTCTCCCACGCCAACTGAAGGCCAGGGAAGCGTAAAAGGTGATCCGGTTCATCCATGGCCTCAAATGTCATGGCTGACAAGGCATGAAAATCAAGCGCTTGAGCGCCCGAAGTGATGCGCTCTGGCCAACTCAGCCCATAAGCGATCGGCACCCGCATGTCGGGTGTGCCCAATTGCGCCACCACCGAGTGGTCACGGTATTGCACCATCGAGTGGATGACACTTTGGGGGTGGATGACGACCTCCAATTGTTCGGGCGACATGCCAAAAAGATAACGCGCTTCGATCACCTCCAGCGCCTTGTTCATCATGGTGGCTGAATCCACCGAGATCTTCCGCCCCATCACCCAATTGGGGTGCGCACAAGCCTCTTCGGGGGTCACATTTTTGAGGGTCAGAGGGTCTCTGGTGCGAAACGGACCACCCGAGGCGGTCAAGATGATTTTTTGCACGCGACGCTGCCAAGTCGCTGAATCCTCTGGCAGAGACTGGAAAATGGCGGAGTGTTCACTGTCAATCGGCAGCAACAAAGCGCCGCCTTCTTGAACTGCTCGAAGGAAAACGTCTCCGCCGACCACCAAGGCCTCTTTGTTCGCTAACATGAGTCGCTTGCCTGCTCGGGCTGCTGCGATGCACGGAGACAAACCTGCAGCCCCCACGATGGCGGCCATCACTGAATCCACCTGCGGGTCAGAAGCCACCTGATCCAAGGCCTCAGGACCCCAAAGAACACGGACTGACAATCCCTCGGCTTTGACTTTTTCCGCCAACAACTTGGCAGGCGCTTCTTGAACCATGACCGCGAACTCTGGAGAAAAGCGGACACATTGGGCCAGCATCACGTCCACTTGGCTGGAGGCTGTCAAAGCATGTATGCGGTATTGGCCGGGGTGACGGGCCAACACGTCCAACGTGCTCGTGCCGATCGACCCGGTCGACCCCAAAATGGTGATGCACTGGGCTTGCTTCATGCGTTATGTCTCCTGTTCAAATCCAGACCACCAGCATCATGGCCAAAGGCAAAGTCGGCAATAAGGCATCGACCCGGTCCAACACCCCACCATGTCCGGGCAACAATCCCGAGCTGTCTTTCATACCGGCACTGCGCTTGACCAAAGACTCCACCAAATCGCCCACCACACTCATGGCTGACATGAACAGCAAAGCCGGCACAGTCACCCACCAGCCTTTATCCATGATCAACGTGAAGAAGCTGGGGGTGTCAGATGCAGCATTTTGGTCGAATGCGACCCATGCAAAGGCGACCAAAAAAACACCCAAAATTCCGCCCAAAACACCCTCCCAGCTTTTACCTGGACTGATGGAAGGGGCCAGCTTGATGCTGAAAAAACGCCCCCCCAGTGAACGGCCAAAAAAGTAAGCAAAAACGTCTGCCGCCCAAACGAGCACCAGCACAGACAAAAGAAAATTAACGCCTTTTTGGTGTGCCTGAGCCAAGGCCAACCAAGCCAGGGCCAACAAAAGCAAGCCGGTCATCCAGCGCAATGTACGCGGCCAAAGCGCCCAGCCAGACACGCCGCGCTGAATCATCCAAGCGCCCAACAAAACCCACATGGCACCCGCCAGCAGCCACAAAACCGGCGGTGTTTCGTGTACCCAGCCAACTTGTTGCGCAAAGATACAAGCCAGCCCACACAACAACGCTCCAAGCCAAGATCGCTGCGAGCCCACGTCATTCAGGCGCCCCCACTCCCAAGCACCCGCAGCAATCAACACCACGGTAAGCCCCATGAAGGGCCAAGGGCTGACCGCAAAAAGTGCGGGCAAAAGCAAGGCCAACAGGACGACAGCAGTGATGACACGTTGTTTGAGCACGAACTCTCCAAAAAAAAAGCCGCCTAATGGCGGCCATTCAGGCCGCGGCAAAGCACGGCACTGAAAGGTTTTTAAACCGCCATGATTTCTTGTTCTTTGGCGGCCACCAACTGATCAATTTCACCCATCCGTTTGTCGGTCAGTTTTTGGATATCCGCTTCAGCGCGCTTTTGATCGTCTTCTGAAGCTTCTTTGTCCTTGACCAGTTTTTTAACCGATTCGTTGGCATCACGGCGCAAGTTCCGAGTTGCAATTTTGGCGTTTTCACCTTCGGTTCGGGCCAACTTGGTCATTTCTTTGCGGCGCTCCTCGCTCATCGCGGGCATGGGCACTCGAATCAACTCGCCAAGAGAAGCCGGATTCAGACCCAATTCACTTTCGCGAATGGCTTTTTCAATTTTGGCGGCCATGCTCTTTTCCCATGGCTGCACACTGATCGTGCGTGAATCCATCAAAGACACATTAGCGACCTGCGACAAAGGCACCAAAGAGCCGTAGTAATCCACATGGATGGTGTCCAGCAGCGCCGGGTTCGCGCGTCCGGTGCGAATGCGGGTCAGGTTGTTTTTGAAAGCTGCAATGGATTGCTCCATTTTCGTTTCGCAGGTTTTTTTGATGTCAGCAATGGTCATGGGGTTCTCCTCGTCAGAACTTTCTCAAGCATAAACCAATGTACCTTCGTCTTCACCCAGAACCACGCGCTTGAAAGCGCCGTTCTTGATGATCGAAAACACTTTGATCGGCAACTTTTGGTCGCGGCACAAGGCAAAAGCTGTGGCGTCCATGATGCCTAAATTGCGGGATATGGCTTCGTCAAAGCTGATTTCCGTGTAGCGTGTCGCCAGTGGGTCTTTTTTCGGATCGGCCGAGTAAACACCGTCCACCTTGGTGGCCTTGAGCACCATCTCGGCACCGATTTCGGCCCCACGCAGAGCAGCAGCTGTGTCAGTGGTGAAAAAGGGATTGCCAGTACCCGCAGCAAAAACCACCACTTTGCCCTCTTCCAAATACTGCAAAGCCTTCGGCCGGACATAAGGCTCAACCACTTGGTCAATGCCAATGGCCGACATCACGCGTGCTGTCAAACCTGCTTTGTCCAAGGCGTCGGCCAAGGCCAAGGAGTTCATCACCGTGGCCAGCATGCCCATGTAGTCGGCGGTGGCGCGGTCCATGCCGACCGAGCCGCCCGCCACACCTCTGAAGATGTTGCCACCACCAATCACCACCGCCACCTGCACACCCAATCGAGTCACCTCGGCGATCTCTTCGGCCATCCGAACAATGGTGGCGCGGTTGATGCCAAAGGCATCGTCCCCCATCAGGGCCTCACCGGACAGCTTGAGCAAAATACGCTTATAGGCTGGCTTAGGTGAAGACATGATGGGCTCCTGGGTGATCAACTGGGACAATGAAATGACAAATCAAGAGGTCAACGAAATCAGGCTGCTGCGCTCTGGGCAGCAGCCACTTGAGCCGCCACTTCTGCTGCGAAGTCGTCAACCTTCTTCTCGATACCTTCGCCAACCACGTACAACGTGAAGGCATTCACAGTGGTATTTGCCGCCTTGAGCATCTGTTCAACGGTTTGCTTGTCATTTTTGACAAACGACTGGTTGAATAAAGAAACTTCTTTGAGGTACTTCTGGACCGAGCCTTCGACCATCTTGGTGGCGATGTCGGCAGGCTTGCCCGATTCGGCAGCCTTGGCCGCAGCGACCGAACGCTCTTTTTCAATCAGCTCGGCAGGCACTTCGGCGCTGGTCAGAGACACAGGCTTCATAGCGGCAACGTGCATGGCGACATCTTTGGCGGCAGTTTCGTCGCCTTCGAACTCGACCAGCACACCAATGCGGGTACCGTGCAGATAGTTGGCGATCTTGGCACCACCAGCCGCACGCTTGAAGCGGCGAAAGCTCATGTTCTCGCCGATCTTGCCGATCAGGCCCTTGCGCACGTCTTCTAATGTGGGGCCAAAGCTGTCTTGGCTGTAAGGCAAGGCGCCCAAAGCAGCGATGTCAGCGGGGTTGTGCTCAGCCACCAACTTGGCAGCGGCATTGGCCAAGGCCAGGAAACTGTCGTTTTTGGTCACGAAGTCGGTTTCGCAGTTGACTTCGATCATGGCACCTGTGGTGCCGCTGACGAAACTGGTCACCACGCCTTCAGCGGTTACGCGCGAGGCAGCTTTACCCGCCTTGGTGCCCAGCTTGACGCGCAGCAGCTCTTCAGCTTTGGCCATGTCGCCTTCGGCTTCGGTCAGGGCTTTTTTGCACTCCATCATGGGGGCGTCGGTTTTTGCGCGCAGTTCAGCAACCATGCTTGCGGTAATTACAGCCATTTGATTTCTCCGTATTCAGTCTAAAAGTCAGATTAAAAAAAAGGGGCCACAAAGCCCCTTTCGTCGAGTCATGGGAACTCAAGCAGAAGCGTTGGCTTCTTCGGCTTGGTCGTCAGCAGCCTCAGTGACAGCTTTGACCACGTCGTTGACCGCATTGGCACGGCCTTCAATGATCGCATCAGCGATGCCACGGGCGTACAAAGCCACGGCCTTGGCCGAGTCGTCGTTACCGGGAATGATGTAGTCGATGCCTTCGGGCGAGTGGTTGGAGTCCACCACACCGATCAATGGGATGCCGAGCTTCTTGGCTTCCGAAATCGCAATTTTGTGGTAACCCACGTCGATCACGAAAATCGCGTCAGGCAAAGCAGCCATGTCTTGGATGCCACCGATGTCTTTTTCGAGCTTTTCCATCTCGCGCTTGAACATCAGCTGTTCTTTTTTGCTTAAAGTTTCGAGGCCGACTTCTTGCTGTGCCTTCATGTCCTTCAGACGCTTGATCGAGGTCTTGACGGTTTTGAAGTTGGTCAGCATGCCGCCCAACCAGCGCTGGTCAACGAAAGGCACGCCAGCGCGTTGCGCTTCAGCGGCCACCAACTCACGGGCTTGGCGCTTGGTGCCGACCATCAGAATGTTGCCGCGGTTGGCAGACAACTGCTTGGCGAACTTGATCGCATCCTGGAACATCGGCAAAGATTTTTCCAGGTTGATGATGTGAATTTTGTTGCGATGGCCGAAGATAAACGGGGCCATCTTGGGGTTCCAGAAGCGGGTTTGGTGACCAAAGTGGACACCGGCTTCCAGCATTTCGCGCATGGTAACGGACATAAAAATACTCCAAAGGTTGGGTCTAAAACCAGTCCACAGATCACGTCGGGTTAAAAACCGAACGCAACACCTTGACGGGACTGATTCGCGGATGAACTTGACTGGATGAATGCAAGCATTTGAGAGATGTCAAAAATGACACTCAAAAGACACACGCCCCACTCAGCAAAGCCTTAGGATTATAGCATCCAGACTCTGCCAAAAGCACCCCATCTCATGAAAGCTGACCTGATCGCCACCCGGCAAGCCATTCGAGACGGCAACGCACATCCTCAGACTGAAGCCGAAAACTGCTTGGGGGTAGCGTCAAGCCATACTTGCAAAGATGTTTTTATCCAGTTAACCCCAGAAGCATTGAAGTCTGCAGCCCATCAACACAAGCTGGGCAACAGCCCCCTTGCCGGACTCTCCGTGTCGGTCAAGGACCTTTTTGATGTCCAAGGCCAAGTCACTCAAGCCGGCTCTCGGGTTTTGGCGCATCAGCCCCCCGCCACACGAGACGCCTTGGCGGTGAGCCGACTGCGAGCCGCAGGGGCAGGCCTGATTGGGCGCACCAACATGGTGGAATTCGCTTTTTCTGGCGTTGGCACCAACCCGCACTACGGCACGCCAGCAGCCTGGGATGGTTTGTACGACCAAGCCGTTGGCCAATCTGGGCAAACACATGTACCCGGAGGATCCAGTTCAGGTGCAGCAGTATCGGTGGCCACAGGTGCAGCCTTCATCGGTCTGGGCTCTGACACGGGAGGCTCCATCCGTGTCCCGGCCGCCTTGAACGGTATCGTAGGCTTCAAAAACACCGCACGCCAGGTACCGACCCAAGGCGCTTACCCCCTGTCCACCACCCTCGACACGGTTTGTGCCATGACGCGGACTGTGCGAGACACAATCTTGGCCCACGAAGTGCTGGCCGCCCGACAAGTCCCTCAAAGCCATCGGCCGCTTTCAGGCTACCGTTTGGCTTGTGTCACAAGCCTGATGCAAGACAACATGGATGCTGCCGTGGCGCGAGCTTTTGAGCGCAGTCTGCATACGCTGAGAGCAGCTGGCGCACACATTGACGAAATACCCTTGTCGGAGCTGAATGAACTGGCACCCATGATGAGCACAGGCGGCTTCAGCCCGGCTGAGGGCTTTGCCTTACACCGCGAACTGATTGACAAGCAAGGTGATCTCTACGACCCGCGCGTGGCGCAGCGTGTGATGCGAGGTTCAGCCATGAAGGCCCATGAATACATGGATTTGGTTCAGGCCCGTCAGCGATGGATTCGCCGAGTAGAAGCTGCACTGGTGGGTTACGACGCCGTACTTTCGCCCACCACGCCCATCACAGCGCCTCGCATCAGCGAGGTCGCCCCTGGAAGTGATCGCGATGCCGAGTTTTTCAGGGTCAACGCTTTGCTTTTGCGCAATACCAGCGCCGTGAACACCCTCGACGGCTGCGGCATTTCCCTGCCCTGTCACGCCCCGGGCGAGCTCCCCGTGGGCTTGATGGCCTGGCATGCCGCCATGCACGACGATCCAATTTTGCAGCTGTCCTTGCTGCTTGAACCCTTGCTCCAACAGCACTGAAACATGCAAATTCTGAGCCGCACACACGCCCAGCCCATCTTGAGGCCTCAGGACGTAAGGCGGCTGGAGTCAGAACTCCAAGCCCTCAGCCCCAAGCCATTGATGCAAAGTGCAGGTTTGGCATGCGCCCAACTGGCCTTGGCCATTGCGCCACACGCTCGGCGCATTTGGGTTGCGGCCGGTCCAGGCAACAACGGCGGCGACGGTCTGGAAGCCGCTTTACGCCTGCATCAATGGGGAAAAGAGGTTTTGGTCAGTCTAAAGGCCTCGCCCGGACACAGCCCGGCAGACGCCCAAGCAGCCTTGCAACGGGCGCTTCAGGCGGGCGTGCGCATCGAACCCAGAGTGCCCACAGAATGGCTTGAGCAAATGGATGCTCAAGATCTGTGCATTGACGCCTTATTGGGCATCGGAGCCACACGGCCCCTGAACATGGAAATGCAAACCTGCATTCAGGCCATGCAAGACTGTGCTGCCCAGGTGCTGGCCATTGACGTTCCGACCGGATTGAATCCCCGATCTGGACAGTGGCTTGGCTGCGACAGCGGCGATACGCTGTCTGCACGAGCAGACCACACTTTGAGCCTCATTGCAGTCCAAGCCGGCCTGCTCATGGGGCATGGACGCGATGCGAGCGGCCAGATCTGGCTTGAGAACTTGGGGTATGAATCTCACCAACACAGCGCCCCAACACTGGCCTGGCTCAATGCCCCTTATGTGGCGACACACAAACAGCACGCCAGCCACAAAGGCAGTCACGGCGATGTGGCCGTGATTGGCGGAGAAGGCATGGCCGCCCACGGCATGGGCATGACAGGCGCAGCCATCCTGGCAGCCACTGCCGCCTTGCACGCGGGCACGGGGCGCGTCATTTTGAGCATGCTGTCACACACCTATTGCGAAAGTGCACCGCCCGATGTGATGCAACGCGATTTCAAACGGCTCGAGTTGGAAAAACTCTATGTGGTGTGCGGCTGCGGCGGCGGGAAGACTGTGGAACAGGTCTTGCCCGAAGTGCTCCAGCGCAGTGCCCACTTGGTGCTGGACGCCGATGGCCTCAATGCCCTGGCACAAGACCGTTCACTGCAAAACGCGCTGCGCCAACGGGCCAACCAGCAATCGACCCTGCAAGCCACGGTCCTCACACCTCATCCCCTGGAAGCAGCCAGACTTCTGGGCTGTACCACCGGCCAAGTGCAAAACGACCGCTTGCAAGCAGCACAAGAACTGGCCGAGCGCTTTCTGTGCAGCGTGGTCCTGAAAGGCTCGGGCACCGTGATCGCCGCGCCCGCACAAACGCCGCGCATCAACATCACGGGCAATGGCCGTTTGGCCATCGGCGGCACAGGCGATGTGTTGGCCGGACTCATCGGCGCCCGCATGGCCCAAGGCCTGAACGCCTTCGACGCTGCCTGCGCCGCCGTGGCACAGCATGGGCAACTGGCAGACATCATGCCCCCCGACCAAACTCTCACCGCCAGTCGGTTGGCTGCACACCTGACCTGATGCGGCAAGGGCTTCGGCCCCTGTGCCTGCACCAACTGCATGGTGGCACTCAACCTATCAGGCCATTGCAAGTCTCAAAAATGCTCACGCCAAGAAACAACTGACGCAACTACAGCTGTATTTGTTGCAAAGACTTGATTTTTGGTGCTCTGCCCTGCTCTCACGATTCGAAAGTGCCGGAGCAAATGCCAGGCAACATTTCCAATTTCACTTAGCCAATATTTGAATGGATTGCTTGATGGCACCAAAAACAGTTGCCAAGTGGGTAAAGATATCCCTTTTTTAATAGGGATATACACCGATGGTTAATACCCCTACCAACAACCACTAGGGGAATTGATTTCCTACAGTTCACAGAAGATAAAAATCAAGAACTGCTAAAATCATGAAAAGCAGTTGACTGCACCAACAAAATTGATAATAAGAATTTGATTATTTCAATAGTGGAAATTACAAAAATGAATGACCCTGTTAAACAATACCTCACAACTGGAGAGGTAGCGAAAATTCTGAGTTTATCAGTTGGGACCGTCCAGCAAATGGTATCCAATGGAATTTTAAAAGCTTCACGCACCACCGGCGGTCACCGCAGAATTCCTCAAGAATCCTTAGCAGAGTATTGTAAAAATAATGGGAAATTTTATAATAAAAATTATAGCGCAAGATTCTCAAGTACAATAAAATCCGCCGAAAGAGTTATTTATGTTATCCATGCCAATAAAAATAACGAAATTAATAAATATATTCTTGATGAAATCACTGAAGTCAGATTTTTCAGTTCGCCCCTGGCTTTGCTAGACCAAGAAAAAAGTATCGACGGTATTTTTATCGACTCTCACTGCGAATGGCTACAAGATACAAGCATAGAGGCCATATACAGCTTCCTTAAAAAGCATTGTACCTATATTTATAACTGGAGTGATTCAAAAAGCAATGACTTGAATTTTGATAGTTTTCCGGAAATTAAGAAATTGAGTATCAATGTCAATATTGATTACATTAAATTCTACCTGCTTGGTAAAGATTCATTTCTTCAAATTAATCAACACCATTAACCCATAAGCAAACCAGACAATGCTGAACCTGGTATTGTCTTCAAATTACATTCCACTGACTTGGCATGGGATTCTATGCTTTCAGTAAATTCAAACATCTTATCCGACTCGAAAATTACGAAAGTAATTATCTGCAATTGGTCGCCCGAAGACAAATATAAAGCAAAATATAAATTATTATTAATTAATAATTTTGAAATTATAATAATTTTAAATATTAATCAAATCAATAATAATCACATTTCCCAAATAAATTTATCCCAAGTTAAATCGAGCATTGTAGGTGACTTGGATTAACCCAACTCTTCTGCATCCAACGCCATCGGAAACACCGAGGATGATCCTGAATTTGCTGATCAATTCATTCTTGATCTCACTCAGTTCGGGCACCAGATTAAGCACTTCAACATCGGAGAAGATTTTCTGAGTGAACTGCAACAGCAT
Source organism: Limnohabitans sp. (assembly GCA_044360575.1). GTDB lineage: Bacteria > Pseudomonadota > Gammaproteobacteria > Burkholderiales > Burkholderiaceae_C > Limnohabitans_A. Next base: position 1,673 of record JBIKKE010000048.1, on the reverse strand, counting down.
CAATTTGACCTCTGTCTTTTTGATCTCAAATTGCCAGGCATCAACGGTTTTGAAGTCTTGACCAAACTCAAATGCTAGTTATACGCTCCCCGTTGTATTTATCACAAACAACGACTCTGAAGACGACATCGCGCACATCTTGTTGAGCGGTGCCTAAGTCTATATTGACAAACGTACCACACACATGTTTTGCACTCCCGCATACAAGCCCTTGTGCGTCGCACCCAACCTAAAGAAACCGAAAACACAGAGCAACTTGGCCATCCGACGATTGACCCTGCTGGACAAACCATGAATAAAACACTGCCAAAAGAACCAAACACTTGTGGAGAAACCGTAACCATTAGCCAGCATTGCAACTTACAACAGCCTCGGTGGTGGCTCTTTCTTCCAAGTTATGAAATCGTGGTGGTGGCGCGTTCTCTCTACGCAACTCCGCGTTATGTCCTTGATCACGAAGTGCCGTATAAAACCGCTGTTGGAGGTCAAATGGCGTTACCTTATCGTATTCATTTCCTAGCACATATATTTTTCTGTTATTTATCTTAGGTATCTTTTCTATGTTATAAATCGGGTCGTACAAAATAGGGTGGCCAGTTATATCGAACTCTCTTCCCGCCTCCAACGCTCTTCTACGTGCACGCTCCATCAATCCAAATGCACCCGACGTCAGAACGACACAGCGAACGTTCTCAACGCTCAGTGTCAACAATGCAGCAGCGGCAGTAGCGCCGCCGCTATGCCCCACCAATGTCATTTCGGTCAGCGCATAACGGGATCTCAAACGATCAACTGCTGCTTTTAGAATCGTAAATTCACGTAGCCGAAGCCGCAGACGGTGATCGCCCGAGGTACCGTATGTCCCAGGTCGGCCAACAAGAATCACCGGCACACCTAATTTCGCGGACAGGTTTCGAGCTACTTTTTCACGCTGGGCAACTGTATTGTTTCTAATTTCATTAATAGGTACTTTGAGTAAACTATCGCGATCACCCGAAAAATAAATGACAACCCCTTTATTGCCTTCAAGCGCCTGAGAGACTTGATACCGCACACAATCATTTCCTAATTCGTGGGTCACCCAAAGATACCCTAGAGAATCTGAGCAGATTTCGCGGCTTGCTACATAACCCCATTTCAATGGACTGTCATCTTGCGCTGCTGCAAAGCTGATAAATAGGCTCCATACCAGCGGAATACAAAAAAACTGGTTGGTCTTTTCATAATAAAGCGGCATTTAGCTCAAGTCCGAAAATTCAGAAATCAATGATTTCACAACTTGATGCAATCCAATGCCATTCGAAGCTTTAAACAGCATCAAATCACCGGCACACGCACCTTCAGTCAATATTTCTTTGAGCCCATTCACACCAGTCAGAAATTTAACATCCAGCCCGCTCTTAGTTGAAACTGAACTTAGATCACTCATCAAACTTCCAACAAGGATCACCTTATCGGGACGTGCATCATTTATAGTGTCAGCCAACTCGAGGTGGTATCTTTGCTCATGCTCACCCAACTCCAGCATTGAGCCGAGTACTAAAATTCTGCGTCCACCATCGACACAAGGTTGGTTTTTTACAAGATCAATAGCTGCACGCATTGAGAGCGGATTGGCATTGTAGGATTCATCAATTATCTTGACCTCTGCACCACCGATTTTCAATAGATGA
>JBIKKE010000264.1:0-3762 GCA_044360575.1 Limnohabitans sp. | reverse complement strand
AATCAAACTTGGCAAACCCTTGAACTGATCTTGGTAGACGATTTAAGCCAAGACAACAGCCTGCAGATCGCCCATGACTTGCAAAGCCAAGATGCACGGGTCAAGGTGCTGGCCCTGAACACCAATGGCGGCCCCTATGTGGCCAAAAACGTCGGGCTCACGGTGGCCAAGGGCCAATACCTGACGGCGCACGATGCCGACGATTGGGCTTTCCCTAACCGCATTGAACAGCAGCTGCAACCCTTGCTGCATGCCAAAGGTTCTGGACTGGCCGTCACCATGGGGCGCACCCTGCGCTGTGACATGAATGGCCAATTCACCCGCTTTCAGCCACTCGATTGGGTCAGCCTGGACGGTGCCTTGCGCCTTTGCTTTCCATCACCTCTGTTTAACCGCGCGTATTTCGACCAAAAATTGGGGGCATGGGACAGTGTTCGCATTGGGGCAGATGCAGAAATTTTCCAGAGAATTCGCAGGTTTGACCCCAGCGCCTTGCAGATTCTGGACACCCCAGTGATGTTGCAGCTGGACCTGAAAGACTCATTGACCCGCAACGAAGAAACCCACAACGATGAGCGTGGCGAAGCCCCTGCACGCACGGCTTACCGGCAAGCCTGGTCTGCCTGGCATGCAGCGCAAACAGAGATGCCCAAGCTGCCTTTTCCGCAAAAGCAACGCGTTTTTCCCGTCCAAAACGGTTTGCAGGTTCATACTGCAGTTGCCCACGATTTGCTGGACCGCCTTGAAAACAGGAATTTGACATGAACCGGCGACAACTCCTCTCCCTGATGGCTGCGGGCGGCTTGGTTCCCACACAATTGTGGGCCACGCCCCAAGGCGTGACCGACGTCCGCTTGGTGGTGCTGATGCTGCGCGGCGCCTACGACGGCCTGAGTGCCCTGGTGCCCTATGCAGACCCCTATTACTACGAAGCACGCCCACGCATTGCGATAGCGCCGCCCAACGCCCTGGACCCCAATTTGGGGGTCATGCGGCTCGATGGCCGCTGGGGCTTGCACCCCCTGTTGGCCGACACAGCAGGAGAATTGTTCAAGGCCTCTGAACTGTCGTTTGTGCCGTTCAGCGGCACCTCGTTTGTGTCTCGCAGCCATTTTCAGGCACAAGACTGGATGGAAACTGGCAAGCGCCCCGATCAACGCCCTGACGTGGGCGACGGGTTTTTGAACCGATTGGCGCAAGTTTTGGGGGGGCAAGCCATCAGCTTCACGCAAAACATACCCGTGGCCCTGAGTGGCTTGGCCAAGGTGGTCAATGCACCCGTCACCGTCAACGTCAACCGTAAAAACGCCCAAGCCTATTTGCACCAGGTGCAGGCCATGTATGCCGGGCATCGCCTAGAACCCATGGTCACCGAAGGCTTGGGCCTGCGGCAAGCATTGAGCGCAGAACTGATGAAAGAAATGGACTACAGCGCCCGAGGCGCCCTGCCCGCCGCTGGCTTTGCCCAACAAGCGCAAAGGGTGGCCCGCTTCATGCGCGAACGCAAATCCCTGTCCATTGCTTTCATGGACATTGGCGGCTGGGACACCCACGCCGGACAAGGCCATGCGCAAGGCTTGCTGGCCAACCGCCTGGCAGCCTTGGGTCAGGGCATTCAAAGCTTTGCCGACGAATTGGGGCCTGAGTGGAAAAAAACAGCCCTGGTGGTGATGTCTGAATTTGGCCGCACCTTTCATGAAAACGGCAGCGGCGGTACCGACCACGGCCATGGCAATGTCATGTGGCTGGCCGGTGGCGCCATACAAGGCGGCCATATCCGAGGTGAACAAGCCGACTTGAAGGCTAACACCCTGCACCAAAACCGCGACATGCCGGTATTGAACGACTATCGGAATGTCTTGGGGGGCGTATTCAACCAACTGTATGGCCTTAGCCCCGCTGCACTCGGCACCATCTTCCCGGATGCCAGGCCTCAAAATTTGGGGCTTGTGTAGTGCCTGCGCAGCCTAGCGGTACATGAATTGCGGGCTGGCCAAATACAAAGCCCACAGGTCTAAAGCATCCTGTGGATCCTCGCCAGCAGCCACGCTCGTGCGGTCCGCTTTCTTCAGCAAGCCCACTGATTTCACTTCATTCCACTGCGGCAAACAACCTCTGCCACTCATCCTGTATGGCGTCAAACACAGTGGAAGGAAGCCCATATTTTCTTTCTGAGGACAAGATTTTCTTCAAAAAACCCTTATCCACAGATTTTTTTCTTAAATTCGCGCGGAAACTGGCGTATCTGCCCGTTTGTTACATAACGCATAAGCGCAGATGCCACCGCCGTGCGGCTGCCCAAGTCGGCAAAGTCGCATGGAAGTCATCGTTCAGGGCCACACCCCCCCGACCCCTTTGCCGCCCGCCCCGACGTGGGCGACCAACTGCGCCAAGCCTTGCGCTCAGCCCGCTGCACCTGGCATGCTTCAACATGCCAAACGCTGGTGGGTCATTCGCGCTCGGAGAGCGCTCCTGCGTGGGAAGGGGCACACACATCACCGCCAAACAATCCCGTGTGTAGACATTGGCGGACTTTGAGTGCGGGAGACTCAAGAGATCAGCTCGATCGATGCTCTGGCATCGGTCACTAGCGCAGACACTATCTAGGCCTTGTTGTCCAGCAGCAGTTTCATTGCACTCTCAGCGAGTACACCTGGTGTTCGCGGTCGGCTGCGTAGGCCAGTGCCGCCATGATGTCTTCCCGAGTCAATTCGGGGAAGTCCTCCAGCACTTCATCCTGCGACATGCCATTCGACAACATGGACAGCACGTCATAAACAGAAATCCGCAGTCCCCGGATGCATGGCCGTCCGCCGCGTTTGCCTGGTTCTAGAGTGATACGGTCCATATATATCTCCAATCAAGTTTCAGCGTATCACACTTGATTACAACGAGCGAGGTGTGAAGCGGGGTAAACCCATCACACCCACACAAATCAAGTACCCAGGACAAAAAATTTCTGTTGTCAAGAAAGACGACGATGAAGAGCTTGAGATCCTGCAGGCGCTTGAGGTGGGAGCGCTCGAGTCGGTTGCCGACTCACAACAGCGCAGCAAGGCCCATCGGGCGGCTGCACCGCTCCGGTGGTCTTCATGTTGTTACTGCAAAGGCAATACTTCGCGCTGAATAAACGCCCGCTACTCCCCCACTAGCGGTACATGAATTGCGGGCTGGCCAAATACAAAGCCCACAGGTCTAAAGCATCCTGTGGGTCCTCTCCAGATGCCATGCTTCTCATTTCAGGGTTCTGTTGCAACCATTGCTGACCCCACGGGGTACTTCTCAGGTCATTCAGTTTGAATCTTGTTCTTCGGTCTGGCGGGCTATCCGGTGAAATGGGGGCCGGTGTCATCAAGCGCTCAGCGTTGGCCACCATCTCGCGTGCCAATTCAATCCGCTGGGCCAGTTGCCCCGGGTTGAGCCAAGCGCTGCCGCTGAGTGGGTAACCATCGGGTGTCGAGCGAGCCAGTAAGGGCTGGCCCAACAGGCGCATCCAGCGCAACAAGGGCTGAGGGTTTGCAACGGGTACATCGCCACAAATGGCCTGGGCAGCAGATAGCACATAGTGCATGGGGTCTTTGAAAACGGGCCCAGAACCCATGCGCTGGTGCAAAGCGCGTGCACTTTGCCAGAGCGCCTGCAGATTGCCGCCCGTGCTGGCGAACACCTGCGTCAATTCTTTGACGGCCGCTTCTGGCGGCTCGTCGAACCACCACAAGCAAATTTTGCGGGCAATGTGCCGGCCAGTTGCTGGATGATTGG
>JBIKKE010000047.1:0-13424 GCA_044360575.1 Limnohabitans sp. | reverse complement strand
CTTTCAAAAAGCCGGGGTTCTTGACGGCTGCGGTGCCGATGATGACGTAGCGCAGGCCGCTGTCGATGTATTTTTCAATCGTGTCCAGATCGCGGATGCCGCCGCCCAGCTGCACCGGGATGTCGTCGCCCACAGCCTTGAGGATGGACTTGATGGCGCTGAAGTTTTGCGGCTTGCCGGCGAAGGCGCCGTTCAGATCCACCAAGTGCAAGCGGCGTGCGCCTTTTTCGAGCCAGGTGCGGGCCATGGCGGCGGGGTCTTCCCCGAACGTTGTGGCTTGGTCCATATCGCCCTGTTTGAGGCGAACGCAGTGGCCGTCTTTGAGGTCAATGGCGGGGATCAGAATCATGGCGAATTAAAAACAGGTGAAGGAAGCAAAACGGCAGTGAAAACTTCTCAAGGCTGCCAGTGGAGGAAATTGCGGAACAAGGCCAGACCTTGGGCCGCGCTTTTTTCGGGGTGAAACTGGGTGGCAAAAATATTGTCACGGGCAATGGCACAGGCAAAACGACCACCGTAATCGGTTTCGGCCGCAGCGTGCGCCGGGTTGGCGACCTGAGTGTAGAAGCTGTGCACAAAATAATACCAGCTGCCGTCGTCAATGCCGCTCCACAGCGGGTGGGCAAGCGTGGCTTGCCAGACTTGGTTCCAACCCATCTGCGGGACTTTGTAGCGGGTGCCATCGGGCTGAATTTGCCCCGCCAGCTCAAACTTGACCACACGGCCGGGGATCAAGCCGAGGCCCGGCGTGTTGCCTTCGTCGCTGTGGTCCAGCAGCATCTGCATGCCCACGCACACGCCAAACAAGGGTTTGCTGGCGGCGGCTTCAAGCACGGCATCCAGCAGGCCCGACTCACGCAACTCGCGCATACAGTCGGGCATGGCGCCCTGCCCTGGCAAGACCACACGGTGCGCGTTGCGCACCACTTGCGGGTCAGACGTCACGGTCACTTCGGCATGGTCCACACTGGAAGCCGCATGCATCACCGCCTGCGCCACACTGCGCAGGTTGCCCATGCCGTAGTCCACCACAGCAACGCGATTAACGCTCATGTCAGAGGCTGCCTTTGGTGGAAGGGATCACACCCGCCGAGCGGGGGTCCAGCTCGAGCGCCACGCGAATGGCGCGGGCAAAGGCCTTGAAGATGGTTTCGCACTGGTGGTGCGCATTGACGCCCTTGAGGTTGTCGATGTGCAGCGTGCAAAGGGCGTGGTTCACAAAGCCCTGGAAGAATTCGTAAATCAATTGGGTGTCGAGTGAACCCAGCGAGCCGGAAGTGAAGTTCACGTCCATGTGCAGACCGGGGCGACCTGAAAAGTCCACCACCACGCGGCTCAAGGCTTCATCCAGCGGCACATAGGCATGGCCATAACGGCGGATGCCTTTTTTGTCGCCAATCGCTTGGGCAAACGCCTGGCCCAAGGTGATGCCAATGTCTTCGACCGTGTGGTGACCGTCGATGTGCAGATCGCCTTCGCAAGCGATGTCCAAGTCAATCAAGCCATGGCGCGCGATCTGGTCCAGCATGTGGTCCAGAAAACCGATGCCCGATGCCAGCTTGGCTTGGCCTGTGCCGTCCAGGTTGATGGCGACGCGGATGTTCGTCTCGGCCGTTTTGCGGGTGACTGCAGCGGTGCGGTTCATAAGGAGGCTTTCAAAGCAGCAAGGAGTTGGTCGTTTTCTGCGGCGGTGCCCACCGTCAGGCGCAGGCAATTGGCCAGCAGTGGGTGCATTTTAGAAATGTTCTTGATCAGCACGCCGTGGGCCTTCAGGCCGTCAAAGGTTTTGGCAGCATCGGGCACGCGGGCCAAGATCATGTTGGCTTCGCTGGGGAAAGGCTGCACGCCGGGCAAGGCCGTCAGTGCTTGCAACAAACGGGTGCGCTCTTGGCGCAGGTCTTGGGCCTGCGCGGCAAACACCTTGGCATGCTCCAGCGCGAACAATGCGCACTCGGCATTGAGCACGCTGATGTTGTAAGGCGGGCGCACTTTGTCAACCTCGGCCACCAAAGCCTTGGGGCCAATCATGTAACCCAGACGAACACCGGCCAGGCCAAACTTGGACAGCGTGCGCATCAAGAGCACATGCGAGTGGCGCGTGATGCGGCCTGCGTAGCTGCGGCTGGCAAAGGGCTGGTAGGCCTCATCCATGACCACCAAGCCGCCTTGCGCGCCTTGGGCCAGCACGATCTTCTCGATCGTGTCGTCGTTCCAGAGGTTGCCCGTGGGGTTGTTGGGATAAGCCAGGTACACGATGGACGGCTTGTGCTCGGCAATGGCGGCCAGCATGGCGGCTTCGTCGAGTTCAAAGTCGGCCGTGAGCGGCACGCCATGAAAGGCCAGGCCTTGCAACTGGGCGCTCATGGCGTACATCACAAAGCCCGGCAAAGGCGACAGGATGGAAGCGCCGGGCACATCGCAAGCCATGGCGAGCAAAGAGATCAATTCGTCTGAGCCATTGCCCAGCATGATGTCAAAGCCTTCGGGCATGCCCGCGTAACTGGCCAGCGCATGGCGCAGTTCGTTCACACGTTCGCCGGGATAGCGGTTGAGCGCCAACGCGCCTAGGCGCTCGCCCAAAGCCTTTTGCAGGTCTGCAGGCAAGCGGTGCGGGTTCTCCATCGCATCGAGCTTGACCATGCCCGCCGAATCCTGGATGGCATAGGCGTGCATGGACTGCACGTCTTGGCGAATGCGTTGCATGAGTTGGGGGCTGACGTTGCTCATTTCGGGTCTCGCATCGGGGGCACAGGGTTCAAACGGAGTTCGGCAGCGCGGGCGTGGGCTTGCAGGCCTTCGCCATAGGCCAGCTCGGCAGCAATGCGCCCCAATGTCTGGGCACCGGCTTCGCTCACTTCAATCAGGCTGCTGCGTTTTTGGAAGTCGTACACGCCCAGCGGCGACGAAAAGCGCGCTGTGCCGCTGGTGGGCAAAACATGGTTGGGGCCTGCGCAATAGTCGCCCAGCGATTCGCTGGTGAATGCGCCCATGAAGATGGCCCCCGCGTGGCGCAGCAGCGGCTCCCAGCGGTGCGGGTCACGGCTGGAGACCTCTAAATGCTCGGGCGCGATGCGGTTGCTGATGGCACAGGCTTCTTCCATGTTGCGCGTCAAGATCAAAGCACCCCGGTCGTTAAGTGACTTGGCGATGATGTCTGCGCGCGGCATCTCGGGCAACAGGCGGTCAATGGCGGCTTGCACTTGGGCGATGTAATCGGCATCAGGGCACAGCAAGATGCTTTGCGCCAGCTCGTCGTGTTCGGCCTGTGAAAAAAGGTCCATCGCCACCCATTCGGCCGGGGTGGTGCCGTCGGCCAGCACCAGAATTTCGCTAGGGCCCGCGATCATGTCGATGCCCACGGTGCCAAACACGCGCTTTTTGGCGCTGGCCACATAGGCATTGCCAGGGCCGGTGATTTTGTCCACTTTGGGGATGGTGGCGGTGCCATAAGCCAGCGCCGCCACAGCTTGCGCGCCACCCACCGTGAAGGCGCGACTCACGCCCGCCACACAGGCAGCGGCAAGAACCAGCGGGTTGCGCACGCCGTTGGGCGTGGGCACCACCATGATGATCTCTTGCACCCCAGCCACATGGGCTGGAATCGCGTTCATCAAAACCGAAGACGGATAAGCGGCTTTGCCACCGGGCACGTAAATGCCCACGCGGTCGAGCGGCGTGACTTTTTGGCCGAGCAAGGTGCCGTCTTCGTCGCGGTAAGACCAGCTTTCGCCCGATGCTTTCTTTTGCGCCTCGTGGTACTGACGCACACGGGCAGCGGCGGCTTGCAAGGCCTCGCGCTGTTCGGCAGGCAGGCTGTCCAAAGCGGCTTGCAACTCGGTTTGGGTGATCTCCAAGGCCTTCACATCGGCCGCTTGCAGGCCGTCAAAACGTTGGGTGTACTCCAGCACCGCCGCATCGCCGCGTTTTTGCACATCGGCCAGGATGTCGGCCACGCGCTGCTCGATGGCGGCGTCGGTGTCGGCAGACCAATGCAGGCGCGCCGCGAAGGCCGCTTCAAAATCGGCGTCTGCCGTGTTCAGCTGCAAGGGTTTGGCCTGGAGTCCCATGTTCAGTCTTTCTTCACAGCACCCGCAAAGGCGTCGATGATGACGCGGATCGGTACTTGTTTGAGTTTGAGCGCGGCTTGGTTGACCACCAAGCGCGAGCTGATGTCCATGATGCGTTCCACCTCGACCAAATGGTTGGCCTTGAGCGTGTTGCCGGTGGACACCAGATCGACGATCGCGTCGGCCAAGCCGGTGAGCGGGGCCAACTCCATGCTGCCATAAAGCTTGATCATGTCGACGTGCACGCCCTTGGTGGCAAAAAAGTCACGCGCAATCGCGGTGTACTTGGTCGCCACTTTGAGGCGCGAGCCGGTGCGCACCGCGCTGGCGTAGTCGTAGTCAGCACGCACAGCCACACTCATGCGGCATTTGGCGATGTTCAGGTCCAGCGGCTGGTACAGGCCTTGGCCACCGTGCTCGATCAAGGTGTCCAAACCCGTCACGCCCAAGTCGGCACCGCCGTATTCCACATAGGTGGGCACGTCGCTGGCGCGCACCAGCACCACGCGCACGTTGGCCTGGTTGGTGGGCAAAATCAGCTTGCGTGATTTTTCAGGGTCTTCCAGCACCTCGATGCCGGCGGCTTTGAGCAGCGGCAGGGTTTCATCAAAGATGCGTCCTTTGGACAGGGCCAGCGTGATCATTTCACCCTTTCGATGTCGGCGCCAAGGGCGCGCAATTTGGCTTCCATGCGGTCATAACCCCGGTCGAGGTGGTAGATGCGCTCGACGGTGGTTTCACCATCGGCCACCAAACCGGCGATCACCAGGCTGGCCGAAGCGCGCAGGTCGGTGGCCATGACGGTGGCGCCTGAGAGTTGGGGCACGCCTTCGACCACCGACACCTTGCCGTCGATCTGGATGTGTGCACCCAAGCGCACCAGTTCGTTGACGTGCATGAAGCGGTTTTCAAAAATCGTTTCGGTCACTTTGCTTGCGCCTTGCGAGATGCAGTTGAGCGCCATGAATTGCGCTTGCATGTCGGTCGGAAAGCCCGGGTATTCGGTGGTGCGAAAGCTCTGGGCCTTCAAGCGGCCTTCGGCTTTCACACGGATGAAGCCCTCACCGGCTTCGATGGTGGCACCGGCTTCTCGCAACTTGTCGATGACGGCGTCCAGGTGATCGGCTCGGCCGTGGCGCAACACCACGTCACCGCCTGTGGCCGCAACAGCACACAAGAAGGTGCCCGCCTCGATGCGGTCAGCCACCACCTGGTGCTGAGCGCCATGCAGTCTTTCCACACCCTGAATGCGGATGCGGCGTGTTCCGTGGCCTTCGATCTTCGCGCCCATCTTGATCAGCATCTCGGCCAAATCGCCGATTTCCGGCTCTTGCGCGGCGTTCTCCAGCACCGTCTCGCCTTCGGCCAAAGCCGCAGCCATCATGAAGTTTTCGGTGCCTGTGACGGTGACCATGTCGGTGGTGATGTGCGCACCCTTCAGGCGCGTGCGGCCCTCGGGCAAGCTGGCCAGCATGTAGCCGTGTTCCACCGTGATGATGGCACCCATGGACTGCAAGCCTTTGATGTGCTGGTCCACCGGGCGCGAGCCAATGGCGCAACCGCCGGGCAAGGACACCTTGGCGTGGCCAAAGCGGGCCAGCAAAGGGCCGAGCGCCAGCACCGAGGCGCGCATGGTTTTGACCAACTCATAGGGGGCTTCGGGGTTGTTCAGGCCACCAGCATTCAGGGTGACGCGGCCATCATCGTGGTGCTCGACCGTCACGCCCATGTTGCGGATCAGCTTGAGCATGGTCGAGACGTCTTGCAGACGCGGCACATTGCTCAAGGTGATGGGCTCGGCCGTCAACAGCGCAGCGCACAGTTCGGGCAGGGCCGCGTTTTTGGCACCCGCCACATCGAGCGTGCCTTGCAGGCGCTTGCCGCCGCGAATGATCAGTTTGTCCATGGGTCAGTGGGGTCTTGCGTGGTCGCCAAAGGCGTTCAATTGTTTTGCGCAGCCCATTCGGCAGGCGTGTAGGTTTTCATCGACAAGGCATGCACCTCGTCGGTGTGCATTTTTTGGCCCAGCGTGGCGTAAACACGCTGGTGCCGTGCGATGGGGCGCATGCCTGCGAAAGCGTCGGAAACGACCACCGCGCTCCAGTGGCGGCCATCGCCCTCCACAGTCAGGTGGGCGCAGTCGAGGCCTGCGGCGATGATGTCTTGAAGTTGCTGTGCGTTCATGGGGGTTTCAGCTCCGGATTTTGTAGCCGATGCGCAAAAGGTGAAGGGTCAAGCCGCTGATGAGCGCCAAGGCGGTACCCACCACCGCCAGGCTGATCCACTGGGAGACATCACTTTGACCAAAAAAGCCGTAACGGAAACCGTCGATCATGTAGAAAAACGGATTCAGGTGGCTGAGCTTTTGCCAAAACGGCGGCAGCGAATGGATGGAATAGAACACGCCCGACAAAAAAGTCATGGGCATGATGATGAAGTTCTGGAAGGCGGCCATCTGGTCAAACTTTTCAGCCCACAGCCCGGCGATCACGCCCAGAGCCCCCATCATGGCCGCACCCATGATGGCAAAGGCCAAAATCCACAGCGGGTAGACAAAGCGGATATCGACCATCCAGCCGGTGATGACGAACACGCCCAGGCCCACGGCCAGGCCACGCACCACCGACGAGCCCACGTAGGCCACAAACCAGCTGCGGTGCGACAGGGGCGTGAGCAACAAAAACACTATGTTACCCATGATCTTGCTTTGCACCAAGCTGGACGAGCTGTTGGCAAAAGCGTTTTGCAGCACGCCCATCATGATGAGGCCAGGCAGCAAAAACGAGGTGTAGGCCACGTTGTCGTAAACCTTGACGTGGTCTTCGAGCACGTGGCCAAAAATCAGCATGTACAACACCGAAGTGAGCACGGGCGCCCCGACGGTTTGGAAAGCGACTTTCCAAAAGCGCAGAACTTCTTTGTACAGAAGCGTTTGCCAGCCCGTCATGCCAAAGCCCCCGAGGCCAATTGTTTGCGGTTCATGACATCAAGGAACACGTCTTCCAGGTCGGCCTGTCGAATCTCTACGTCTTCCACCACCAAGCCTGCGGTGCGCAGGGTGGCCAAGTGGTTTTCGATCTCCACCGCGTTGTGTACCGGCAGCTGCACGATGCGGCCGGTGACACGGGCGATGGCCGCCACGGCAGGTGGCAGGTCGCCGTCGAGCTTGAAGCGCAGCACCTGGCTGGTGGCCGAACGCAGCAAATCAGACGTGCGCTCCAAAGCCAACAACTGCCCGCGTTTGAGCATGGCGATGCGCCCGCACAAGGCTTCGGCTTCTTCCAGGTAATGGGTGGTGAGCAAGACGGTGTGGCCTTGCTTGTTGAGTTTGGCGATGAAGGCCCACAAGGTCTGGCGCAGCTCGACATCGACCCCGGCAGTGGGCTCGTCCAGCACAATGACGCGCGGCTTGTGCACCAAGGCCTGCGCCACCAGCACACGGCGCTTCATGCCGCCCGAGAGTTGGCGCATGTTAGAGCCCGCTTTGTCGGTCAGACCCAAGCTGTCCAGCAGTTCATCGATCCAGGCATCGTTGTGCTTTACGCCGAAATAGCCCGACTGGATGCGCAGCGATTCGCGCACCGTGAAGAAAGGGTCGAACACCAGCTCTTGCGGCACCACGCCGAGCAGGCGGCGCGCAGCGGCGTAGTCGGTTTGCACATCGTGGCCATGCACAAGCACGCGCCCGTTGGTGGGGCGGCTCAGGCCCGCCAGGGTGCTGATGAGGGTGGTTTTGCCGGCGCCGTTGGGGCCCAGCAAGCCAAAGAACTCGCCCTCTTCCACATCAAAGCTGACCTGATCAAGCGCTGTGAACGCGGCTGCGCCCGCCTGTTTGGCTGGGTAAATTTTGGAGACGGATTGAAAAGAGAGCGCTGACATGTAAGGGGTCTATTTTAAGTGCTGGTCTGCACACCCCGGAGTGGATCAAGGGGATCCAGGCCAAATGGCCTGAAAAGCCAAATTTCAGGTCGGTTGCAGCAAATCAAGAACCCCGTACAAACGGGCCAATTCAAGCAGTCGTGGCGACATGCCCTCCAGCTTCAAATCACTGCCCTTTTGGGTCAAGACCCGGCGCAAACCCAAGATCACCGCCAAAGCCGATGAATCAAAATTGACCAGATCGGCGGCATTCAGCACGACTTGAGGCGGCAACACCTTGGGCAATTGCGCCACCCACTGCGCAAGGCAGGCATTGGCCTGAGCGTGCAACAAGGCCGTGGGCAACTTGAGTGGCGTCATGACAAAGTGGCTCAAGCAGGTTTGGCGTTGGATTTGTTGCGGGCGGCCAGGCTGGCAATCAAACCGTCGATACCGCCAGCATTGATCTCTTTGGTGAACTGGTTACGGTAGTTTTCCACCAGCCAAACGCCCAACACGTTCAGGTCAAAAATCATCCACCCCGCGCCTTGACCCGCTGTTTTTTCAAGGCGGTAGTCCAGTTGAACAGCGTCGCCCTTGCCACGCACTTCGGTGTTGACCACCAAATTCTTGTCATCTTGCCCACGGCGCAAGGGCTTGACCACCACCACTTGGTCGGTGATTTGACTGAGTGCGCCTGAATAAGTGCGAACCAGCAAAGTTTTGAACTCGTCTTGCAGGCGTTTTTGCTGCTCAGGCGTGGCACTGCGCCAAGCGGGGCCCGTGGCCAAAGCGGTCATGCGCCGGAAATTGACGTGCGGCATCAGTTGACTATCGACCAACTGCATGACTTTTTGAATGTCACCCGATCGCAAAGCCTTATCGGCCTTGATCGCGTTGAGCGTCTCATTGGTAATGCGTTGAACAAACGCTTCGGGTGCTTCCTCGGCTGCAGAAGCACCAACCGCCCCCAAAGACATGGCCAAGGCACAGACGCTGACCAGCCACTGGCGGCGACTCAAAAAAGAGAAAGATAAAGTTTTGACCATGTAGTAACTGTACGACCAGATGCGAAAAGCGATGTGAGAAACTGTAACGGGCTTATCGAGGCGAAGTGGGCGCTTCGTTGTAGTCGAAGCTTGAAGGCGGGTTGCCATCGTAGATGTCGTTGCGTCTTTTTTGTAAATACGCATCGCGCACAAACGAATAAGGGTCTAGCGATGAGGCTTTGATGGCATCCACCGTCTTGAGCAAACCTGCCCGCGTGTCCACCAAACGGGTGACCAACAAAGCATTGCGAGTGGCCTGATCTGCCAAACTGTTGGTCACATTGCCTTGCATGTCGACTGGGAATGCCAATGCATCACGCAGCGTAGAAGGCCCAAACAAGGGCAGCATCACATAGGGACCCGGCTGAACACCCCAATAGCCCAATGTCTGTCCAAAATCTTCACGGCGCTTTTCGATGCCCATCTCGCTGGACACATCCAAAATGCCACCCAATCCCATGAAGGTATTGACGTTGATACGCATGAAGGTCTCTACCGTAGCTTGACCTTTGAGCTGCATGGCGCTGTTGGCCATAGACCAAACATCGCCCAAGTTGCCCATGAAGTTGCTCACCCCCGTGCGCACCATGCCGGGCAAAACCTGAACATAAAGCTGGGCGGCTGGCTTGAGCGCAACAGTGTCTATCGCATCATTGAATTGGTAAATGCTGCGGTTCATGGGCTCCCAGGGGTCACGCGCATCGGCGCTTTTCACAGTGGCACAACCTTGCAAGGCCAACAAAACCAGGCCCGAAAGCAGCATCCAAAATCGTTTTTTGAGCAAATTCATGGCTTTTGGCCCTCAGAAGATTTTTCAGCTTGGTTGAACAAAAACTGGCTGATGAGATTTTCGAGAATCACCGCCGATTGGGTCGAACCAATGCGGTCTCCTGCAGCCAGGTTTTTCTCATCGGCACCCGGCGATACGTCGAGGTATTGCTCGCCCAACAAGCCGCTGGTCAAAATTTTCAGCGAACTGTCTTGGGGGAAAGCGTGTTCGCTTTGCAAGGTCAAGGTCACTTTGGCTTGAAAAGATTCGCCATCAAATTCGATGGTTTTGACGCGCCCCACCACCACACCAGCACTCTTGACGGCGGCTCCGGGCTTGAGTCCACCAATGTTATCGAACTTGGCCGTCACCTCATAGCCCTTGTTGAAGCTCCAGGTGAGCAAGTTGGCAGCTTTGAGCGCCAAGAACAACACAGCTACGGCACCAAGCAACACAAACAAACCCACCCACACATCATTTTTTGAACGTTGCATACCGTCCTCCTCAAATGCTGAACATCATCGCAGTGAGGATGAAATCCAGCCCCAACACCGACAAAGAAGAAACCACCACACTGCGCGTGGTGGCACTGGCCACACCTTCTGGGGTGGGCTTGGCCACATAGCCTTGCAACAAAGCAATGAAGGTCACAGCCACGCCAAACACCATGCTTTTGATGATGCCGTTGCCCACGTCCTTGAACACATCCACGCCGCCTTGCATCTGGCTCCAGAAAGAGCCTGCGTCCACGCCAATCAAAAGCACGCCCACGACATAGCCACCCAAAATGCCTACAGCGCTGAACACCGCAGCCAACAAAGGCAAAGCAATGATGCCACCCCAAAACCGCGGCGCCAAAATACGCTGCACCGGGTCCACGGCCATCATCTCCAAGGCGGTGAGTTGCTCACCCGCGCGCATCAGGCCAATCTCGGCCGTGAGCGAAGCACCTGCGCGGCCTGCAAACAACAAAGCCGCCACCACCGGGCCCAACTCGCGCACCAAACTGAGCGCCACCAACAAACCCAGCGCTTCGGCCGAACCGTAACGCTGCAGTGTGTAATAGCCCTGCAAGCCCAGCACAAAGCCGACAAACAGGCCCGACACGGTGATGATGGCCAAAGAGTAATTGCCCAAAAAATGCACTTGGTCACGCACCAAGCCAAACCGCTTGAGCGCTGCGCCAGACATGCCCAACAGCTTGAAAAACAAGCGCGCAGCAAAGCCCCAATTGGCCAGCATCTGTCGAGTGTGCGCGCCCAAGGTGCCCAGCAGGCTGACCATCATGCCGACCTCCGGTCATAGTCTTGGGCGGCCGTAGGAGCCGGGTAATGGAAAGGCACCGGGCCATCACTCAGGGCGTGAACAAACTGGTGAATCAGTGGGTCGGTACTGGCACGCAACTCGGCCGGTGTGCCTTGGGCGGCCACACCACCGTTGGCCAAAATCACCACATGGTCGGCAATCTCAAAGGTTTCCGTCACATCGTGCGACACCACCACACTGGTGATGCCCAGGCTGTCGTTCAAACGGCGAATCAATCGGGCCGCTGTGCCCAGAGAAATCGGATCGAGACCGGCAAAAGGCTCGTCGTACATGATCAGGTCGGGGTCGAGCGCAATGGCGCGGGCCAAGGCCACACGGCGGCTCATGCCGCCGGAGATCTCTGAGGGCTTCAAGTCACGCGCACCGCGCAAACCCACCGCATCGAGTTTCATCAGCACAATGTCGCGGATCAGGTCTTCCGACAAAGCCGTGTGCTCGCGCAAGGGAAAGGCCACGTTGTCAAAAACGCTCATGTCGGTGAACAAGGCCCCAAACTGGAACAGCATGCCCATGCGGCGTCGAGCTGCATACAACTCGGCTTGGCGCATGGTGGTGACGTCTTGGCCATCGAACAGAAGTTGGCCTGCGCTGGCGCGAATCTGTCCGCCGATCAAGCGCAACACTGTGGTCTTGCCGCCTCCCGACACGCCCATCAGGGCCGTGACTTGTCCACGCGGCACGTTGAAGCTCAGGTTCTTCAAGATGACGCGGTCACCGTACCCGAAACTCAGGTCGCGCAGTTCAACAAGCGGAAGGGTTGGAGTCGTGGCGTTCATGAAAAAACAAAAGCCGGGAAGACCGGCTCTTGCGATGTTAGAGGCTCCCGGCAGAAATCGCTCTGGCCGGGAAATTCTAGGGATTTTACCTAGAACGAATGTTCCTCATCGTGGCAGGTCACTGGTCCCCATGAGGAATTCATCCACCGAGCGCGCAGCTTGACGGCCTTCGCGGATCGCCCACACCACCAAGGACTGGCCCCGGCGCATGTCGCCAGCGGCAAACACCTTGGGCACGTTGGTGGCATAGCCGCCTGTGAAGTCGGTGCTGGCCTTGGCATTGCCACGGGCGTCTTTGTCGATGCCAAAAGCGTCAAGCACAGTGGCCACCGGATTGGTGAAACCCATGGCCAGCAGCACCATGTCGGCTTTGTGCTCTTTTTCGGTGCCGGGCACTTCGACCATCTTGCCGTCTTTGAACTCGACCTGCACCGTGGTCAGACCGGTGACTTTGCCTTTTTCACCGATGAAGGCTTTGGTGGAAATGGCGAACTCGCGCTGCAAGAGGCCTTTTTCGGCGCTCTCGTCGTGGCTGGAGCTGGTACGCAGCTTCATGGGCCAGTAGGGCCAGACCAGCGCCTTGTTTTCTTTTTCGGGTGGCTCGGGCATCACCTCGAACTGGGTCACGCTGACAGCGCCATGGCGTGTGCTGGTGCCCACGCAGTCGCTACCGGTGTCGCCGCCGCCGATCACGATGACGTTTTTGCCGTCGGCGCGCAACTGGCCCTTGAGCTTGTCGCCCGCGTTGACCTTGTTTTGCTGGGGCAAGAATTCCATGGCGAAGTGAATGCCTTCCAGGTCACGCCCAGGCACAGGCAAGTCACGCGACTGCTCGGAACCGCCCGTGAGCAACACCGCGTCGAAGTCTTTCTTGAGTTGCTCGGCGCTGATGGTTTCCTTGGCCCAGTTGGTGACCTTGGAGTCCTTGGGCCACTCACCCACCAACACGCTGGTGCGAATGGTGACGCCTTCGGCTTCGAGTTGTTGCACGCGGCGGTCGATGTGGGTCTTTTCCATCTTGAAGTCAGGAATGCCGTAGCGCAACAAGCCGCCCACGCGGTCGTTCTTCTCGAACAAGGTCACGTCGTGGCCTGCACGCGCCAGCTGCTGGGCTGCGGCCAAGCCGGCAGGGCCTGCACCAATGATGGCCACAGTTTTGCCCGTCTTGACTTTGGCAGGGCGGGGGGTGACCCAGCCTTCGGCCCAAGCACGGTCAATGATGGCGTGCTCAATCGACTTGATGCCCACGGCATCGTCGTTGAAGTTGACCACGCAAGCTGCTTCGCAAGGTGCAGGGCAGATGCGGCCTGTGAACTCGGGGAAGTTGTTGGTGCTGTGCAGCACCTCGATCGCGTTTTTCCAGTCGCCTTCAAACACCAAGTTGTTGAAGTCCGGAATGATGTTGTTGACCGGGCAGCCGCTGTTGCAAAACGGTGTGCCGCAGTCCATGCAGCGCGCCGCTTGTGTTTTGGACTGCTCGGGCGTCAAGCCGATCACAAACTCGCCGTAGTTTTTCAAGCGCTCGGTGACGGGCTTGTAGCCCTCTTCGATGCGCTCAAACTCCATGAAACCAGTGATT
>JBIKKE010000046.1:0-13460 GCA_044360575.1 Limnohabitans sp. | reverse complement strand
CGAGACCCTGGCCGCGTACAACGCCGCCAACCCTGACAAGCCTGCCGCGCCTTTTGCCATCAACCAGATCGTGCACAAGAGCAATGACCGCTTGGAGCACGACATGGCCATGTGCGTCAAGTACAAGGTACCGATCATCATCACCTCTTTGGGCGCGCGTGAAGAAATTAACCAAGCTGCGCACAGCTATGGCGGCGTGGTGTTGCACGACATCATCAACAACAAGCACGCTCGTAAAGCGATCGAGAAGGGTGCTGACGGCCTGATCGCTGTGGCGGCCGGTGCAGGCGGCCACGCAGGCGTAAAAAGTCCGTTTGCTTTGATCCAAGAAATTCGCCAGTGGTTCGACGGCCCAGTGGCTTTGTCCGGATCCATCGCCACGGGCGATGCGATTTTGGCGGCCCAAGCCATGGGCGCGGACTTCGCCTACATCGGCTCGGCCTTCATTGCTACCACCGAAGCGCGTGCGGCCGATGACTACAAACAAGCCATTGTGGACAGCAACTCCGACGACATCGTATACAGCAACCTGTTCACTGGCGTGCACGGCAACTACCTGGCTCCGTCCATCCGTGCGGCGGGCCTCGACCCTGAGAACCTGCCCGAGTCTGACCCCAGCAAGATGAACTTTGGTGGTGATGCCAAAAAAGCCTGGAAAGACATTTGGGGCTGCGGCCAGGGCATTGGCGCGATCCATGCGGTGCAAAGCACGGCCGATCTGGTGGCCCAGCTCAAGGCCCAATACCAAGCTGCTCGCCAGCGTTTGGCAATGTGAAAGCCCAGCGGGCCGCAATGGAACACCCAAGCCCTTCTGCCACTGAGCGTGCGGGCTTGCTGGAGGTTTTCAAAGGGCTGGGGTGCCTGTTCATTGTCCTGCACCATCTGGCCTTTTATGGGCCGATGGCCGATGTGGTGGCCCAGGCTTGGCCACTCTTGGTCGGTTGGTTGAACGAGCATGGGCGTTTGGCCGTTCAGGTTTTCCTGGTTTGCGGTGGTTACCTCACGGCCAACAGCTTGGCCAAGCTGGGGCCTTTGGCGGGACAACAAATTTGGGGCTTGGTGCGCAGGCGTTACCTTCGGCTGGCCATTCCCTTGCTTGCAGCGCTCAGCTTGACGGTGTTGGTGACTGAGCTGCTGCGCCCATTCTTTGACCATGATTCTTTGTCCCCACCGCCCGAGTTTTGGCAGACTTTGGCCCATGTTTTTTTCTTGCAGCATCTGTCGGACATGGACGGTTTGTCTGCCGGGGTTTGGTATGTCGCGGTTGACTTGCAGTTGTATGTTTCGGCCTTGTTGCTGATGCTTTTGGCGCAGCGCGCCCAGGCAATGTGGCCTCAGTGGTCGCTGAAAGCATGGTTGGGCGGTTTGTGGTTTGTGCTTGCAGCAGCGTCTTTGTGGTGGTGGAACCGCCATGCTGAATTGGAAGACCTGAACCTGTATTTTTTAGGTGCTTATGGCCTTGGCTGGCTGGCGCATGCAGTGCGCAATGCCAAATCTCAAGCGATCGGCCTGGCGGGCATTCTGTTGCTGGGCGCGGTGGCTTGGTGGCTTGAACCCCGCTGGCGCGTGGCCACTGCTTTGGGTGTGGCCATCGGTTTGGCTGGAGCCCCCAAAGTCTGGATGACGGGCACAGGCCAGGTTGGAGGCTTGGGCCGGCAAGTGATGGGCTGGTTGTCGCGAGTGTCCTACAGCGTCTTTGTGGTGCACTTTGCGGTCAGCTTGCTGGTCAATGCCGTGGTCACTCATGTGTGGCCCACGGGCGTCTGGATCAACGCCGTAGGCATGTTGGTTTCGCTCTTTCTCTCGTTGGTAGCGGGTGCCTGGCTTTACGAGAAGGTCGAAAAACCAGCGGCCACTGGGCGCCGTTGGTGGGTTTGGGCTGAGGTTTACATCGCCAGCAGCTTGTTGGCCATGCTGATCAGTGGGTCGCTTTGACTTTGGCCGTGATGTAGGCGAGGGCTTCTTCGACTTGATCGATCAAGATCAAGCACAGGTCACCTGGTGACAAGCGGGACAAAGCCACATCGATCGCATTGAACTCACCTTGAATGTCCTGAATATGGGTGGTTCGGGCTGCACCTTGCAAACCCTCGCGCAACAAACCGAGGACTTCGCCGTCTTCGCGGCCCCGTTGACAGGCGTCTTGGTAGAGCAACACTTCATCAAAGGCTTTGCCCAAAATCTGGGTTTGGTCCCGGATGTCTTGGTCACGTCGGTCGCCAGCCCCACTGATGACCACCATGCGTTTTTGGGCGGGCATGTTCTCGACCGCTTGCACCAAGGCTTGGATGGCATCGGGGTTGTGGCCGTAATCGGCAATCAGGGTGGCACCCCGGTAGTCAAAAACGTTGAAGCGCCCAGGCACACCCTGGATGTCGCTGACAAAGCTTGACAAGCCTTCGGCAATGATGGCCCAGGGCATGTCAACAGCCCATGCCGCACCAACTGCGGCCAACACGTTTTCAGTTTGAAAACCAATCTGACCTTGCCGTGTCAAAGGCACCTGAATCAGTGGAATGCGGAAAACTTTCGGGCCTTTTTGGGCCACGATGTCGCCTTTATCGATGTACACCACGCGCTTGCCCTGGGCACGGTGTGTGGCCAAAACAGGTTGGTTGGCATCCAAACCAAAAAAGGTCACATCACCCGGGCAGTGCCGGCCCATGGCGGCAACAGCGGGGTCATTGGCATTGAGCACGGCCATGCCAGTGGGCTCGACGTTGAGCACAATCACGCGCTTGACGACCGTCAAGTCTTCCAAGGTGGTGATGTAGTTCAGGCCCAAATGGTCACCCGTGCCGAGGTTGGTGACCACTGCCACTTGGCAGCGGTCAAAGGCCAGACCTTCGCGCAGCAAGCCTCCGCGTGCGGTTTCAAAAACGGCCACGTCCATTTCGGGGTGCATGAGCACATTGCGAGCGCTGCGGGGGCCACTGCAGTCACCAGAGTCGGTTTGCCGGCCATTGACGTAAACGCCATCGGTGTTGGTCATGCCCACGCGCAGGCCTTGACTGCGCATCAGGTGGGCGATCAAGCGAACTGTCGTCGTCTTGCCGTTGGTGCCCGTCACGGCGATCACTGGCACGCGCCCGTGGTCACCTGAGGCGTACATGTGTTCAATCACCGCTTTGCCAACGTCCCGTCCTTTGCCATAAGAGGGGCTGATGTGCATGCGCAGGCCTGGCGCGGCGTTCACTTCAACGATGCCGCCGTTTTGCTCTTCAAGGGGGCGCTGGATGGATTCGCACACGATGTCCACGCCGCAAATGTCGAGACCCACCATTTGCGCCGCTTCGATCGCCCGGCTGGCCACTTCGGGGTGGACGTCGTCGGTCACATCGGTGGCCGTACCACCCGTGGAGAGGTTGGCGTTGTTGCGCAGCAAAACCCGTCGACCTTTGACCGGTATGGATTCGGGTTGCAGGTCTTGTTCATGCAAGCGACTGATGGCGATGTCATCGAAGCGAATCTTCGTCAATGAGGTGGCATGACCATCGCCGCGTCTGGGGTCGGCATTGACCAGGTCGACCAGTTGGCGAACGGTGTGTTTGCCATCGCCGACCACCAATGGGGGTTCCCGCCGGGAGGCGGCCACCAGTTTGTTGCCCACCACCAATAGGCGGTAATCATGTCCTGGCAAAAATTTCTCGACCATCACCACGCCGTAGCGCAGGGCCGTGGCATAGGCTTTGTCAAAGGCGGCGCGGTCTGAAATGTTGACCGAGACCCCTTTGCCTTGGTTGCCGTCTTGGGGTTTCACCACCACAGGCAAACCGACGTCTTGGGCGATCTGCCAAGCTTGTTCCAGTGTGCTGGCAGGTTTGCCCAATGGAACGGGTACACCCGCTGCATGAAGCAGGCTCTTGGTCAGGGCCTTGTCTTGGGCGATGGATTCCGCGATGGCGCTGGTGGTATCGACTTCGGCCGCTTGAATCCGGCGCTGTTTGGCACCCCAGCCAAACTGCACCATGCTGCCATCGGTCAGGCGCCTGACCGGGATACCCCGTGCCAAGGCGGCATCCACAATGGCCGCTGTTGAGGGGCCTAAGCGGACGTCTTCGTCCAGCTCGTGCAAATGAGCAATCGAGGCTTCGAGGTCAAAGCCCATGCCCGAAATAGCAGCGTTGCAGAGTTTTTCGGCCAGTTCGAGGGCTTTGCGGCCCACGGTTTCTTCAGAATACTCGACCACCACTTGGTACACGCCCGGCTCTTCGGTCGGCGTGGTGCGGCTGAACGAGACAGGGCAACCCGCTTGGATTTGCAAGCCCAAGGTGACCTTTTCCAGGGCATGGGCCAAACTGACAGCAAGCCCGGGCCGTATGGCGTCAAAGGGACCGACTTCCGGGAAAATTCGGCGCAGATGTTGCTCTGTGGGGTGTTGTGGACTGAGACCTTGTTCGTCTGCCGTGCAGGTGACGATGGCTTCGATGGCCGTGTGGCGGCTCCACAAGTTGGGGCCGCGCAAAGCGCGAATTCGGGACACTTCCATGAAGATGGGTTCCTGTTGTTTTTGTCGAGCCGATTCAGACGGAAGGGGTTTGGCCGTAACTTTTGACACCGGCGCGAATCAGGTCTGGATCCATGCCCATGGCCCATGCCGCACAAGCGGCCACGAGCATGTCGTGGGTGCTGAGCAAATTGTTTTTGAGCAAACGCGACACACCGGGTCGCTGTAAGGACAAAACCGATTGCTCATGAGTGCCTTCGGCCAGGATCAACTGACCATCGCGCCAAAAGCCCACGCGTCCGCCTTCTTTGTGGTGCGCCATCAAGCGCTCGTTGCTTTCATCGGGCGCAAAAAAGATCACACCGCCATCACAAAACTGGGCGAGATCGGCCACAGCCTCATCTGCGGCATTCAAGACGGCATAGCCACTGGGCAATACCAAGTCAATTTGTGTGCGGATGTAGCTGGGTATTTTTTCGTCAGGCCCGGGGTACAAGTCTTCCAAGGGCGCTGCTTTGGGCATTTGGGTGACGATGCCGACTTGGCAACGGTCATAAGCCAAACCTTGGGTGAGCAGATGTCGTGCGTCGCTTTCAAAAACGGCCGCTTCCACAGAGCGGTTGATGAGCAAACGTTCGGCCTGCTCAAAGTCCATGGCATTGCCTTTGAAAAGGCAGCGTTGGTTCGCAAACAAACCATCCGCGCACGCCAGACCGGTGAACAGGCCTTGCAAATGCAAGAGCCAGGCGATCAGTTTGGCGCTCTTGGTGGTGTCACCATCGCCCATCAAGCCGACCACAGGAATACGGCCCGTCTCAGTGAGAGGCACGAGGTGATCGGCAATCGCTTGACCGACCAATCGGGGTTGGCCTTCGGCCGGATTCAGGTGCATCAACAAGCTGGGGCCTGCATTGACTTCAACCACTACGCCTTGGGTGCCTAAGGGTTGGCAAATGTCAGGGGTCACCACATCGACGCCAGCGATGTCCAAGCCCACAACACGTGCGGCCAAAACGGCCTGAGCCGCCACATCGGGATGCACCACATCGGTGATGTCGGTGGTCATGTTGCCGGTGCGTTTGACCAACACCGACTGCCCAAGAGCGGGCACGCTGTCGATGGTCAAGCCTTGGCGAGCAAGTTCCAGCACTTCGGGGCTGTTGTCGGCCAGCACCACCAGTTCGAGGGGCAAGTTGCCCACGCTGCCGCGGCGGGGGTCTGAATTGATTTGGAGCTCAACCAGTTCGCGCACGGTGTTTTGACCATCGCCTGTGACGCTGGCACCCTCTCCTCGGCAAGCGGCAATCATGCGGTCACCCACCACCAACAAGCGATGCTCAGAGCCACGCACATAGCGCTCGACGATGACATCACGGCCCTGGGCCAAGGCGATGTCGTAGGCAGTCTCAATCTCGTTTTGGGTGCTCAAGTCGAGTGACACCCCGCGAGCGCGATTGCCGTTGCTGGGTTTGACGCAAACGGGCAAACCGATCTCTTGTGCAGCGATCCAGGCGGCAGCTGGACTGTCCACCACTTGGCCTTCGGGGATAGGAACGCCGCACATGGCCAAGAGTTTTTTGGTCAGGTCTTTGTCTCTGGAGATGCCTTCGCCAATTGCGCTGGTGCGGTCGGTCTCGGCTGTCCAGATGCGACGCTGCTTGACGCCATGGCCAAGCTGAACCAAGTTGCCAACATTCAGCCGGATAAAAGGCACGCGGCGGGCGTAGGCCGCCTCAACAATGCTGTAAGTGCTGGGGCCCACGTGCAAGGTATCGACCGTCAAGGCCAGCTGGGCAACGGCGGCAGGCACATCAAATGGGGTGTCGTGAATGGCGGCCAGGATCAGTTCGCGAGAGAGTTCGAGTGATCTTCTGCCCACGGTTTCGTTGTCTGTGCGGATCACCACTTTGTACACGCCACGCGGACCGGCTTCTCGGGCTTTGCCAAAAGCCATGGGCATGCCGGCCAGGGTTTGCAATTCGAGGCTGACGTGCTCCAGGATGTGGCCTGCCCAGGTGCCGGTGTCCAGACGCTGAAAAAATCCACCGCGAACACCCGGGGTGCAGTGGTGTTCGATCATCAAGGGCAACCAAGCCTTGAGACGTTCATTGAAGCCGGGCAACAGGTTGGAGGGGAAGTCTTCCAGTTCCCCGATGTCGATCAGGGCTTCCATCACCGAGCGGTAGGTCCAGATGTTGGGTCCGCGCAAATAGGTCAAGCGCAGAAATTCGATGTTTTTAGGACTCATGTGGAAAGGGTGCGGCGATACAATGAATCGCCAATTGTGGCATTGGCCTTCAGTTGCGCTAAAAAAACAGGATTCAAATCAATCATGGGCAGTCTTGTTGAAGCGGTGGGCCAGATCAAAGGTTTTCATTTTTGCCCCGCAGCAGTTGCGTGGCGGGCACACCGTGGTTCTTTGTCATGATTTCAACACCTGCTTCAGTTTTGGCGCTTCCGGGGATTCCAGAGGCTTGGCAAGCTGAAGTTCACACCATTCTTCGACCCCAAGAAAACGTCTTAGCCGGGCTGGAGGTTGACCTGGATGGGAAATTGTTTTTCGCCAAAAGTTTGGTCATTTTGACCGATCAACGGGTTCTGTTCAGTTCGGGAGCGCAAAAAACTTGGCAAAGCTGGCCACTGCTGCCGGATTTGAGCCTGAAGCTGAGCGATCACGCTGGCGTGGGGACTTTGGCATTGGTTTCGCCAACCGGACAGTTGGCCGTGTGGCGGTTCACTTTGGGCTTGCAATCGGCAGTGGCCCGCTGGGTCAGCCAGTTTGAAAACCAGAAGGCCCAACTCTCGGGCGACGGTACGCCGCTGCAGCAAAGTTTGTCGGTCGCCGTGTGCCCTGTGTGCCAAGCGGTCATGCGAGTGGAGGATGACGAGTGCCCAAGCTGCGGTCGCGAAGATCTGGCACCCCCATCGACCTGGACGCTGCTCAAACTCTGGCGTTTTGCCAAGCCCTACAAAAAGTCATTGTTCGCGGGCTTTGTGTTGACCTTGGCCTCAACCGCTGCCACCTTGGTGCCCCCTTACCTGACCATGCCTCTGATGGACGAGGTGTTGATTCCCTACCAAAACGGAATGGCCATCGACTCGGGTCTGGTGTCGCTTTACTTGATGGGCCTGTTCGGCGCGGCTTTATTGGCTTGGGGCTTGGGTTGGGCCAAAACCTATATTTTGGCTTTGGTCTCCGAGCGCATTGGGGCCGATCTGCGCACGACCACCTACGACCATTTGTTGAATTTGTCCTTGGAGTACTTTGGGGATCGCCGTACCGGCGACTTGATCGCCCGCATTGGCAACGAAACAGACCGCATCAACGTGTTTTTGTCGCTGCACTTGCTCGATTTTGCGACCGATGTTCTGATGATTTTGATGACCGCGATCATCCTGTTCACCATCAACCCGACGCTGGCCTTGGTGACCTTGCTGCCACTGCCGTTCATCGGTTGGCTGATTCACCTGGTGCGCGAACGCCTTCGCACGGGTTTTGAAAAAATTGACCGCGTCTGGGCCGAGGTGACCAATGTGTTGGCCGACACCATCCCCGGCATCCGGGTGGTCAAGGCCTTTGCACAAGAAGACCGCGAGTCCAAGCGCTTCAGGGATTCAAACCAGCACAACCTGTTGGTGAACGACCGATTGAACCGTGTTTGGGCCTTGTTTTCACCCACCGTGACGCTCATGACCGAGGTGGGCTTGTTGGTGGTCTGGGGCTTTGGCATTTGGCTGGTGTCAGACGACCAAATCACCGTGGGGGTGTTGACGGCTTTCTTGGCCTACATTGGCCGTTTTTATGGCCGCCTGGACACGATGAGCCGCATCGTCTCACACACGCAACAAGCCGCGTCGGGGGCCAAGCGCATTTTTGACATCCTGGACCATGTCTCGAGCGTGCCCGAGCCCGTTCGCCCAGTCGCGTTGCCGGAACGTGTGCAGGGCCGAATCACGGTGCGCGATGCAGGCTTTCGCTATGGCAATCGGGCCGTCATCCGTCAGTTGAACCTGGACATCTTGCCGGGCCAAATGGTTGGTTTGGTGGGGCACAGCGGTTCTGGCAAAAGCACTTTGGTCAACCTGATTTGTCGCTTTTACGAAGTGACCGATGGGTCGATTGAATTGGATGGCACCGACATTCGGCAATTGAAAATCGCCGATTACCGCAGCCAAATTGGCTTGGTTTTGCAAGAGCCGTTTCTCTTTTTTGGCACCATCGCGGACAACATCGCCTATGGCAAACCAGGCGCCTCGCGAGAAGACATCGTGGCCGCTGCGCGAGCGGCACACGCCCACGAATTCATCATGCGGATGCCGCAAGCCTATGACTCCTTGTTGGGCGAGCGGGGGCAAGGTCTGTCGGGTGGTGAGCGCCAGCGCATCTCGATCGCCCGCGCTTTGTTGATCAACCCACGCATTTTGATTTTGGACGAGGCCACTTCGGCGGTCGACACCGAGACGGAGAAAGAAATCCAACGGGCATTGGACAATTTGGTCAGGGGTCGCACCACGATCGCGATTGCGCACAGGTTA
This sequence comes from Limnohabitans sp., assembly GCA_044360575.1. Lineage (GTDB taxonomy): Bacteria > Pseudomonadota > Gammaproteobacteria > Burkholderiales > Burkholderiaceae_C > Limnohabitans_A. Next base: position 4,477 of record JBIKKE010000046.1, on the reverse strand, counting down.
TCGACACTGAGTAAAGCCGACCGTTTGGTGGTGATGGACAAAGGGGTTGTCGTAGAAGAGGGCTCGCACGACGCGTTGATGGCCGCAGAGGGCGCTTATTGGCGTTTGTACGAAGCGCAGCAGCGCCAAGCCGATGCCGAGACGGTTTTGGGCGGTGGCATCGGACAGAAGGTGCTGGCATGAACACATTTGATTTGCAGCGCGATGCTTTTGGCCAATGGGTGCTGCACATGCCCGATGGTGCCCAGCACGCGCCCGTCACGGCCTTGCGGGCTTATCCCGTCACATCACCCCATGGGGGCTTGGCGCTGATGGATGCCGAGGGGCATGAGCTGGTCTGGGTGGATGCGCTGAGTGATTTGCCCTCCGACTTGCAATCGCGTGTGCTGCAAGCCTTGTCCGAGCGGGAATTTCTGCCCGTCATCGACCGGCTGGAAAGTGTCAGCAGTTTTGCCACCCCGAGCACCTGGACGGTGCATACCGACCGCGGCACAGCCCGTTTTTTGCTCAAAGGTGAGGAAGACATTCGCCGCCTGACGGGCACGGTGCTGCTCATCAACGATGCCGATGGTGTTCAGTACATGATCCGAGATTTGGCGGCCATGGACAAACACTCGCGCAAACTCCTGGACCGCTTTCTCTAAGTCTGCTCAAAGCGGCCAGACCGAGCCCTGCTCGGGAACCAATGCACGCCATTTGATCTCATGCTCGATGCGCTGGCGCAGCATGTCGGACGCTTCTCGCTCACCGTGCACCACATACACCTGCCCGGGTGCGCTGGGCATTTTGTGCAGCCAACTCAGCAGCTGGTTGGCGTCAGCATGGGCCGAGGCCGATTCGATTTGCGCCACTTCGGCCCTGACCGCCACATCTTGCGCATGGATGCGGATGGTGCTGCGCCCACTGGCCAGCGCCGCACCGCGTGTGCCCGGTGCTTGGTAGCCCGTCAAGATGATCAAGTTGCGGTGGTCGCCTGCATAGCGAACCAGGTGGTGCAAGACCCGCCCACCGGTGGCCATGCCACTGGCTGCCAAGATCACCATGGGCCCATGCCGATGCGCCAAAGACTTGGATTGCTCGGGTGTCTCAAGCATGGCGGCCACATGGTCCATTTGGCGCACTTCTTGCGCATTCAGGCGGTGCTCGCCCGGGTGCCGCTTAAACAAAGCCGTGGTGTGGATCGCCATGGGGCTGTCGAGAAAAATGGGCAAGCTTTTGGGGATTTCCCCTGCTGCCTTGAGTTGCGCAATGGTGTGCAGCACAGCCTGCGCCCGCCCCACGGCAAACACCGGCACCACGGCCACTCCGCCGCGTGCGGCCAGTTTTTTCAAAAGCGGCCCAAGTTCCTCGAACAGCTTCTCCTTGGGGTGCTGGCGATCGCCATAGGTCGATTCGATCAACACCGTATCGGCCTGTGGCGGCGGCTCCGGCGGGTTCATCAGCGGGTCATCGGGGCGGCCCAAATCACCCGAAAACAAAATACGCCGACCGCCCACATCGAGCAGCAAACTGGCGGCCCCCAAAATGTGCCCAGCAGGCTGAAAGCGGGCCTTCCAGCCTCGGATCGGCTCGAACCAGGGCCCCATGTGTTCGGTGCGCAGGTGCTTGAGGCTTTGAATGGCCTCTTGCTTGGTGTAAAGCGGCAAAGCAGGCGCGTGTTTGGAAAAAGCGTGTCGGTTGGCAAAAAACGCGTCTTCTTCTTGAATATGCCCGCTGTCGGGCAACAAAATGCCGACCAGATCGCATGTGGCGGCTGTGGCATGCACCCGTCCCCGAAAACCGTTTTTAACCAGCAAAGGCAAATACCCGCTGTGGTCCAGGTGGGCATGGGTGAGGACCACCGCATCGATCTGTGCAGCATCGACGGGCAAAGGGTTCCAGTTGCGCAAGCGCAGTTGCTTGTAGCCCTGAAACAGTCCGCAATCGACCAGCAGCCGCTTTTGGTCGTGCTCGATCAGGTATTTGGAGCCGGTGACGGTATCGGCTCCGCCAAGGAAGGTGATGGTGGCGGTCATGCCACCATGCTCACGCTAAAGGCAGGTGTTGGGTTTGACTTGGGTCAACGAAGGGGGCGGTCTGAAAATTCTGCCCCAAGTGCATGAGTGGCTGCGGTGGGTTCCTCATGGCGGGTATGCAAAAACCGTTACCCGCCGCAGCCCTCACGCACTGCCTAGCGGGTGGTTTTCGCATTAGGCTCCGAAGAAACCTTTGAGCTTATCCGTCCAGCTCTCGCCGCTGGGCTGGTGTTTGCCACCACCCTTGGAGAGCGACTCCTCAAACTCTTTGAGTAACTTTTTCTGGTGCTCGGTCAGCTTGACCGGGGTCTCCACCGTGATGTGGCAATACAGGTCGCCCGGGTAGCTGCCGCGCACGCCCTTGATGCCTTTGCCGCGCAAACGGAACTGCTTGCCCGTCTGGGTGCCTTCGGGGATGTCGATGGCCGCTTTGCCGCCCAGCGTGGGCACTTCGATCTCGCCACCCAACGCAGCCTTCGAGAAGCTGATCGGCACCGCACAATGCAGGTCGTCGCCATCGCGCTCAAAGATGTCGTGCTTTTTCAGGCGGATCTCGATGAACAAGTCGCCTGGTGGTCCGCCATTGGTGCCGGGCTCGCCATTGCCCGCGCTGCGGATGCGCATGCCGTCGTCGATACCGGCCGGAATTTTGACTTCCAGTGTCTTTTGCTTTTTGAGCTTGCTCTGTCCATGGCAGGTGCCGCAAGGCTCGGGGATGATCTTGCCCGTGCCTCGGCAAGTGGGGCAGGTTTGCTGGACGCTGAAAAAACCTTGGCGCATTTGCACTTGGCCTTGGCCGTTACAAGTGCCACAGGCTTTGACGCTGGTGCCGGGTTTGGCACCGCTGCCGCTGCAGGTATCACAAGCCTCCCAGCTTGGAATCCGAAGTTGGGAGTCTTTGCCGTTGGCCGCTTCTTCCAGCGAGATCTCCATGGCGTAGCTGAGGTCTGCACCACGGAACACCTGACGACCACCGCCGCGTCCACCACGGCCTTGGCCGCCAAAGATGTCACCAAAAATGTCACCAAAGGCGTCGCCAAAACCACCAAAGCCCTCGGCACCGCCGCGCATGTTGGGATCGACCCCGGCGTGCCCGTGCTGGTCATAGGCCGCGCGTTTTTGAGGGTCAGACAACATCTCGTAGGCTTCTTTGCCCTCTTTGAACTTGGCTTCGGCCTCTTTGGCTTTGGCGTCCTCACCCTGGTTGCGGTCAGGGTGGTACTTCATCGCCAACTTGCGATAAGCCTTTTTGATGTCTTCGTCAGAGGCGTTTTTGGCAACACCCAGCACTTCGTAAAAATCTCGTTTGGCCATGAGGCAATCCAACCGTTAGAACAAGAACGCCGCGAAGGCGATTCAGGGGGCTGAATCAGCTTGCGCGGCGGGACTGCGGCCAGGCCGCAGAGGGTAGGGTATTAGCCCTTTTTGACTTCCTTGACTTCTGCGTCCACCACATTGTCGTCTTGGGGCTTGGCATCTGTACCAGCCGCGCCCGCACTGGCAGCGGCTTGCTGCGCTTGCATGTCGGCGTACACCTTTTCGCCCAACTTTTGGCTGGCGGTCATCAGAGCTTCGGTTTTGGCTTCGATGGCGTCTTTGTCTTCGCCTTTCAAAACTTCCTCGAGGTTCTTTGCTGCGGCTTCGATGGCTTCTTTTTCAGCCGCTTCGATTTTGTCGCCGTGCTCGGTCAGGCTCTTTTTCACGCTGTGCACAGCGGCTTCGCCGGCGTTGCGGGCCTGCACCAACTCCAGCTTTTTCTTGTCTTCGACGGCATTCAGCTCGGCGTCTTTCACCATCTGCTGAATTTCGGCTTCGGAAAGACCCGAGTTGGCCTTGATCGTGATCTTGTTTTCTTTGCCAGTGCCCTTGTCTTTGGCGCCGACGTGCAAGATGCCGTTGGCGTCGATGTCAAAAGACACTTCAATTTGCGGTGTGCCGCGTGCGGCGGGTGGAATGCCCTCGAGGTTGAACTCGCCCAGAGCCTTGTTGCCGCTGGCGATTTCGCGCTCGCCCTGGAAAACCTTGATCGTCACGGCTGGTTGGTTGTCTTCGGCAGTCGAGAAGGTCTGTGCAAACTTGGTTGGGATGGTCGTGTTCTTGGTGATCATTTTGGTCATTACACCGCCCATGGTCTCGATGCCCAGCGACAAAGGTGTCACGTCGAGCAACAACACGTCGGTGCGGTCGCCCGACAAAACCTGACCTTGAATCGCAGCGCCCACGGCCACAGCTTCGTCAGGGTTCACGTCCTTGCGTGGCTCTTTGCCGAAGAACTCTTTGACTTTCTCTTGCACCTTGGGCATGCGGGACATACCACCGACCAAGATGATGTCGTCGATGTCACCGACTGCGACGCCCGCGTCTTTGATGGCCATGCGGCAAGGGGCGATGGTGCGCTCGATCAGCTCTTCCACCAGTTGCTCCAGCTTGGCGCGGGTCAACTTGATGTTCAGGTGCTTGGG
>JBIKKE010000263.1:0-3834 GCA_044360575.1 Limnohabitans sp. | reverse complement strand
CGGCCTACGAGCCCGTGCGCGGTCAAGCCGGCAAAGATGTGATCTGGATACCCACGCCACCAGGTCTGATCGACAAAATGCTCTCTGCAGCCAAGGTCACCGATCAAGACAGATTGTTTGATCTGGGTGCGGGCGACGGCATCATCGCCATCACCGCAGCACGCCAGTACGGCACCCAAGCGGTGGGCATTGAGTTCAACCCCGACATGGCCCAATTTGCCCGCCGGAAAGTTGCCGAAGCTGGCATGACCGACAAAGTGCGAATCATCACAGGGGACATCTTCCAAGAAGACTTCAGTTCTGCCACCGTGGTGACCCTTTACCTGATGCCTCATTTGAACTTGAAGCTTCGCCCTCTCTTGCTCAAGATGAAGCCAGGCACACGGGTGGTCTCGCATGCCTTCACCCTGGGCGACTGGGAGCCTGACGAAACCATGTCGTATCAGCACTCACAAGCTTACTTTTGGGTGGTCCCAGCGCAAATTGAGGGCAATTGGGTGATGACCGGTCTGGAGGGCGGGCCCATGCGCATGAGCATGAGTCAATCCTTTCAAAACATTGGCGGGATTCTCTCCCGTGGCGGACAAAACCACGCCATGCTAGGTGCCAGATTGCGTGGCGATGAAGTCAAATTTCAATTCATCACTCAGGACCGCAAGGTACACGCCTTCTCTGGCCGTGTTGAAGGTCGCCGCATCACAGGCACTGTGGTCTCTGAATACATGCACACACCCGTCGAAATCACCCGACCTTGAAACGCATTGGGGTGTTGTCGCCGATGGCCCTTTGATCAGCGCGTTTTTCTGAATACGCTGCCGCCAGCAAAACTGGCTTGCGGGCCCAGTTGTTCTTCTATGCGCAGCGCATGGTTCCACTTGACCATGCGCTCACTTCTGGCGAACGATCCGACTTTGAGTTGCCCCACATTCCAACCAATGGCCAGGTCGACAATGGTGGTATCTTCGGTTTCTCCTGAGCGGGCAGACACGATGGCTGAGTAGCCCCTCTCTTTTGCCACATTCCAAGCTTGCAAGGTTTCGCTGAGCGTGCCCTGTTGGTTGGGTTTAAGGAGAACAGTATTGGCAGCGCCTAAATTGGCGGCCTCGCGAATGAGGTTTGCATTGGAGACCAAAAAGTCATCCCCCACAATTTGCAGGCGATGGCCAATGGCTTGGGTAAAGCGAGCGAACCCGACAGGATCGTCTTCAGCCAATGGGTCTTCTATGGAGACGATGGGGTACTTATCAATCCATCCCAGCAGCATTTCAATCATGCCATCGGAGTCCAGTGCCCGAGATTCAAGTCCAAGGCGGTATTGGCCTTGTTGCCCAAATTCGGAAGCTGCAATGTCCAAAGCAATGGCGACTTGATCTCCAGGAATAAAGCCTGCGCGTTCAATGGCAAGGACAAGCATTTCAAGCGCTTGCTCGTTGCTTGAAAAGTCAGGCCACCAGCCCCCTTCGTCGGCAACGCCAAACAGTGAGCCGCGTTGCGCCATCAGCAAGCCTGCATGGCGGTAGACCTCTGCCGTCCATTCCAAAGCCTGAGCGAAACTGGTGGCGCCAGGGCATACCACCATGAAGTCCTGAACATCAACACGCCTGCCGGCATGCGCACCTCCGCCAAAAATTTGAATTTGAGGCATCGGCAAGCGGCCAATCTTCCCATTGCCCAAGTAGCGGTACAGGGGCATGCCAGAGGCAGCAGCCATGGCATGCGCTGCTGCCATTGAAACGGCCAATGTGGCATTGGCGCCCAAGCGTGACTTGTTGACCGTGCCATCAAGATCAATGAGTGCCTGGTCAAGAACCGATTGGTTGTCCGCCTGGGTTCCCACGAGTGCTTTAGAAATTTCACCGTTGACATGCCCGACCGCCTGCATCACATCAAGCCCACCAAACCGATCCCCCCCATCCCTTAATTCGAGTGCTTCACGCGTGCCTTTGGATGCGCCCGCTGGCGCAATGGCTCTGCCGAGTGAGCCATCGTTGAGAATGACATCAGCCTCGACAGTGGGTCTGCCACGACTGTCCCAGACGCGTCTTGCAAAGATCGATTGGATGGCAAACGGTGTCATGTCTTCAGGTCCTTGGCCCATGCTTGGGCAATGTCTTGCAAATGGCTGGCTGGCTTGATGAGGAAGGCACTGGCAACGCGTCTGACATGTTCGCGCTGATGCTCTTGCGTGACATATTCGACAGGAGACTTGCCATCCACTCTGGCCAGCAAAAGTCCAGGCAGCAACCGTGCCGCTCTTGCTTCAAGATCACTGGGCAGCTCCCAATCTACCGATGTCAAATAGCTGGTGGTCAGAACTTCAAAGCAATTTAGAAAATCTGACGATGCCGCTGGGGTCCACAGACACTTGAGCAATAAATGGTTGAGGCAAAACGCCAAGTCAAATGCAGGGTCACTCCAAGTGGCGCACTCTGCATCTAACAGCAAGGGCCCTTGTGGCCCTAAGAGGATATTTTTTGGGCTGACATCACCATGCACCAGTGTTTTTGCGTTGTTTTGAGTTTGCAATACCAACGCTTCTAATGCGTGTACAAGTTGGGGATGACGCTCTGCTGTGGCGAGCAAGTAAGGCGCCAGTCTGATTTCAAAAAAGATTTTGTCCGTAGGAAACTCGCTGGCCAAGTGGCTATTTTTTGCGGCGTGACTGTGAATCTTAGAAAGGACTTGTCCCATCGCATGGGCAGTTTGAGAATCAGCATTGCCGGCACGCAATTCTTGCTTCCAGACACGGTAGTGATCTGGATCGAGGTATTGCATCACCAAAACCCCCAATTCAGGGTGTTGGCCTAATAACTTCGGCGCGCAAGCTGCAGAAGTTTGATGGGCGACTTGCAACCATCTGGCTTCATAAAGGTTGCGCTCTACAGGCGCATACCAATCTGCAGTCACCCTCAATTTGGACAAAGCCCGTTTTGCGCAAACAGAACCCTTTTCGGTGTCAATGCGCCAAATGTCCGATGACACACCTCCTGTTAGAGGGGCACCCCAAAGGGAAGATGCGTTTGAAAGACCCAGTTCGTTGAAAGCCCGAACGAACTCTATGGGGACTTCTGATTTAGACATGATCGGTGTAAGTAGATTCAACCAGCTTGACCAATGCGAACAAGGCCTGGTTCACAGGGGTTGCAACGCCAAGCGCTTGTCCACGTCGCACGATGAAGCCATTCAAATGGTCAATTTCACTGGGTTTAGAGCGCGCCATATCTTGTGCGGTGGATGATTTTTGACCGCCCATCGTGACCGCTATTTTTGCGACGGATTCCAGAGCGACGGACTCAGATAAATGGATGCCGTCGGCCAAGGCCACTGCGATGACCTCCTTCACCAAAGCTGTCTGGGTGCTGCGAACAGCCTCCAAGGCCGCAAGTTTTTCGTATTGAATTTGAGCCAAGCCTGAAATCGCGTTGAACGCACAGTTGATCAGCAATTTAGACCATAACTCGGCCATCACGTTTTGTGAAATCTGAACCGGAACCTGCGCTGAACCAAAGAGCTCAACTATTTCTTGAAGCGTTTTTTGCGGATCCTGCAGTCGTGAATTCTGCATCGTTCCAATCACAAGATCGCCGCGGCCATGGTGCTTCACACAACCTGGGGCGGGAATTTCTGTCGCCACATAGACGACACAAGGGATCACCGCATGGGGTACCTGTTGTGCAATCAGGGCTGAATTCTCCACACCGTTCTGCAAACTCATGATCAAAGCATGCGGTGCGAGGTGGGGCGCCATTTGTCGTGCGACCAAAGCGCTGTCGGTTGATTTGACACAGAACAAAACCAAGTCTGCGCTCTGCAAGCTCAATAAATCACTGCTCG
>JBIKKE010000262.1:0-3835 GCA_044360575.1 Limnohabitans sp. | reverse complement strand
TCACCTGGATGACGGGTGTGAACACTTTGTTCAACGGCTTGCTCAATGAAGAGTGGTTTTTGGCGTATCCACCCAAGCACCTGAAAGCCTCGATCGCTGGCGGCACCGCCCTGCACAGCGCGGTGGCGCAGCGCTGGCGTGAAGTTACCGGCACACCCATTGCCGAAGGTTATGGCCTGACCGAAACCTCCCCCGTGGTGAGTTTCAACCCTTTGAGTGGGGAGCCCCGCTTGGGCAGCATCGGCATTCCGGCACCCGGCACCGATGTGCGTTTGGTGTCTGAGACCGGTCAAGACGTGCCCGTGGGTGAGCCAGGTGAAATCTGGGTGCGCGGCCCACAGGTCATGCAAGGCTATTGGCAAAACGATGCCGAAACCGCCAACGTGATGCATGAGGGTTGGTTTGCCACGGGCGACATCGGGGTGATGGATGCCGAGGGCTTTTTCCGCATCGTGGACCGCAAAAAAGACATGGTGCTGGTGTCGGGCTTCAATGTGTATCCGAATGAGGTGGAAGACGTGATCGCCCAAATGGACGCTGTTCTCGAGGTGGCGGTGGTCGGCACGCCCGACGACCGCACAGGAGAGGCCGTTCGCGCCTATGTGGTGCCCAATCCGGACCATGCCGGTGCGTTGCGCACCGAAGACGTGCTGGCGCATTGCAAGCAACACTTGGCGGCCTACAAACGGCCCAGCTCGGTGGTGCTGCGCGATGAGCTGCCCAAGTCCCCGATTGGCAAGGTCTTGCGCAAAGACCTGAAAGCCGAAGTCAAAAATGAATTCAATCGCGCCTGAGCGCCACAGCGGAGTTACACATGGTCACCGAATTTGAAACCAAACTGCTGGGTGTGATGATGATGGTCATCATGATGGGCATGGGCGCATCGCTCACCTGGCGCGACTTTTTGATCGCTTTTCGCAAGCCCAAGGGTGTGTTGGTGGGTGTGTTCTGCCAGTACGGCATCATGCCGCTACTGGGGTTCTCATTGGCTGTTCTGTTGGACTTGCCTCCAGCACTGGCGGTAGGCCTGATCTTGATGGCCTGCATGCCGGGCGGCACCACCTCGAACATCTTCACTTATTTCAGCAAGGGTGTCCTAGCCTTGTCAATCATGATGACCAGCGTGTCGACTTTGGTGGCGCTGGTCATGGTGCCTGCATTGCTTGAGTTTTACTCTCAGGCTGCAGGCATTGGCGGTGACTTCAAGATCCCGGCCAGCAATGTGGCGCAGGTCTTGGTGGTCCTCTTGGTGCCGACCGTCATCGGTATGGGCTTGCGCAAGATGAGTCCCAACATCGGTGCCACCATCGAGTTGCTCGGCGGCTTCTTGGGCATTCTGGTGATTTTGTTCTTGGTCGTGACCTGGATTCCGCGCAACCATCAGTTGTTGGCCACTACGCCGTTTGTGGTGTACTTTGCAGCCATTGGCTTGGGCTTGTTTGGCATGGCTTTGGGTTACGCCTTGTCCAGACTGCTGCGCCAAGATGCCAACCGCAGCCGCACGATTGCGCTGGAGACGGGCATCCAGAATGGCCCCTTGGCGGTCTTGATCGTGACCCTGAGCTTCGCCGGAACAATGCAGCAAGACATTTTGCTGATCCCGGTGCTGTACTCGCTGTTCATCGTGATCAGCAGCAGTTTGGTGACGATGGTCTTTCGCCGACGCAGTGACCGTGAAGCTTTGGCCCGCGACAAAGCCAAGGCAGGGCAATTGGCTTCTTCGTAAGCCACTACCTTTGGGCCCGCGAACTTTGGACCCATCCAACGGGGTTCGGGTTCGGCGGATCAAGCGGAACCCAAGCCCCAGGCTTCAGTCCTGTCCTTCGGTCAGGGTGTCGAGCTGGAACTTGCCGCTTTTGTGCCACAGCCACACGTCGGTGTAAGTGACCTGGCTCATGTGCAGAGGCACCGGGTAGGGTGCTGCGGCTTTGACCATTTGCTCAATTTCCCGCATCACGTGTGGCGCATGTTTGGGCGCACGTTGCCACTGGATGGCTTTGACGCTGCCCCGTCGGTCAATGTTGACATTGATCACACCCACAGCTTCGAGCATGGGGGGCAAGCGCCCTTTGAAGATGCGCTGTTGGTGTTGGGCGTACAAATGGCTGGCGGCATCGTGGCGGTACTCTCTGGCATTGCGAGCCAGAGATTTTTTGACCGTTGGAGGAGGGGAAGGGCTGAAAGCGGGCGTTTCCGGAATCAGACGTTCAGGCATGCCCACGAACGGGCGTGGTGGGGGTTCTGGCAAGACCTCTGGCTGAGCAGGCACGGTGACAACTTGCTGGACTGGCGCAGGCGGCGTGCTGCAGCCGCTTAACCATGTCAGGCCGAGCGTCCCCAACGCCATGCCGATGCGGGCACCTAAAGTGCGGCTTATTCCTGTCTGATGTGTCATGTCTGGTGTGACTCCTTGGCATACTCAGCGTTTTACTCGCGTGATTGTGGCATTGGCTGCCAAGCTTGGCGAGCCCTTGATGGACGATAGGAAATCAACGTGAATTGGATGAATGCGGCATGGACACGCTTGTCCCAAGAGTCGGCGGTGCTGGTGACGGTGACAGCCACCAAAGGGTCTGTTCCCAGGGGGCCGGGCACGCTGATGGTGGTGTTTGCCGAGGGCGAGCAGGGCACCATTGGCGGCGGGCATCTGGAGTTTCAAGCTTTGGCGCATGCCCGGCTCATTCTGTCGGGGCAGTCTGTACCCAAGCATTTGAGCCAAGTCTTGGGCCCCAGTTTGGGGCAATGCTGTGGCGGCGCGGTGGATTTGTCTTTTGAACAAGTCCATGCAGCGGATTTGTCCCGTCTGCGTGAACACTGGGTGCCGCAGCGCAGCCCATTGGCGCTGTTTGGGGGCGGGCATGTTGGCAAAGCCTTGGTTCAGACCTTGGCGCCTTTGCCCTTTGCGGTGCGTTGGATCGACAGCCGCGACGAGATTTTTCCGCCCGACGTTCCGAGTGGTGTGGATTGCGAGCACTCCAATCCGGTGCAGGCCGCCGTGGCCGATCTGGCCGCGGGCAGCCGGGTGTTGATCATGAGTTTCAGCCATGCCGAAGACCTGGACATCGTGATCGCGTGTTTGAAGCGTCAGCGAGAGCAGGGCGACCTGCCTTTTGTGGGCCTGATCGGCAGCCAGACCAAATGGGCTACCTTTCGGCACCGCTTGGAGGACCGGGGTTTCAGTGCGCAAGAAATCGCGCACATCACCTGCCCGATTGGCGTGCCCGGCATCACGGGCAAAGAGCCTGAAGTCATTGCTGTGTCAGTGGCGGCACAACTCTTGCAATCACTTTGACGGGTTGATGCATTGACAGTGGGTTGCTGGTTTCCCCTAGGCTGTTAAGCCAAAGGGATACTGGAATCTCAAACACAAACTGTATACACTTCAGTGCACTGGTCGCAGCGGCGCAAGAATCTTTGGTTCATGTTCGCGATCGAATACCCGCTCACAGGGCCCGCGGTGGTGAGCAGGTTGGAGAATCCTTCATGGAATCGTATTTTTTGGAATGGGCCAATCTGTTGCTGCGATGGGTGCACGTCATCACCGCCATCGCATGGATTGGCTCCTCGTTCTACTTTGTCTTTCTGGACAACAACCTGCAAAAACCCAACTCGCCTGATTTGCTTGAAAAAGGCGTGGGCGGTGCGATGTGGGCGGTGCACGGCGGTGGTTTTTACAACCCCCAAAAATACATGGTGGCCCCTAAAGTCATCCACACCAAGTTGCATTGGTTCTATTGGGAGAGTTATTCCACTTGGTTGAGCGGGTTTGCGCTCTTCACCGTGATGTACCTCTACAACGCGGGCACTTTCTTGATCGACAAGTCCTTGATGGACT
>JBIKKE010000045.1:0-13600 GCA_044360575.1 Limnohabitans sp. | reverse complement strand
GTCAGCTCGTTCATGGGCAGGGCGCTAGACTCGAAATATTTGGCGTCAGGCCAGGCCCGCACGGTGGTGCCTTGTTTGCGGTCGCCCTCGCCTGTAGCGCGTTTGACCAGTGGCTCGGTCACGTCGCCGCCCGAGAACACCAAGGTGGCCACTTGGCCTTCGCGGTAGCTGGTGGCTTCAAGCCGCTTGGACAACGCGTTGGTCACCGAAACGCCTACGCCATGCAGGCCGCCAGAGAAGCTGTATGCCCCACCCTTGCCCTTGTCAAACTTGCCACCCGCGTGCAGCCGGGTAAAAACCAACTCAATCACTGGGGCGTTTTCTTCGGGGTGCATGCCAAACGGAATGCCTCGGCCATCGTCTTCGATGCTGACCGAACCATCGGTGTGCAGGATGACCTTGATCTTTTTGCCGTGCCCCGCCAGCGCCTCGTCGGCGGCGTTATCCAGCACCTCTTGGATGATGTGCAGGGGGTTGTCGGTGCGGGTGTACATGCCCGGGCGTTGCTTGACGGGCTCGAGGCCCTTCAAGACGCGGATCGAGCCTTCAGAGTAATCGCTGGAGCCGCTGGGAGTTTTGACAGTTGTTTGGGTGGCCATGGGGGCGAATTGTAGAGGGATTTCAGGCTCATTACTGGATATAAACACAGCCCACTGCAGCTGATCCCGTCAAGGGCTCCCGCCATGGGCGCTGATGGGTCGGAGTCGCCACGCCCATTGGGAACCCCAGCCCACCACAGACCCCACCACCCAGAACACCGGCGCCACACCGGCCACCGCCCCGGCGGCCCCAAAGAGCATGGGCATGAGCACGCTCGAGGCGTTGATGCTCATCAGCCGCAAACCCAGCGCCTCGCCATGGCGGCTCGGCGGTGTGATCTGGTGCAAGGTGCTCATGATCATCGGTTGGGCCGTGCCCAAGACCAACCCCAACAACACCGAACAGATGCCCATGGCCCAAGCCGTGGGCATGAGGGGGTAAAGCCCAAACAGCAGTGCGGTGCATGCCATGGAGCCCGTGATGATCTGGTGCTCCTTGACGTGGCGTGAGATGAAAGGCAAACACAGCCGAATGAAGGTCGCCGCGATGGCAAAAGCACCCAAAATCATCCCGACTACCGATGCGCTGTAACCACGCTCATGACCCAGCACCGGAACCACAAAAGTGTGCACATCCCAGCACGAGGAGAGCACCCAGTTGACCGCCAGCAAACGACGCATCATGGGGGCGGCCAGCAAATCCATGACCCGACGGGGTGCCACCTGGCCCGGCGTACTGGGGCCAAGCAGTTCTGGCACGGACCGCACCCAGAACCAGGTGCTCAGGGGCAACAGGGCCAACAACAAAAATGCCCACTGAAAGCCTGCAATATGGGCTGGTTGCGGTCCGGCAAAGTCGATCAATAAACCGGCCATCACGGGGCCCAAAAAGTTGGAGATGGCCGGGCCAATCGACAGCCAACTGAAAGCTACACGCAGCTCAGCGGGGTTTTGCGCCATGCGGCCCACATGGCGTTGCAGGGCGATCACCGCCATGCCGGTGGCCCCGCCTGTGGCCAAAGCACTCAGGCACAAAACCGGAAAAATCGGCCAGATCGCCGACAAACTGGCCCCTACAGACGCGATGGCGACACTGATGAGCAGGGGCTTTTTGAGGCCAGTCCGGTCGATGTAACGACCAGCAGGCAGGGCCAAAAACACCTGGGTCAAGGCGAACAAGGCCAACAAGGCGCCCACAGCCAACGGGCTGTAGCCTTGCTTCAAAGCGAGCAAGGGCGTGGCCATGCGCATACCCGCCATACAGGCGTGGAGAAAAATTTGGCCTGCGATCAGCTGAGGGAGTGTCTTCATGTCAGGTCACCCCCGGCAGTCACTTGACAAATCAGTGCTCGCTGCCGGGCAACAAGGTCTGAGCCTGGGCTTCGGGCAAAGCATCGACCTGGCGCAAGGCGCGGTTCATCACGTTGCTGCGGGTCTGGGCCTGGTCCAGCGTGTTGAGCACGGTTTGGGTCTGGTTGCGCACCTTGTCCAGCACATCGCCAAACTTGCCAAACTCGGTCTTGACGGCACCCAGCACTTGCCAGACTTCACTAGAACGCTTTTCAAGCGCCAGGGTTCTGAAGCCCATTTGCAGAGCGTTGAGCATGGCCATCAAATTGGTCGGCCCCGCTAGCGTGACACGGTGCTCACGCTGCAGGGTTTCCATCAAACCGGGGCGGCGCAAGACCTCTGCATACAGGCCTTCGGTGGGTAAAAACATCACCGCAAAGTCTGTGGTGTGGGGCGGCTCCAGGTACTTTTCGGCAATCGACTTGGCTTCGAGCTTGATGCGGGTCTCAAGTGCCTTGGCGCACAACTCGGCCTGCACCGGGTCGGCGCGGCCTTGGGCTTCGAGCAAGCGCTCGTAGTCTTCGTTGGGGAACTTCGCGTCAATCGGCAGCCACACGGGCAGGCCGCTGTCTGAGCGACCCGGCAAGCGGATGGCAAAGTCCACCCGATTTTTGTCACCCGGGCGTGTGGCCACTTGCACCGCGTATTGCTCGGGCGTGAGCACTTGTTCAAGCAGCGACGCCAATTGCGCCTCGCCAAACATGCCCCGTGTTTTGACGTTGGTCAGCAGGTGCTTGAGGTCGCCCACCCCTTGGGCCAAGGTGTTCATTTCGCCCAAGCCCTTGTGCACCTGCTCCAATCGCTCGGCCACTTGTTTGAAGCTCTCCCCCAATCGGGCTTGCAAAGTGGCTTGCAGCTTTTCATCCACCGTTTGGCGCATTTCATCAAGCTTGGCGGCGTTGCTTTGCTGCAGCTGCGACAGCTGGGTTTCCATGGTGCCGCGCATCTCGGTCAGGCGGCGGGCATTGGCCTCCGACAAGGCATTGACCTGCTGGGCCAGGCTGTCGGTCAGGCTTTTTTGCAGCAAAGCCAACTGCTGGGCCAGCGCATCGATTTGCTGGTTTTGGGTGCGGGTGGCCTCGGCGCTTTGCTGCAACAGCGACTGCTGGAACAGCGTGAGGTTTTGCAAGGCCTCTTGCCGCCCCTGTACACCAGATTGGCTTATTTCGGTGCGCAGCTCGCGCTCCAGCCGCTCCGACTGGGCTTGCTGATGGCCAAACTGCTGTTGCTGCCAAGCTGTTTGCTCAGCCGTCTGCGCGGCTTGCACTGCAATCTGCTCGGCCAACAGGGCCGCGGTTTGCTGCGCTTGATCTTGCGGCGAAGCACCGCGACGCAGCAGCAACACAACCAACAACAGGTTCAGCCCCACCAGGGCCAGCAAAGCCCATTCGCTCATGCAGCAGCGCCAGGCAACTTATTCAAGGGGGTCAGGGCTTGGCCACGGGTCAAATAAGCCACCAAGTTATCGGCCGCTAACTGGGCCATGGCCATTCGGGTTTTAACCGTACTGCTGGCAATGTGGGGGGTGAGCACCACATTGGGCACAGTGAGCAAGTCAGGGTGAACAGACGGCTCACCCTCGAACACATCGATACCAGCCGCAGCGATTTGGCGCGCTGCCAGTGCTTTGGCCAAAGCAGCATCGTCCACAATGCCGCCGCGGGCAATGTTGACCAGCGTGGCCGTGGGTTTCATCTGCGCCAACTCGGATGCACCAATGGTGTGGTGCGACTCGGCGCTGTAGGGCACGACCAGCATCACATGGTCTGCACTTTTCAGGAGTTCTTGCTTGGAGACATACGTGGCTTTGCACTCGGCTTCCAAAGCGGCGCTCAGGCGGCTGCGGTTGTGATAAATCACATTCATGCCAAAACCGTGCGCCGCACGGCGAGCAATGCCCTGCCCGATGCGGCCCATGCCGATGATGCCGATGGTCGAGCCATGCACCTCGGCTCCGGCAAACTTGTCATAGCTCCACTTTTTCCACAAACCGGCACGCAAATAGTGCTCGCTCTCGGTCACTCGGCGGGCCGTGGCCATGAGCAAGGCAAAGCCAAAATCGGCTGTGGTCTCGGTCAACACATCGGGCGTGTTGGTGGCTTGCACGCCAGCAGCAGTCATCGCAGGCACGTCAAAGTTGTTGTAACCCACAGCCATGTTGGCGACGATGCGCAACTGCGGGTTGGCCTGCAGCAGCGCAGCGTCAATGCGCTCGCTGCCGGTGGTCAAAGCGCCCACTTTGCCTTGCATGCGGCGTGTGAGCTCAGCAGGCGTCCAGACCTCATCGGCTTGGTTGCTCTCGACATCAAACACCTGCGCAAGGGATTGCAGGACCTCGGGGAAGATGGCGCGGGCCACCAAAATGGAAGGTTTGGACATCATTTGAACCAGATAAAACTCATCACCACAAACAGGGGCACCAAAATGCCACCCGACCACAACATGTAGCCAAAGAAGCTGGGCATTTTGACGCCACGGTCTTCGGCGATGGCTTTGACCATCAAATTGGGCGCATTGCCAATGTAAGTGTTGGCGCCCATGAACACGGCACCGGCCGAGATGGCCGCCAAAGTCGGCGCCAAGGTGGTCATCAAGACCTGCGGGTCACCGCCTGCGGTATTGAAGAACACCAAATAAGTGGGTGCGTTATCCAGGAACGAGCTCAATGCGCCCGTGATCCAGAAGTACATCAACACATCCGGGCTCCCATCGGGCTGGGTCACGGCCTGCACCACCGCACCAAACGGACCGTTGACGCCCGCTTTGAGCATGGCAATCACAGGGATGATGGTCAGGAAAATACCCGCAAACAGCTTGGCCACTTCGGCCATGGGCGCCCAACCGAACTGGTTGTCGGCATGCACTTTGGCAGGGGTGAGTTTGAGCGAAACAAGCGCCACCACCACCAAGCCGATGTCACGCAAAATGCCAGGCAAGCCCACCTCGGTGCCGTAAATGTTGAATGAAACCGGCGACTTCCAAAAGCCGCTCATCAGCACCAAAGCCACCACGGCGCCCAGCAACACAAAGTTGATGCCGCCATCAAAGCCAATGGCCTTGGAATCAGGTGTGGGATCTTGTGGCAACAACTCTTCACGGCGGTGGTAATACCAAGAGTCGATCAGGTAAAAAATGGCCAACAGACTGGCCACCAAGAACAAGGTTTCTAGCAACAGTGTTTTGAGGGTCCAGAAAAAGTCCACCCCTTTGAGAAAGCCCAAGAACAAAGGCGGGTCGCCCAAGGGCGTCAATGCACCACCCGCGTTGGACACGATGAAGATGAAGAACACCACCACATGGGCCACATGCTTGCGGTTATCGTTGGCACGGATCAAGGGTCGGATCAGCAACATGGAAGCACCCGTGGTGCCCATGAAACTGGCCAAAACCGCACCGATGGCCAGAATGGCGGTGTTCAAACCCGGACTGCCGTGCAAATTGCCGCGGATGAAAATGCCACCCGACACGGTGAACAAGGCGGTCAGCAAAATGATGAAGGGGATGTATTCGGCAAACAGCGCATGCACCGTGTTAACGCCCGCTGCAGCCGGACCAAACACCAGCGCAAAGGGCACCAAAAATGCCAAACCCCAAGCTGCGGCCACCTTGCCGTAGTGGTGGTGCCAAAAATGCGGGGCCAGCAAAGGTATCAGAGCAATTGACAACAAGATGCCCGCAAAAGGTACGCCCCAAATGGCGGACAACTGCGCCCCATCAAAATCAGCGGCAAAAGCTCCGCTGGACATCGTCAGCAGCATAGGCAAAACCAGCCAACCGGACCATCTTGTACCCAATAGCGTCATCAGTGCAACTCCTGTAAAAAGGTGCCGTATGGTAACGGGCGCTTTATTCCTTTTCAGACCCCTGGCGAAATTTCAAAGACTTGGCGCAGGTAAGCCAGGTATTTTTCATCGTCGCACATGCCCTTGCCTGGGGAGTCGGACAATTTGGCCACAGGTTGACCATTGCACCGGGTCATCTTGATCACGATCTGCAAAGGCTCGTAACCCAGGTCGTTCGTCAGGTTGGTGCCCACACCAAAAGCCAGCTGACAACGACCCTGGAACTGCTCAAACAGCTCAATGGTGCGCGGAATCGTCAGGCCGTCACTGAAAATCAGTGTCTTGGTCTTGGGGTCGACCCGGTTGTTTTGGTAGTGCGCAATCATGCGCTCGCCCCAAGAGAAAGGGTCGCCGCTGTCGTGCCGTGCGCCGTCAAACAGCTTGCAAAAATACAAGTCGAAGTCGCGCAGAAACGCGTTGAAGCCATACACATCGCTCAGCGCAATGCCCAAATCACCCCGATACTCTTTGGCCCAAGACTCGAAAGCAAAGACTTGGCTGTCGCGCAAACGGGGGCCCAGCGCCTGCGCGGCCTGCAGGTACTCGTGCGCCATGGTGCCCAAGGGCGTCAGGCCCAGCAAATAGGCGTAGTACACGTTGCTGGTGCCTGCAAACTGGCCGCTGGGGCCAGTGCCCAAACGGGCGGACAAGACGCGCAGCACCTCTTCGTGCCAGGCGCGTGAAAAACGGCGTCGGGTGCCATAGTCAGCGATCTTGAGCGTCTCCAGCCCGGGTGCCTGCAATTGGGCGACCTTGGTTTCCAGGAGGCGACGCCCCTGCATCAGGTCGGGCACCTTTTGGGTGTTGCGAAAGAACACCTCGTTGACGATGGCCAGCACGGGAATTTCGAACAAGATGGTGTGCAACCAAGGACCACGGATGGTGATGTCGATCTCACCTGTGGGCAGTGGCAAGACCTCGATGCATTTTTCATTGAGCTTGAAAAGGCCCAAAAAATCTACAAAGTCACTTTTGATGAAGCGCAACATTCGCAGGTATTGCAGCTCGGTTTCCTTGAAACTCAAAGAACACAGTGATCGGATTTCTTGGCGAATTTCATCGACAAAAGGTGCCAAAGGCACACCGGGGTTGCGGCACTTGAATTTGTATTCGACCTGCGCACCCGGAAATTGGTGCAGAACGACCTGCATCATGGTGAATTTGTACAGGTCGGTGTCGAGCAGACTGGTGATGATCATGGTGTGTTGTCTCTGGCGGCTGGGGCCGCTCGTTGTTGGGAGGCAGTGTAAGGGATGCCCCACCCGGTCAAGCGGGGCTCATGCCGCCAAGTTCATGCGCCCACTGGTCAATACGAGCACCCGTTGCGCATGCCCAGCCAAGATGTTGTTCTGCTCGGCCACCAGCATGGCCACGCCCTCGCGGGTCAATTGCAGCAGCGCGTCGCGCATGGCCGCCACCAGCACCGGGGCGATGCCCTCGCAAGGCTCGTCGAGCAGCAACAGGCGCGGTCCGGTCATGAGGGTGCGGGCCAGCGCCAGCATTTGCTGCTCGCCGCCACTCATTTGGCTAGCCGGACGGTGCAGCATGGTTTGAAGCTGGGGAAACAAGTCCATGACTCGGTCAAAGCGTTGTGCGGGCGTGGACTGAGCGCTGGGCGATGCGCCCGAGGGTGCGGCGATCCACAGGTTTTCTTTCACCGACAAGGCCGTGAACAAGCGCCGGTCTTCGGCCACAAAACCCAAACCCGCCTGGGCGCGTCGGTGCGCGGGCCAGGCTTGGATGGGTTCGCTTTGCCAAGTGATGCGGCCTTGCGCCCGGGGACCAATACCGATCAGGCTTTGCAGCAGCGTTGATTTGCCCGCGCCGTTCAGGCCCTGAATGACCACCAACTCGCCCTCGCCCACCGTCAGACTCACGTCGAACAAGGCCTGGGCTTGGCCGTACCAAGCGTTGAGTCCTTCAACGTTGAGCATCGAGCAGGCCTTTCGCATCGCTATTGACGTTGGCGTTCAGATCGAAATCCATCCCCAGGTAACGCTCGCGCACCTGTGGGTCTTGCGCCACCACCTCGGGCGCACCATCGGCCACCAAGCGGCCTTGCACCAGCACCAGCACCCTGTCTGCCACGCCGAAAACAGCGTCCATATTGTGCTCGGTGTAAAGCACCGTCACGCCTTCCGAAGCCACTTGGCGCACCAGCGCCATCATGTCGGCCCGCTCGGCCAAGGCCAGCCCGGCAGCGGGCTCGTCGAGCAGCAGCAAAGCAGCGCCTTGATCGGCACCTTTTTCAGGCAACCCCGCCAGCGCCATGGCCAGCTCCAAACGCTTTTTTGCGCCATAGGGCAAATCGGCCACGGTGATGTTGGCTTGGGCTTGCAAGCCCGCTTGTGCGGCCAAGTGCATGGCGCGCTCGGGCTGACGCCGGTCCAGCCGGTCCCACCAGGCGAGCGGCGCGGCACCGCGCAGCACGAGCTGGATGTTTTGCAGCACCGTCAGCGCCTCGAAGGTTTGCGCCACCTGAAAGGTGCGCGCCACGCCCAAGCGTTGCCGCCCTGCGGGCGGATTTCCCAAAAGCGACTGCCCTTGCCACAGCACCTCACCCGCTGTGGGCACTTGCTGGCCAGCCAAGCAGGCAAAACAGGTCGACTTGCCTGCGCCGTTGGGGCCGATCATGGCCACGCACTGGCCTGCAGGGACTTCAAAATCTACCCCGTCTAGCGCCCGCACCCCACCAAAATGCTTGGTCAGGCCCTGCACCTGCAAAGCTGAAGTGCTCATGCGGACCCCTCGGTTGGTGTGAGTGATGCATTGGGAGACGTCGTGCGGCTTGCCAGCCATTGCTGCACCGCGCCCAGCACACCACTGGGGGCCAGCACCATGACCAACATGATCACCAGACCCAATACCCCGCGCCAATAGTCAAGCCCCTGCCCCAACTCGGCCCCGCCCCAGACCAAAAGCGCACTGCCCACGGCCGAGCCCCACAACTGGTGCACACCGCCCAGCAAAATCACCAGCAAGGCATCCACAGACATGGCGACCGAAGCCACTGACGGGAACACCGCGCCTTTGAAGGCGGCCCAAAGCCCGCCAGCCAAACCTGCCAAGGTGGCGCTGCCCACAAACACCTGGTAGCGCAAGGCCTGCACAGGCAAGCCACTGGCTGCTGCCCGCAGTGGCGCATCGCGCAGCGCTTGCAAAGCCGCGCCCCGGCTGGAGCGAACCACGCGGGCCATGCCCACGATGGCCAACAGCATGAAGGCGCACAACACCGCATCCGCCAAAGCGCGAGATTCGGGCGCGATCAAGCGCACGCCAATCAAACCGTTGTCACCGCCCGTCAGGCCCACCCATTGCGTGGCCCCGGCCCAAATCATTTGTGCCAGCGCCAGCGACAGCATGGCCAAATACACCCCGCTGCTGCGCACCACCAAAGCGCCAAAAGCCAAGGCCACGGCCAGCGCCAGCGCCATGCCAGCGGCCAAAGCGCCTAACAAACCCGTACCCCAATGCAGGTGCGACAGCGCCGCGCCATAAGCGCCCAGCGCAAAAAAAGCCGCATGGCCAAAACTGACCAAACCGCCCAAAGCCATCATCCACTGCAGGCTCAGGCCAAACAGCATCATCACCATGACGTCTTCGGCCAGGCTACGGCCGTAATCACCCTGCCCCCAGGCCAGCAGCGTCAAACCCACAAAGGCCAGAGCAAACACCGCCTGGCCCCAGCGCGCCACCGGCCACAGCGCAAACACCGGCACGCTTTCGCGCAGCTCACCGTGCGCGGCAGACCCGGCCAAGCCCTGCGGCCGCCAGACCAAAACCACCGCCATGGTCAAAAACACCAACACCAAGGTCGCTTGCGGGAAAAAGCTCAGGCCCAAAGCGTGGATCACCCCGATCAAAACTGCCGCTGCAAACGCCCCGCCAATGCTGCCCAAACCACCCGTGACCACCACCACAAAGGTCTCGACCACCACGTTCACATCCATCTGCAAATGCGCCGGCTCGCGAGGCAACTGCAGCGCCCCGGCCAGGCCCGCCAAACCGCAGCCCAGCATGACCACCCCCAACATCAGCGGCGCAGGATTCACACCCAACGCGTCGAGCATCTCGCGGTCTTGTGTGGCAGCTTTCACGCGCTGGCCCCACAGCGTGCGCGTGAGCAAGAGGTGAAGGCCCAGCCAGACCAAGGGGCCCAAGACCAAGGTAAAAAGTTGCCAGGTCGGAAAATACGACTCGCCCAACTGGATCGCGCCCTTGAGGCCGGGAAAGCGCGGCGCAAAGACCTCTTCCGGCCCAAAGTACCAGCGCATCGCGTCGTGCAGTGCCAGCGTCAGCCCAAAGGTGGCCACCAGTTGGTAGAGCTGCGGCGCATGGCGCATGCGCTTGAGCAACAGCACCTCAGTCACCGCCCCGAGCAAAGCGGCCACACACGCGCCCATCAAAATGGCCGCGCCATAACCCCAAGCCGTGCCTGCCAAGTCGGGCCACCAATGGGTCACCGCGTGCGCCGACCACAAAGCGCCCAGCATGAAAAAACTGCCGTGCGCGAAATTGACGATCCGGGTCACGCCAAAAATCAGCGTCAACCCGGAAGCCATCAAAAACAAGGTGGTGGCGTGGCTCAGCCCGTTGAGCAGTTGCAGCGCCAGTGCTTCGAATCCCAATTCAGGCCCTTGTCTTTAAAAAAGCGAGTTTGGATAAAAAGTCAGTCCACCCAGTGGGTGAAATCTTGGGCCGGCACCCGCGTGGTCTCAAAGGTGTTGACCAAGGCCGACTCGTCGGCATAGCCCAGCGACATGCCGCAGACCACCATTTCGTTCTCACCCGCGCCCACTAGCGGCAAGATGATTTTGGAAAAACCGTTCCACGCAGCTTGCGGGCAGGTGTGCAGGCCACGCGAGCGGGCGGCCACCATGATGCTTTGCAAAAACATGCCGTAGTCGAGCAAGCTGCCCCGGCCCATCACTTTGTCGATGGTGAACATCAAGCCCACAGGTGCGTCGAAAAAGCGGAAGTTTTTCTGGTGCTGCGCGTGCATCAAAGCCTTGTCGCCCTTGCCAATGCCCAGCACGCCATACAAACCAAAACCGCACTCGCGGCGGCGGTCAATGTAGGGACTGACCCATTTTTCGGGGTAATAGTCATAGGCCTCGGCGTAGTCAGCCGCCAGCGCGGGGTTGGCGCTGATGGCATCGTGCGCGGCACAGGTCTTGGTCACCAGTTCATCGCGCTTGGCGCCTTGCAGCACATACACCTTCCAAGGCTGGGTGTTGGTGCCACTGGGTGAGCGGGCCGCAATGCCCAGTACCTCTTGCAAAACAGCACGGTCCACCGGCTTTTGCAAATAAGCGCGGGCCGAAAAGCGGCTCAAGATGGCTGCATCCACACTGGCAGGGTCGTTCACGCGGGTGCTAACTTGGGGTCCGATGTCCAAAATGCTCATGTCAATGTCTCCAAAAATGCTTTGAGTGGGGCCGGCAAGGGCACGGGACGGCGGGTTTCGCGGTCCACGTACACATGCACAAAATGGCCACGGGCGGCGGTCAGGTCTTCGCCTTGGGCGAACAGGCCGACCTCGTAGCGCACGCTGGAAGTGCCCAGCTTGGCCACGCGGACGCCCGCGTCGATGGTTTGAGGGAAGGCCAGTGGCGCGAAGTAAAAACACTGGGTTTCCACCACCAGGCCAATGGTGCTGCCCGCGTGGATGTCGAGCACGCCCTGCTCGATCAGGGTGGCGTTCACAGCCGTGTCGAACCAGCTGTAATAAACGACGTTGTTCACATGGCCATACACATCGTTGTCCATCCAGCGGGTGCTGATGGCGCGAAACGCTTTGTAGCTGCTGCGGGCGTCAGGCTGAGCTTTGGCCGGGACAGTTTCAGGGGTGGTTGCAGGTTGGGTGGCAGGGGTGTTCATCGCCCGCGATTGTGCCAGCCTTGCCACAGGCGCCAATAGGCCAAAGCCACATCCCAGGTCTGCATTTGTACCTGCACCGTGGTCTCGATGTCGTGGCCATAGCCCCCGCCCATGCACATGACCACCGGCAACCTCCGATGCCAGGCCCAGTCCATCACCACACGGTCGCGCGCCTGCATGCCATCCATCGTCAGTTTGAGGCGGCCCAAACGGTCACCCTCATGAGGGTCGGCTCCGGCCAGGTAAATGACCAACTGCGGATCAAAGCGGTCTTGCAGCGTTTGCAGGGCTTGGTGAAGCGCTGCCAGATAAGGCTCATCGGTGCAGCCATCCGGCAGGCCCACGTCCAGGTCGCTGGCCTCTTTGCGAAAGGGAAAGTTCTTCTCGCCATGCAGCGACAGGGTGAACACGCTGGGATCATTGGCAAATACATGCGCCGTGCCATTGCCTTGGTGAACGTCCAGGTCAATCACTGCCACTTTGAGTTGCTGGCGGTGGTGCCGCCAGGCCTCGGCCTGCATCAGGCGGGCCGTGACCGCGATGTCGTTGAACACACAAAAGCCCCCGCCCTTGTAAGCATAAGCATGGTGCGTACCGCCAGCCAGGTTACCCGCCACACCTTGGGCCAGGGCATCACGGGCAGCGGCCACGGTCGCGCCCACCGAGCGCCTGGCCCGCTCGGCCATGGCCGGGCTCCAAGGAAAGCCAATCTCGCGCTGCAAGGCGGGCTCCAAAGTCCCGTTGCTCACACCCTGTATGTACGCAGGGGTATGAACCAGCGCCAGCTCACCATCGCTGGCAGAAGGCGCTTCGCGCATGAGGACCCCGGGCAACTCCTGCGTGAGCCGGTCCCGCAGTCGGCTGTACTTGCGCATCGGAAAGCGGTGGCCTTCGGGCAAAGGCAGGACAAAGTGGTCGGCGTAATAAGCGTGCATGGATTGATTCAGAGCAAGGCGATTCTAGAAAACACTCTCTAAACTGAGCCAACAACAGGTCCATGCCCTTGCAAGAGACCGTAGAAACCCTATACTTCAAACCATGCTGCACTGCAACAAAGTTGTATGACCCCGGTCAGTTTCGGCGCAGTCTTCTTGAAATCAAACCCTTATTTGGAGCCCCTCATGATGACACCCGAACAAATCGTCGCCTCACACAAAGCCAACGTTGAAACCCTGTTTGGCCTGACTGCCAAAGCTTTTGAAGGCGTTGAAAAACTGGTCGAATTGAATCTCAGCGCAGCCAAAGCTGCCTTGGAGGAGTCTGCTCAGAGCACACAAGCTGTTCTGAGCGTGAAAGACGCCCAAGAGCTGCTGGCCATGCAAGCCAACCTGTTCCAGCCTTTGGCCGAAAAAACCGCCGCCTACAGTCGTCACCTGTATGACATCGCTTCGGGCACAGGCAGCGAATTCACCAAAGCCATGGAAGCGCAATCGGCTGTTGCCCAAAAGCAATTCAGCAACTTGGTGGAAACCGCAACACAAAACGCACCTGCCGGCTCTGAGCAAGCCGTGGCCATGATGAAGGGTGCAGTCACCGCCGCCAACACCGCTTACGAGTCGGTGCAAAAAGCGGTCAAGCAAGCCACCGACATGGCCGAATCCAACATCGCAGCTGTGACCCAATCGGTCACTGCAGCAGCTCCCAAAGTCGCCAAGAAAAAGTAATTCAAGGCGGTTCAAGCCAAATTGACTTGAACCATTATTTGCAAGTTGTCTCCTCGGGTCCTTTTGAATTTCGTCTGGGAAACAGGGATCCCTTCAAGGGCTGATCGCAAGATCAGCCCTTTTTTTGTGCATCAAAAGCCCTCTTCAACGGCCCGCTTCAAAAGCAGCCATTCGGGCTTTGAGTCCCGGTAAAGCCTCGCGCATGGCGGCCCTGCCCGCTTCAATGGAGCGCATGCGGGCGCTGAAGTCAGCGCTTTTGACACCCGTCAGAGCAGGCCTGACCACCCAATCGGCTTCTTTGAGGGCCAGTTGGTTGATGCTCTTG
>JBIKKE010000291.1:0-3188 GCA_044360575.1 Limnohabitans sp. | reverse complement strand
GCTGCCCCACAGCAACTTGATGACGTTCCAGCCAGAACCGCGGAATTCGCCTTCGAGTTCTTGCACGATCTTGCCGTTGCCACGCACCGGTCCATCCAAGCGCTGCAAGTTGCAGTTGACGACAAAGATCAGGTTGTCCAGGTTCTCGCGCGCGGCCAAACCGATCGCACCCAATGATTCAACTTCGTCCATCTCGCCGTCACCGCAGAACACCCAGACCTTGCGGTTTTCGGTGTTGGCGATGCCACGGGCATGCAAATATTTGAGGAAACGCGCCTGGTAAATGGCCATCAATGGGCCAAGGCCCATGGACACGGTGGGGAACTGCCAAAACTCGGGCATGAGTTTGGGATGTGGATAGCTGGACAGACCGTTGCCATCGACTTCTTGACGAAAATTGAGCAACTGCTCTTCTGTCAAGCGGCCTTCCAAATAAGCACGCGCGTAAACACCGGGGGAAACGTGGCCTTGAATGTAGAGGCAATCGCCACCGTGGTTTTCGTTTTCGGCATGCCAGAAGTGGTTGAACCCTGCGCCGAACATGTGGGCCAGCGATGCAAAGGAGCCAATGTGGCCGCCCAAATCGCCGCCATCTGCAGGATTGTGTCGGTTGGCCTTGACCACCATGGCCATGGCGTTCCAGCGCATGTAAGCGCGAAGACGCTCTTCGATTTCGATGTTGCCGGGGCAACGTGCTTCCTCGGTGGGCTCAATGGTGTTGACATAACCCGTCGTGGCCGAAAACGGCAAATCGATGCTGTGCTGACGGGCTTCTTCGAGCAAGCCTTCCAGCAAGAAGTGGGCGCGCTCGGGGCCCGCTTTCTCAATGACGGCGGACAGCGCGTCCATCCATTCACGGGTTTCTTGGCTGTCTGTGTCTTGCACCGTTTGTTGAGGTGTTGCCGCTGTCATATTTTTGTCTCCTGTAAATCATGGTCTTAGAACTGACTCAAATTTTCTCATATTTTTCTTTTTATTTCAAATTATGCGGATGTGTTTTGTATTGTGAAATTTTCAAAGAAAGCTTGTACATGTGGCTTGGCGATTTAGTCATGTCCGTCCTCTAAACTCGGACGATGGAATTGAACAAAACAACGTCGGTTGTGAAAAAAGTGAGCCCTTGGACATGGTGGCTGTCGTGGTGGCGCCGCCAATCGCCCAACAAGCAGGACCGTTTTGCCAATCTGGCCCCGGTCGCTGCGGTGGTCTTGTTTCTGGCCGCCATTGCGAGTGCATTCTGGTATCTGAGGGTCGAAGAAGTCGAGCGTGAACAGGAAGCCATTAAGAGAGATGTGGAATACGCCCAGCAGCGACTGAGGCTTCGTCTGTTGGAACGGCAAGAGCAGGTGATGCGATTGGCCAGGGACGTCTCTAACCGCGAGATCCGGTTGGAACAGTTTTTGGTTCGATCAGAGTCATTGGTCCAACAGTACCCCGAGTTTTTATCGCTGACATGGATCGATGAACGGCGCCGAATCGTGGCCAACCAAAGCATCTCCAGCATCTCCTCCAGCCAACAATTGCGCACGGGCAGCATCTTGAAAACAGGCGATACAGAGAGCCTGTTCAGTTTGACCAGAGACTTGATGCAGCCCATTTATGGGCAAATTTCCGTGGAGGCCGAGCGGGATACGCCCATGAGCGTGTTGCAGTTGCACACCCCTTTGAGCAACGACCAAGGTCGCTTCAATGGGGTGGTCATGGCGCAATACAGCATGGAGGGACTGCTTCGCTACGGCATTCCCACCGAGGTGTTGGCCAAATACGCCGTGGCCTTGCAAGACGGCGAAGGGCGCTTGCTGGCCGGCCAATCGATTGCCTCCCGTGCGGTTTTATGGTCTTTGCTGCCAGGCAGCGACAAGCCCCACAACGATTTTGAAATTCCGGTCTCACCCGTTGGCAACGACTTGGTCTTGCGTGCCCAAACCTGGCGAACCTCTCAGGGCCTGGTGGGCAGTGGGCTGTTTTGGCTGGTCAGCGTTCTCAGTGCGATGACCGCCTGGATGCTGATTGCCAATTGGCGACACACCCGCAGGCGATTGCAGGCCCAAAAAGCCTTGGTGGCAGAGACCAACTTCCGTCGCGCCATGGAAAACTCCATGCTGACCGGCATGCGTGCGCTGGATTTGCGCGGTCGCATCACCTATGTGAACCCGGGTTTTTGCCATATGACGGGCTGGAGTGAGTCTGATTTGGTGGGCGCGGTGGCCCCCTTTCCTTATTGGCCCGAACAAGACCGTGAACTGTTGATGCGGCGCTTGGAAGAAGAAATCAGCGGACAACATTCGGCTGGAGGGTTTCAAGTTCGGGTCAAACGCAAGAACGGTCAGTTGTTTGAAGCGCGCATGTACGTGTCCCCCTTGATTGACGCCACTGGCAAACAAACGGGTTGGATGACCTCGATGACCGACATCACCGAGCCCAACCGCATCCGTGAACAACTGGCCAATTCCCACGAGCGCTTCACCATCGTGCTGGAGGCGCTGGACGCTTCGGTGTCAGTGGCGCCTCTGGGCAGCGAAGAGTTGCTGTTTGCCAACAAGCTTTACCGTTTATGGTTTGGGCAAAACACAGAAGGACACTTGCGGCTGGTCCAGCAAGCAGGCGCCTACAGCGGAGAGAGAGCCTCTGAAGACGTGGATGACATGGCCGGCCTGCCAACCGTGGGCTTGCCCGTTGTTGGACCAGAAAATGCCGAAATTTTCGTCCCCGAATTGAACAAATGGCTGGAAGTCCGTTCCCGTTACATCAATTGGGCTGACGGCCGTTTGGCCCAAATGGTCATTGCCAGCGACATCACGCCCCGGCGCCAAGCCGAAGAACTGGCAGCCCAACAAGCCGAGCGCGCTCAAACCGCCAGCAGCTTGATCACCATGGGCGAGATGGCGTCCAGCGTTGCGCACGAGCTGAACCAACCCTTGACCGCCATCAGCAACTATTGCAGCGGCATGATCTCGCGCATTCAGGCCAAACAAGTCAAAGAAGAAGACTTGCTTTGGGCTCTGGAAAAAACCGCCCACCAAGCCCAAAGGGCCGGGCAAATCATTTTGCGCATTCGCAGCTTCGTCAAACGCAGCGAACCCAACCGCGCCCTGTCCGACGTCTCGGCCATGGTCAGCGAATCGCTCGAATTGGCAGAAATCGAGCTGCGCAGACGCCACGTTCGTCTAACCCATCACATCGCGGCC
>JBIKKE010000260.1:0-3862 GCA_044360575.1 Limnohabitans sp. | reverse complement strand
TGGTGGTCACCGAGTTGCCGCAAGGCGTCAGCTCGCAGCGCGTGCTGGAAGAGATCGAAGAACTCACCAACCCCAAAGTCAAAGCCGGCAAAAAAGCGCTCAGCACCGACCAGATGCAGCTCAAAGCCAGCATGCTGGCCGTGCTGGACGTGGTGCGTGACGAATCGAGCAAAGACGCCGCCGTGCGATTGGTGTTCGAGCCCAAAACCAGCCGCATTGAACAGCAAGAACTCATCACCGCACTGCTGGCGCATACCAGCCTGGAGACCTCGGCCCCGATCAACATGACGTCCGTGGGCATCGACGGCAAGCCGATTCAAAAATCGCTGCGCCAGATGCTGGTGGAGTGGATCAGCTTCCGCCAGACCACCATCACCCGCCGCAGCCAGCACCGCCTGAACAAAGTGCTCGACCGCATCCACATTCTGGAGGGTCGTCAGCTGGTGTTGCTCAACATCGACGAGGTGATCCGCATCATTCGCCACAGCGACGAGCCCAAGCCTGCGCTGATCGAGGCCTTCCGCTTAAGTGACCGCCAAGCCGAAGACATCCTCGAAATCCGCTTGCGCCAACTGGCCCGACTTGAAGCCATCAAGATTGAGCAAGAGTTGAGTGAGCTGCGCGGCGAACAAGGCAAGTTGGAAGAAATTTTGGGCAGCCCCGCCGCGCTACGCCGCCTGATGGTCAAAGAGATCGAAGCCGATGCCAAGACCTTTGCCGACCCGCGCCGCACGCTGATCCAGGAAGAGAAAAAAGCCATCGCTGAAGTCAAGGTGGTGGACGAGCCTGTGACGGTGGTCGTGTCAGAAAAAGGCTGGGCGCGCGCGCGCACGGGCCACGGCCACGATGCCACAAGTTTTGCCTTCAAGGCTGGCGACGGCCTGTATGGCACCTTCGAATGCCGCACGGTGGACACGCTGCTGATGTTTGGCAGCAACGGGCGCATCTACAGCGTGCCCGTGGCCACACTGCCCGGTGCCCGTGGTGACGGCCAACCGGTGACCACGCTCATTGAGCTGGAAGCCACCACGCAAATTGCCCACTACTTTGCAGGCCCGGCCCACGCCACACTGCTGCTGAGCGGCTCGGGCGGCTACGGCTTCATGGCTTCGGTAGAGAACATGATCTCGCGCAACAAAGCGGGCAAAGCCTTTATCAGCCTGGGCGAGGGCGAAACCGTGTGTGTGCCCAGCCATGTGAGCGGCTCCAGCGCCTCGGTGCCAGCCGATAAGCTGCCTATGCCTGCGGCCACCAGCGTCTGCTGCGCCAGCACGGGCGGCCGCGTGCTGACCTTTGAAATCAGCGAACTCAAGACCATGGAAAAAGGCGGCCGGGGCCTGATGCTGATCGACTTGGAAGCCAAAGACACCCTGGCTGGCGCTGCGGCCTACACCCGAAGCGTGAAGATCGCGGGCATTGGCAGGGGCGGCAAAGAGCGCGAAGAAACGCTGGAAATCCGCAGTCTGAACAACGCCAAAACCGCCCGCGCCAAAAAAGGCAAAGTGGCGGACTTGGGCTTCAAGCCGAACCGGGTGACGCGGGTCGAGTAATCAGGGCGGAGTGATGCATTTTTAAGCAAGCCCCGCCAGCCCATGCTGGGCGTGTCAGCGCTTTGTAGCTACCCAAGTGCCACGAATGCCATAGCTTGGATTGGTCCAGGTTCCAGATGCAGTTTGTTGGCCAAATGTGCCTATGAATGTGGCACCAGTACTTGCGGTGCCATTTGCAAAGTTGGCCCCGCCTTTTGCGTCAACGCTTCCGGTAACTGAAACTGCAGTTGCCAGGCTGGCACTGCTACAACTGCCGGTTACGGTTCCTGTGGCACTAATTGCGAGGGCGGGACAGGCGCCTGAATCCCCACCTGTGTAAGTTGCATTCCATGTGCCCTGAAACGCACTGTCAATAAGAATATTGAGCGCGCTGAAAGGAACGAATGCATTGGTCGCCGAGTTGATGTATGAGACTTGGAGGCGCGAACCTGGTTGGCTGTAGACCGCACCGGACCATGTGTTGGTGTTGACACCTTTGGCGCTGTCAAGGAATTGCACATTGGTTTCGATCAATTCCCCATTCTGGAATGACGCTACCTCAAAGGTAGTGATCTTATCTGTGGTGATTCTTATGTGATCCCCATTCTTTGCGATGATCGGTTGGGTCAGATCAACGCTGATACCGTTGACAGTGGCGGCAGTGATATTGACACTGGTATCGACAGGCGCACTAGCGCTGCCGTTGTTGTTGTTGTTGTTGTTCGGTGCTGTGCGCGTGTAGCTCGCGCTGTTTTGCAATCTCGTTGGAAATCCCATGACATCTTTGGAGTTGCTTTGATCACCACGGTAAAGCAAACCCGCTTGCACGTCAGCCAGATCCAAGTATTTGGGCTCTGTAAGAAAACCTGGTGTTTGGGTGAATGTGGGAATGGTTGTTGTGTAAGCGTTGTTGAGCAGGTCGATGGCCCACTTAGCCACATTGTCTTTGCCAGTTACAGAGCCCAGACTCGCGGTGAGCACATAAGTTCGTGTCAGCGTGCCTACCGGCTTTTGACACACCGAGTCTGAGTAAGCAGTCACCGTTGTTTTGAGCGTGTCCGTTGTGATTTCCAATTGAGCCCCGCCCACGTACAAAGCCGGGTTGTAAAAAAAATTACTCTGACATGTTGGGGCGATCGGGTACCAAGTGCCCAGGTATTCTGCTTTCGACAACACAGGCGGTGTTTCGCTTTGAGGGCTCTCACCGCCGCATCCTGTCAAGACCGAAATCAGGATCAGCCATGTTGCACACCAGCTTGCTGTATGGCTTGGGGTTGGTTGAGCGGAAGATCGATAAAAATTTGTCATGGATGACTTTCTGAGCACTGTACATGTCAGCACCTTGATGTTAAATTTAAAATAATATTTTACTTAAAAATTATAAAAAATAAATTTTAAGTATTGTTTTTTTCAAGAGGTCCTAGGCTTGAAATGCGAACTGACAGTTTTAGATGGGGGCTTACTGCTCGCAGCCTTCCTTAGGTTTTCTTCAGCTTTTGTGGGTAGCGTCGGTTCCAATTGGAATTGTTCTCTTTTGACCGAGGCGGCCACTTCCACAGCTGCCTGAGGAAGCTTGATCAAGCACACTTCGCTAATGTTTACTGTCTGGCTGTGCTTCAACCAAATCGGGTGACGCGGGTCGAGTAATCAGGGCGGAGTGATGCTTTTTTAAGCACGCCCCGCCAGCCCATGCTGGGCATGGCTTTGGCGGCTTGTCCCTGCACTTGTCCACAGCTTTGGGCACGGTCTTTGGGGATTGTGGGGTTGTTCATCCGGGACAGTCGTGGGCGGGTCGCGCTTTTATGATCGGGTACCCCCACTTGATACCCAGCGACCGTATGCACCCTTTTGACGAAGCCATCGCCCTGCGCGCCTCTGAGCGTCAGGACTTTCCCCACGAATTCACGGGTGCGACCCATCCGGCCTACGCCAACATGGTGGGGCCGTTTGGAGGCACCACGGCCGCGCAGTTGTTGCAGGCCGCTTTGCTGCATCCTGAGCGCCTGGGCGAGCCCGTGGCCCTGACGGTCAACTTTGCAGCCCCGGTGGCCGAGGGCGAGATCCGTTTTGTGGCCCGGCCTGTGCGCACCAACCGATCGACCCAGCACTGGATCATCGAAGCGCATCAGGCCCAAAATGACACAGAAAGCGTGGTGGCCACTGCTACGTCGGTGTTTGCCGTGCGGCGCGAGACTTGGTCGGATGTGGAGGCACTGATGCCTGCTAATGTGCCCGCACCCGATGCTGTGCCGCGAATGCCGGTCAAAGGCATGCCTGCTTGGCCGCAGCGCTACGACATGCGCTTTGTCGAAGGCGCATTCCCCGCAGTCTTT
>JBIKKE010000259.1:0-3863 GCA_044360575.1 Limnohabitans sp. | reverse complement strand
CGGCGGGCTCAGACGCCAAATGCCAAGCCTGCTTGGCCTTGGGTGCAGACCACGCCATCAACTACAAAACCACCGACTTTGTGGCCGAGGTCAAGCGCCTGACCGGCGGCGCTGGTGTGAACGTGATTCTCGACATGGTTGCGGGCGACTATGTGGCGCGTGAAGTCGAGGCTTTGGCCGAAGATGGCCGCTTGGTCATCATTGCGGTGCAAGGTGGCGTCAAAGCCGATTTCAATGCCGGCATGGTGCTGCGCCGCCGTTTGACCATCACGGGTTCCACGTTGCGGCCGCGTCCCGTGGCGTTCAAGGCGGACATTGCCCAGTCCTTGCGCAAAACGGTTTGGCCTTGGATCGAGTCAGGCCGAATCAAGCCGGTCATTCACAGTGTGTTTGGCGCCATGGATGCGGCGGGTGATCTGACATCGGGTGCGGCGCAAGCCCATGCCCTGATGGAGAGTAACCAGCACATCGGTAAATTGGTGGTGACCTGGTGATGAGCAAGCCTCCCAAGTTGATGGTCGGCAACTGGAAAATGCATGGCGATTTGTCAGCCAATGCCGCTTTTGTCGCTGAGCTGTCGGCTGAGGCGTCTGGGCTTGCATGCCGCGCGGCTTTGTGTGTGCCGGCTGTCTACCTGGCTCAAATGCAAGTTTTGTTGTCTGGTGCTCGCATCGATTTGGGTGCCCAAGATCTTTCAGCGCACGAGGCAGGAGCCTACACGGGTGAGGTCTCTGCCCAGATGCTGCGAGATTTCTCGGTGCGTTACTGCATTGTGGGTCATTCTGAGCGCCGACTCTTTCACGCCGAATCAGATGCCGTAGTGGCAGCCAAAGCCCAGCGTGCATTGGCTGCAGGCATCACCCCCATTGTGTGTGTCGGCGAGAGTTTGGCCGAACGCGAAGCCGGTCAGACCGAGGCCGTGGTGAAACGTCAGCTGGCAGCAGTGATCCAAGTTAACGGCCACTGCATCAGTGAAATCGTGGTGGCTTATGAACCTGTTTGGGCGATTGGCACGGGCCTCACAGCTTCACCGGAGCAAGCTCAAGAGGTCCACGCGGTTTTGCGGTCTCAATTGATGGCCGCCTCTTCGCACGCAGACCGCGTCTCTGTTTTGTATGGTGGCAGCATGACAGCCCATAATGCGGCCGAATTGTTGGCCCAGCCTGATGTCGATGGCGGCCTGATTGGCGGTGCTTCTCTCAAGGCCACAGATTTTTTATCCCTGCTGAAAGCCGCCTCGCGCTGAGCTTTCAAACCCTGTTTCTAGATTTTTCGGAGAACTCTGATGAGCGTGATGTTGACTTTGATTTTGGTGGTTCAGATGTTGTCGGCTCTGGCCATGATTGGTCTGATCCTGATCCAGCACGGCAAAGGTGCTGACATGGGTGCTGCTTTTGGCAGCAGCGGTTCAGGCAGTTTGTTTGGTGCAACGGGCGGTGCCAACTTCATGTCCCGGACCACCGCAGTTCTGGCTTTTGTTTTTTTTGCATGCACACTGTCTTTGGCCTATTTTGGCAATTTGACGCCCACATCGTCCGGGAGCGTCCTGGAAGGCGCCACGGTCAACGCGCCTGCTGCACCGGTTGATGCCAGCCCTGCTGCCCAGATTCCTGGCAACACGCCTGTGCCCGCTGTTGACAAAAGCGTACCGCCTGCCATTCCGGTGAAGTAATCCAGATTTGTCTGTTGCCGTTTATGTTTGCTGCTCTGCACAATTTTGCAGGCCTATCGAAGTAAATGAGCGGAATTTCAGAGTAAAATCAGAGTCTGTTCGGTGAGCAACACGCACTCAAGGTGCACCTCATGCAAACCGATCTTGTGTATCCAGCCGTCGTGGTGAAATTGGTAGACACGCTATCTTGAGGGGGTAGTGGCGAAAGCTGTGCGAGTTCGAGTCTCGCCGACGGCACCAGACAAACAGAAGCGCTCGGGCTCAAGGCCTGGGCGATTCATTCGGTCACTAACCGGCAGTCTCCAAATGAACCTCGAACAGTACCTTCCGATTCTCTTGTTCATTTTGGTCGGCATTGCTGTCGGCATCATTCCCCAGGTTTTGGGCTACATCCTTGGCCCCAACCGACCTGACGCGGAAAAAAATTCCCCCTATGAGTGCGGATTCGAGGCTTTTGAAGACGCTCGAATGAAATTCGACGTCCGCTATTACCTCGTCGCCATTCTTTTCATCTTGTTCGATCTCGAAATCGCCTTCCTGTTTCCTTGGGCTTTGGCGCTCAAAGAGGTGGGTATGGCGGGTTTCATTGGGGCGATTGTCTTTTTAAATATTCTGGTTGTAGGTTTTGTCTACGAGTGGAAAAAAGGCGCCCTCGATTGGGAATGACCGTTGTTAGTGCACACCAAACAGCCTGTTTGAGGATTCAAAATGATTGAAGGCGTGATGAAGGAAGGCTTTGTCACCACGAGTTACGACTCGGTGGTGAACTGGGCCAAAACCGGTTCGCTTTGGCCCATGACCTTTGGGTTGGCCTGCTGCGCGGTGGAGATGATGCATGCGGCCGCTGCCCGTTACGACTTAGGTCGTTTTGGTGCGGAGGTATTCCGCGCCAGCCCCCGTCAGGCCGACTTGATGATCGTGGCCGGTACGCTGTGCAACAAAATGGCCCCCGCTTTGCGCAAGGTGTATGACCAGATGTCCGAGCCGCGTTGGGTCATCTCCATGGGTTCTTGTGCCAACGGTGGTGGTTATTACCACTACAGCTACTCGGTGGTGCGAGGCTGTGACCGAATTGTGCCGGTCGATGTTTATGTGCCGGGTTGCCCGCCTACCGCTGAGGCCTTGATCTACGGCATCATGCAATTGCAACAAAAAATTCGACGCACGCACACCATTGCGCGTGCCTGAGGGGAATGACGATGACTTCTTTCGCCATTCGCCCAGGAGACTTGCGCGACACCCTGACCACCCTTTTGGGTGACAAGGCCCACACCATCAGCGTGGCTTTGGGTGAGGTGACGGTGCATGTGGGTTCGGCCCAGTATCTGGATGTGATGACCTGCTTGCGCGATGCGCCGGGTTGCCAGTTTGAGCAACTCATTGATTTGGCCGGTGTGGATTACTCGGCTTACCGCGAAGTGGGCACCGATGGCCCGCGTTTTGGTGTCACCGTCCACTTGTTGTCCGTCAGCCTCAACCAGCGCGTGCGTGTCAAAGTGCTTTGCCCCGATGACGATTTGCCTTTGGTCGATTCTGTCAATGCCTTGTGGAATTCGGCCAACTGGTACGAGCGCGAAGCCTTTGACCTGTATGGCATCGTATTCGAGGGTCACAACGATCTGCGGCGCATCCTGACCGACTACGGCTTCATTGGTCACCCGTTCCGCAAAGACTTCCCGCTGTCGGGTCACGTCGAGATGCGTTATGACGCTGAGCGCCAGCGCGTGATTTACGAACCCGTGAGCATTGAGCCGCGTGAAATCACGCCGCGCATCATCCGCGAAGACAACTACGGAGGCCTGAACTGACATGGCCGAAATCAAGAATTACACCCTGAACTTCGGTCCCCAGCACCCGGCCGCCCACGGTGTGCTGCGCCTGGTGTTGGAGTTGGATGGCGAGGTCGTGCAACGCGCCGACCCGCACATCGGTTTGTTGCACCGCGCCACTGAAAAACTGGCTGAGAGCAAAACTTACATCCAGTCCCTGCCTTACATGGACCGTTTGGACTACGTGTCCATGATGTGCAACGAGCACGCTTACTGCCTGGCCATCGAAAAGATGCTGGGCCTTGAAGTGCCCAAGCGCGCCCAATACATCCGTGTGATGTTCTCGGAGATCACCCGTGTCCTCAATCACCTGATGTGGCTCGGCTCGCACGGCAACGATTGCGGCAGCTCCACGGTTTTGA
>JBIKKE010000258.1:0-3882 GCA_044360575.1 Limnohabitans sp. | reverse complement strand
AAAAGCACCTGTACGGGTGCTGCTGAAATCTGAAGGGTGTGTGATTGTTAGCACTCATCCCCATCGAGTGCTAATGATAAGGGCTTTTTGGGTCGTTTCAAGAGTTCGGTTGCAAACAAGTCGGCGGTTTCAGTGGCAACGGGTGGTTTCGGGCTGCTGCTGCAGGCACAGCAGGTAGCCATCCACCAGGTCGGTGCTGATGTCGCCCGCAAAAAGGTGCAGGTTCTGGCTCTCGGTGAACAGGCTGTTGGCGGGCAAATGTTCGCTGTTGTAGAGAATGATGTGGGTGTTTTGCATCCGGGCGTTGTGCAGCTGCGCGGGGGAGGTGTGCAGCCAGGACATGCGAGCATCAACAAACAACACCGCGAGCTCTTGGCCCATGTCCATCAAATCCAGCGGGTGGGTCATGACGGTGACGCAGGACCACGCACTGAGATCGCTGAGGGCCGGTGTCATGTGCGCGCCGTCGTGCAGCACGTAAATTTGGGCGACGGGGTGCGCCGGCACCAGGCCGCTGGTGCTGACGCCCTGCTTTTGGCAATAGTCGTTCAAAGAGGTGGACAGAATGCGGCGGTGGCCACCGTGGGTGACAAAGGCTTTGAAGACGCCGTTTTGGACCATGCGCTGAACAGTGCCGACCGACAGACCGAGCACTTTGGCGGCTTGGCTCGTGCTGAAGTAGTTTTGTGGGTTTTGGGTTGTTTTCATGGGCTTGTTCCCTGGGTTGTGGGCTTCGTCCGAATTGGGTTGTTTGGCCTTATTGAATGTTAGGCCAGCCTTGGTGGGCAAGGTGTGGCCTAGAACCGGTATTGAGGCGGGAGGAAACAGGTAAAGCGTTTGAGTTGAGCCGTTCTGGGTGGGGCGTCGGTTCAAGGCAAAATCACCCCCATGTTGCGTTGGTTCCGTTTTTTCTCTCATTGGCCTCTTTGGGCCTTGCATGCCCTGGGGTGTGTGGGCGGTTGGCTGGCCTGGATTTTTTCGGCAACTTACCGTCGCCGTTTTTTGGACAACGCCCAGGTGGCGGGTTTGGGCTGGCGAACTGTATTGGGGGCTGTGGGGCAGTCGGGCCGCATGACAGCCGAGTTGCCGCGTTTGTGGCTGGGGAGCACGCCAGATTTGGTGTGGGCCGATGACCGCGCTGCAGCACAGGCTTACGCTCAAGGCCAGGGGGTGTTGTTTTTAACGCCGCACATGGGCTGTTTTGAAATCACGGCGCAGGCTTTGGCTCTCAGATTTGGTGCCCAACACGGTCAATTGACGGTGTTGTACCGCCCAGCGCGTTATGCGGCCTTGAATGAGGTCATGGCTTTGGCCCGCAATCGGCCAGGTTTGCAGGCAGTGCCCACCACCTTGGCAGGCGTGCGGCAGATGATCAAGGCTTTGCGGGCTGGCGAAGCGGTGGGTTTGTTGCCTGACCAGGTGCCGCCTGAGGGCATGGGGCAGTGGGCCCCTTTTTTCGGAAAACCGGCCTACACCATGACGCTGGCCGCCCGGTTGGCTTTGCAAACCGGTGCCCGGGTGGTCCTGATTTGGGGCGAGCGCTTGTCTTGGGGGCGCGGTTATCGTTTGCACACAAGCACCCTGGGCCACGATTTGTCGTCTGATTTGGACACGGCGGTGGTGCAGATCAACCAGGCGATGGAGGCCATGGTGTTGGCCTGCCCACAACAGTATTTGTGGGGCTATGCCCGTTACAAGGCCCCACGCCAGGAATCATGATGCGTTGGGTCCCTCTTCTCATGCGCTTTTTGGCGCTTTGGCCATTGCCGCTTTTGCGGGCTTTGGGTTGGTTGTTGGGGCACCTGTTGTTTGCTTTAGCCCATTCAAGGCGGCACATTGTTCAGGTCAATCTGGGCTTGTGTTTTCCACAACTCAGCGCTGCGCAGCGTGGCCATAGGGCCAGGCGTCATTTTGTGGTGCTGATGCAGTCCTTGGTGGACCGCTCTTGGCTTTGGCATGGCTCTGTGAATGTGTTGCGCAGGCGCTTGTCGGTCAAGGGCGATGTCAGTCCCTTGCTGGGGCCCGAGCCCGTGGTGATGCTGGCCCCGCATTTTGTGGGCA
Organism: Limnohabitans sp.; assembly: GCA_044360575.1. Classification (GTDB taxonomy): domain Bacteria; phylum Pseudomonadota; class Gammaproteobacteria; order Burkholderiales; family Burkholderiaceae_C; genus Limnohabitans_A. The sequence continues at coordinate 1,821 of JBIKKE010000258.1, read as the reverse complement.
TGGACGCCGGCGGGACTGTATTGACCATGTTGCAGGGCGTGTCCATGGCCAGCATCTACACGCGGCAGCGCAACCCGGCTTTGGACGAGTGGGTGCGCCAAGGGCGTAACCGTTCGGGGCGCATCAAGCTGTTTTTCAGGCAACAAGGGGTCAAGCAAATCGTGTCGGGCCTGCGAGAGGGGGACAAGCTGTACCTCTTGCCTGATATGGATTTCGGCCGTGAGGACTCGGTTTTCGTGCCGTTTTACGGCGTGCAGTCGGCCACGGTGCCGTCTTTGTCGCGTTTTGCGCGTTTGGGGCGTGCCCGGGTGTTGACTGTGGCCACCCGCTTGACGCCGCAGGGGTATTGCTTGGAAGTGGGGCCTGTTTGGCCAGATTTTCCGACGGCTGATGCGCTGGCAGACACAGTCCATATGAACCGTGCTTTGCAAGCTGTGATTGAGACCATGCCCGAGCAGTATTACTGGGTCCACAAGCGCTTCAAAACCCGCCCTGAGGGTGAGCCGGGCTTTTACTGAAGGGGCCTGGGGCTCAAGGCGCTTTTAAAAAAGCAGCGATTTCACGGATCACCCGCTGGGGCTGTTCGTGAACCACCCAGTGTGTGGCCTGGGCAATGGGTACGAGTTTCAGATCGGCGATGTGAGCGTCCAAGCCTTCGGTCAAGCAGGGCAGCAGGGCCACGTCGTCTTGCGCCCAAAGCACAAGGGTGGGCGCCTCGATGCGCAGCGCTTCAGGCGGGATTTGCACAGCGCTGGCGCCCGGGTCTGTGGCGGTTGCCGGTCGCAGAGGCGATGCGCGGTAGTAATTCAGGCCGCCCTGCAAGCCGTGCTGCCAGACGCTGCGGTAACGCGCTTTGACTTCTGGCGTCAGCCAGTGTGCGGTCGGGTTGTTTGGGGCGTCGGTCTCCGTGCCACAGGCCGAAGGATGCCGAGTGAGTGATTGGAGAGAGGCGTCGTGTCCGGTCAAAAAACCAAACAGGCGTTCAAAGTCATTCGCGGCCAACTGGGCCGCCGCATCGGGCTGGACCAAAAAGTTCATGTACGCGCTGGCCGCGATTTGCGCGGGGTCGTTTTGCAAGGCTTGCAAAAAGGGGCCGGGGTGAGGCGAGTTGACGATGACCAGTTTTTGAAGGGCCGACGGGTGCTGGTTGGCGAGGCTCCAGGCGACGGCACCGCCCCAATCGTGAGCAATCAAGGCGGCCAAAGGCGCACGGTCATCCGGAGTTTCGCATTCGGTGTCGATCAGTGCCACGATGTCTTGCACCAAGTGTTTGGCGCGGTAGGCTTTCACGTCATCTGGCGCGCTGGAGCGTTCGTAGCCGCGCAGGTTGGGGGCCACGCAGCGGTAACCGCCGTTTTCTGGTTTTGAAAAAAACTGCAGCAAAGGGTCCCATACCCAGGCGCCTTCTGGAAAGCCGTGCAAAAACAGCAGCACGGGGCTGCCAGGCTCACCGCAGGCTCGGCAACTCAGACTGATCCCGTGGGGCAGGGTTTGTTGCCAAGTTTGGATGTCAGGGTGAGCAGTTGAAACTTGGGACACGGCGGATCACTCCATAAAGGCGGGGGCCATGGCGCTCAGCAGCGCTGGACTCACTCGTCCAGGGCTTCGGGTTCTGGTTCGGATGGCTCGGCGGCTGGGGGCGCAGCCATCGCACCATCGGCCGGGTGGGTCCAGTCCCACAGCAGTTGCGCCACTTCGTCCACGCCTTGTTTTTTCAGGGCCGAAAAGAGTTTGACTTCACCGCCACCGGCTTGCAGTCGCGCAATCGACAAGGCCTTGGCTTGCTCGGCCCGGGTGAGTTTGTCGGCTTTGGTCAAGATG
>JBIKKE010000257.1:0-3931 GCA_044360575.1 Limnohabitans sp. | reverse complement strand
CTTTCCCAAGAACGCGGTCGAGTATTTCGTCAGTTACTACGACTACTACCAGCCCGAGGCCTATGTGCCTCAGCGCGACCTGTTCATCGAGAAAGACTCGGCGATCAACGAGCACATCGAGCAAATGCGCTTGTCGTGCACCAAAAGCATCATGGAGCGGCGCGATGTGGTGATCGTGGCCACCGTGTCGGCCATCTACGGCATTGGCGAGCCCGAGAGCTACCACCGCATGATCATGACGCTGCGCACCGGCGATAAGCTGGGCCAGCGCGATGTAATTGCGCAGCTGATCCGCATGCAGTACCAACGCAACGACATGGAATTCAGCCGTGGCAAGTTTCGGGTGCGCGGCGACACCATTGACGTGTTTCCGGCCGAACACTCTGAATTGGCGATCCGCATTGAGTTGTTCGACGACGTGATCGAGAGCCTGCAGTTGTTTGACCCGCTCACCGGGCGCATTCGGCAAAAGATCCCACGCTTCACGGTTTACCCGTCCAGCCATTACGTGACGCCCCGCGACAAGGTATTGGCGGCTGTCGAGACCATCAAGATCGAGCTTGCCCAGCGCCTGAAAGAGCTGGTGGGCATGGGCAAATTGGTGGAGGCGCAGCGCCTGGAGCAGCGCACCCGGTTTGATTTGGAAATGCTGTCCGAAGTGGGCCACTGCAAGGGCATTGAAAACTACACCCGGCATTTGTCGGGCGCGGCCCCGGGCGATGCACCCAGCACACTGACCGATTACATGCCGCCCGACGCCATCATGTTTTTGGACGAAAGCCATCAGATGATTGGCCAGCTCAACGCCATGTACAACGGCGATCGGGCCCGCAAGACCACCTTGGTGGAATACGGCTTTCGCTTGCCCAGCGCCTTGGACAACCGGCCCCTCAAGTTCGAAGAGTTTGAGAAACGCATGCGCCAGTGCATCTTCGTCTCGGCCACCCCTGCAGACTATGAAAAAACGCATGCAGGCAAAGTGGTGGAGCAGGTGGTCAGGCCCACAGGCTTGGTCGACCCCGAGGTGGAAGTGCGCCCGGCCACGCACCAAGTGGACGATGTGCTGCAGGAGATTCGCATCCGGGTCGACAAGCAAGAGCGCGTGCTGATCACCACGCTGACCAAGCGCATGGCCGAGCAGCTGACCGATTACCTGAGTGACAACGGCGTGAAGGTGCGCTATTTGCACAGCGATGTGGACACGGTCGAGCGGGTCGAGATTTTGCGTGACCTGCGCCTGGGCGCTTTCGATGTGCTGGTGGGCATCAACTTACTGCGCGAGGGCCTGGATATTCCAGAGGTCTCTTTGGTGGCCATTTTGGATGCCGACAAAGAAGGTTTTTTGCGCTCCGAGCGCAGCTTGATCCAAACCATTGGGCGTGCCGCCCGAAACCTGAATGGCCGGGCGATTTTGTACGCCGACCGCATCACCGAGTCGATGAAAAAAGCCATCGGCGAGACGGAGCGCCGCCGCATCAAGCAAGTGGCACACAACGAGGCCATGGGCATCACACCCAAGAGCATCGTCAAAAAGGTCAAGGATTTGATCGATGGTGTTTACAGCGAAAAGTCGGGCAAGGAAGCCGAACGCCTGGAGCAAGCCGCGATGCAAAGGGCCAAAGTCGAGGACATGAGCGAAAAAGACATTTCCCGCGCCATCAAGCAACTGGAAAAGCAAATGATGGAGCACGCCCGTAACCTGGAGTTCGAAAAAGCCGCTCAGGTGCGCGACCAGTTGTCCATTTTGAAAGAGCAGGCCTTTGGCGCCACGGGTGGCGACAACATCGTGCCCCTGATTCGGGCCTGAGGTGCTTTCAGAGGGGGTTGGTTCAAAAACCCCTTAACCCGAGTGATTTGATCGGGATTGGTTTATACTTGACTTGTTTAGTCGGGATCCCGCTCAAGCGGGTGATGGACCGAGCTTCTACACACTTCAGGAGTCTGCCATGCGTTTAACCACCAAAGGCCGTTTTGCCGTCACCGCCATGATCGATTTGGCCTTGCGCCAAGACGCCGGTCCCGTGACTTTGGCCGCCATCAGCCAACGCCAACAGATTTCTCTGTCTTATCTGGAGCAGTTGTTTGGCAAGCTGCGCCGCCACAACCTGGTCGAGTCCACCCGTGGCCCAGGCGGCGGCTATACCCTGGGCCGCAAATCCACAGAAATCACCGTGGCTGACATCATTTTGTCGGTCGACGAACCCATCGACGCCACCCACTGTGGTGGCAAAGAAAACTGCAATGGCGGTGATGGCCGCTGCATGACACATGACCTGTGGGCCTCCCTCAATTCCAAGATGGTGGAATTTTTGGATTCGGTATCCCTGCAAAAGCTGGTGGACGACCAATTGGCCAAAGGCTTGGTGGTTGAAATCAAGCCCAGCCTCAAGCGTGCCATTTCTCCCATGCCAGTCAGCCAACCGATCCGTGTGAATGTGCCCAACTCTGTGTTTGACTTGGGCAACATGTTCGCCAAATCCTGATTTCAAGAAGACCAGACCATGACCACACCGCATTTCCCCATTTATCTGGATTACAGCGCCACCAACCCTTGCGACCCTCGCGTGGTGGACGCCATCGTGCCTTGGCTGCGTGAGCACTTTGGCAACCCTGCATCTCGCAGCCACGCTTGGGGCTGGGAAGCCGAAGCCGCTGTTGAAACAGCCCGTGAACAAGTCGCTGACCTGATCGGTGCCGACCCTCGCGAGATCGTCTGGACCAGCGGTGCTACCGAATCCAACAACCTGGCCATCAAAGGCGCAGCGCACTTTTACAAGTCACGCGGCAAGCACCTGATCACCGTCAAGACCGAGCACAAGGCGGTTTTGGACTCCATGCGTGAGTTGGAGCGTCAGGGCTTTGAGGTGACTTACCTCGACGTGCAAGAAGATGGCTTGCTGAACATGGACGTGTTCAAAGCCGCCATCCGTCCCGATACCATTTTGGTTAGTGTGATGCACGTGAACAATGAGATTGGCGTGATCCAGGACGTGACCGCGATTGGCAATTTGTGCCGCGAAAAAGGCATCGTGTTCCACGTCGATGCAGCGCAATCCACAGGCAAGGTCGAGATCAACTTGGCCCAGTTGCCCATCGACTTGATGAGCTTGGCCTCGCACAAGACCTATGGCCCTAAAGGCATTGGCGCTTTGTATGTGCGCCGCAAGCCCCGTATTCGCTTGGAAGCGCAAATGCACGGTGGCGGCCATGAGCGCGGTATGCGTTCGGGTTCTTTGGCCACCCACCAGTGCGTGGGCATGGGCGAGGCGTTTCGCATTGCCAAGCTTGAAATGGCCCAAGACAATGCCAAAGCCCGTGTTTTGCGCGATCGTTTGATGAATGGCCTGAGTGACATGGAGCAGGTGTTTTTGAATGGTCACCCCACCCAGCGCGTGGCGCAAAACATCAACATGAGCTTCAACTTTGTCGAAGGTGAATCACTCATCATGGGCATCAAAGGCTTGGCGGTGTCGTCCGGTTCGGCCTGCACCTCGGCCAGTTTGGAGCCCAGCTATGTGCTGCGCGCCTTGGGCCGCAGCGACGAGTTGGCCCACAGCAGCCTGCGCATGACGATTGGCCGCTGGACCACCGAAGAAGAAATTGACTTTGCGATCAAGACCATCCGCGAGAACGTGGCCAAGCTGCGCGACTTGAGCCCCCTGTGGGAAATGCACAAAGATGGCATTGATCTGAGCACCATCCAGTGGGCTGCTCACTGATTCGACTTTTTTCCACCGCACATTGAACCGAATACGGAGAAAACACCATGGCATATTCTGAAAAAGTGGTTGACCACTACGAAAATCCCCGCAACGTTGGCTCGTTCGACAAGGGCGACGACAGCGTTGGCACCGGCATGGTCGGCGCACCGGCTTGCGGCGACGTGATGAAGTTGCAGATCAAGGTCAACCCTACAACCGGTGTGATCGAA
>JBIKKE010000256.1:0-3933 GCA_044360575.1 Limnohabitans sp. | reverse complement strand
TTCATGATGCCGATGCGCTGGTCGAAGATCACCTTGCGCTGGTCATTCATGACGTCGTCGAACTTCAGCAGGTTCTTGCGGATGTCGAAGTTGCGGGCCTCGACTTTGCGCTGGGCGCTTTCGATGCTGCGCGTCACGATGCCAGCCTCGATGGCCTCGCCTTCGGGCATTTTCAAGCGGTCCATGATCGAGCGCACACGATCGCCCGCAAAAATACGCATCAAAGGATCGTCCAGGCTCAAATAGAAACGCGATGAACCTGGATCACCCTGGCGACCCGAACGGCCACGCAGCTGGTTGTCAATGCGGCGTGACTCATGGCGCTCGGTGGCAATGATGCGCAGTCCCCCCAAAGCCTTGACCTGCTCGTGCACCACTTTCCACTCTTCACGGAGTTGGGCTATCTGGGCATCACGAACATTCAGTGGCAACGCTTCATTGTTTTCAATGGCCTGCACATCTTTTTCGATGTTGCCACCCAACACGATGTCGGTGCCACGACCTGCCATGTTGGTGGCAATCGTGATCATGCCGGGACGACCCGCTTGGGCCACGATATCGGCCTCTCGGGCGTGTTGTTTGGCGTTCAGCACCTGATGCGGCAACTTGTGTTGGATCAGCAGCTGGGCAATCAGCTCGGAGTTTTCAATCGATGTTGTGCCCACCAAGACAGGTTGCCCGCGCTCGTAGCATTCGCGGATATCGGCAATGGCCGCGTTGTAACGTTCTTGCGAGGTCTTGTAGACACGGTCCAGTTGGTCTTCCCGTTGGCTCTTGCGGTGTGGCGGGACCACCACCGTCTCCAAACCGTAAATTTCCTGGAACTCGTATGCCTCTGTATCGGCCGTGCCCGTCATGCCGCCAATCTTGTTGTAAAGGCGGAAATAGTTCTGAAACGTGATGGATGCCATGGTCTGGTTTTCAGCCTGAATCTGCACACCCTCTTTGGCCTCAACGGCTTGGTGGAGTCCATCACTCCAGCGTCGCCCGGTCATCAATCGACCCGTGAACTCGTCGACGATCACGATCTCCCCCTCCTGCACCACATAGTGCTGGTCCCGGTGGTACAGGTGGCGCGCGCGCAAAGCCGCATTCAAATGGTGCATCAGCGTGATGTTGGCCGGGTCATACAGGCTGGCGCCTTCAGGGATCAAACCCATCTGAGACAGCACGGCCTCGGCTTTTTCATGGCCGTCTTCGGTCAAGAACACTTGGTGGGACTTCTCGTCGACTGTGAAGTCACCGGGCGTGATGATGCCCTCACCTGTGCGAGGGTCGGCTTCACCCTCTTGCCGGGTGAGCAAGGGCACCACCTGGTTCATGGCCATGTAAGTGGCTGTGTGGTCTTCGGCTTGTCCACTGATGATTAAAGGCGTGCGTGCCTCATCGATCAAGATGGAATCCACTTCGTCGATGATGGCGAAGTTCAAGGGGCGCTGAACACGGTCACTGGCCTCATAGACCATGTTGTCTCGAAGGTAATCGAATCCGTACTCGTTGTTGGTGCCGTAGGTGATGTCAGAGTTATAAGCCGCTTGCTTTTCTTCGCGTGGCAACTGAGGCAAGTTGATGCCCACAGTCAACCCCAAAAAGTTGTACAGCTTTCCCATCCACTGGGCATCTCGGCTGGCCAGGTAATCGTTCACGGTGACCACGTGCACACCCTTGCAGGCAATGGCATTGAGGTATGCGGGCAGTGTGGAAGTCAGTGTTTTGCCTTCGCCTGTTCGCATCTCTGCAATCTTGCCGTTGTGCAAGGCGATACCGCCTGCCAACTGCACGTCAAAGTGGCGCATTTTCATGACGCGCTTGGAGCCCTCGCGCACCACTGCAAACGCTTCAGGCAACAAGGCATCCAAACTTTCACCGGCAGCTGCGCGGTCGCGAAAGTTTTGGGTTTTGGCCCGAAGCTCGTCATCGCTCAGGCTTTCGAGGCCAGCCTCCAAGGCATTGATGCGATCGACCGTTTTGCGGTATTGCTTGAGCAACCGATCGTTGCGGCTGCCGAATATTTTGGTAAGGAATGGGATGGCCATGTCAATTTGATCCACCCACAGCGCAGTTGCCGTCAGTGAGACCGTCTATCCTGTCTTGTAATGCGTTTCACGAATAAAGGCGACACAGACTAGCTGTTATCTCACCCTGGCAAGCCAGCCCAATGGGCAGTCTGCACAACTTGAACATTTTAGCGCTTGGATGCTCATCATTGAACCATTGCCTTACGCTGCCCCCACCTGCTGGATAATGGTTGTTAACCCCTTACATCATGCAAAGACGCCATCAAGCCATTCCCCTACAACAGGCGGCTCAGGAATCTCCAGTCTTGGCCTCACTGATGGGCCGTGTGCGTGACTCATCTCTTCGCCTTCAAGCCGTCAAAAGTTTGCTGCCTGCGCCTTTGCGCGCCAGTATTCAGGCCGGCCCCCTCGAGGATGGCTGCTGGTGCCTCTTAGTCTCATCCAATGCCGTTGCAGCCAAGTTGAGACAACTGGTACCTGCTTTACAAGCTCATTTGAGTCAACAGAACATGGGCGTGACCACGATCCGCGTCAAAGTGCAAAACAGCTGATCTGAGGTTTTGCGAAACCCCATGAAAAAAGCCCTGATCTTTGGAGATCAGGGCTGCAATGTTGGTGCCGCTTGTCGGATTCGAACTGACGACCTACCGCTTACAAGGCGGGTGCTCTACCAACTGAGCTAAAGCGGCACGAGCTAAATTTTAACTTGCCAAAAGCCCATCTCGTGGCCAAGTCAGAATTTTTTATTTGATTCTTTTGAGCGCTGGACGAGATGAGGAAGGTGGCGTTGGCGCAGGGGGCACACCGTTCTCTTCAGGTTGCGCCAACTCTTCAGTTTCAACCGCAGACAATGTCGCAGATTCAGCAGGTTCATCGCTGACCGGAAAGGCCATACCTTGGCCGTTTTCTCGGGCGTAGATGGCCATGACCCGGTGGATGGGAACCATGATCTCCCTCGGCTTGCCGCCAAAACGCGCCTTGAATTCAATGAAGTCGTTACCCAACTTGAGTGAACTGGTGGCATCCATGCTGACATTCAGCACAATTTCGCCACCTTGTACGTATTCGCGCGGCACCTGAACGGAAGCATCGACTTTGACGGCCACGTAAGGCGTGAAACCATTTTCAGAGCACCAATCGTACAAAGCACGAATGAGGTAAGGCCTCGTCGATGGCAGTTCCGTATTGCTGATCATGCTGGTTCCTTTGCCTGCATTGTTGACCTGTCAAAGTTCAAATTACTTGCGCATGACCTTTTCCGAAGGCGTGAGCGCTTCGATATAAGCCGGACGAGAAAAAATACGCTCTGCATACTTCAGCAAGGGGGCTGCGTTCTTACTCAACTCAATGCCGTAATAGTCAAGTCGCCACAACAAGGGCGCAATCGCAACGTCAAGCATCGAGAAGTTGTCACCCAACATGAACTTGTTCTTCAGAAAGACAGGTGCCAATTGCGTCAAACGATCACGGATGTGTGAACGCGCCTTTTCGAGTGCCTTGTCATTGCCCTTGAGGGAGCGGTTCTCCAGGGTCAACACATGCGCAAAAAGTTCTTTTTCGAAATTGAGCAAGAAAAGACGAACGCGTGCGCGGTCAACCGGGTCACCGGGCATCAACTGGGGGTGAGGAAAGCGCTCATCAATGTACTCATTGATGATGTTCGACTCATACAAGATCAAGTCGCGCTCTACCAAGATAGGCACTTGCCCATAAGGATTCATCACGTTGATGTCTTCGGGCTTGTTGTACAAGTCCACATCGCGGATTTCGAAATCCATGCCTTTTTCGAACAGCACAAAGCGGCAGCGGTGAGAAAAAGGACAAGTGGTTCCGGAATAAAGCACCATCATGGTGGAGGCTCCTCAAAAAATCAAAAAGAGTGGGAGGCTCCAAAGCCTGCCACTCCAAAGGACCC
>JBIKKE010000043.1:0-13821 GCA_044360575.1 Limnohabitans sp. | reverse complement strand
CCGTCAGCTGGACCCCTTGGTTGTGGGTCAAGACCACTACGAAACAGCTCGCGCTGTTCAGGGCACTTTGCAGCGTTACCGCGAACTGCGCGACATCATCGCGATCATGGGTATGGACGACTTGGCACCTGAAGACAAGTTGGCCGTGGCCCGTGCCCGCAAGATCCAGCGTTTCCTGTCGCAGCCTTTCCACGTTGCGGAAGTGTTCACCGGTTCCCCCGGCAAGTACGTCACTTTGGCCGAAACCATCCGTGGTTTCAAGATGATTGTGGCTGGCGAGTGCGATCACCTGCCAGAGCAAGCTTTCTACATGGTCGGCACCATCGACGAAGCTTTCGAAAAGGCCAAAAAGGCAGCTTAAGCCCGCACGGGGGATGCTGACAAACTTCCCCCAAGCCCGCTTGAAAGCACCTTTTTAAGGAGTAAACATGAACACCATCCACGTTGATGTGGTCAGTGCAGAAGAGACCATCTGGTCGGGCAAAGCCCGATTTGTGGCCTTGCCGGGTGAGTCTGGCGAATTGGGTATTTACCCACGCCACACCCCCCTGATCACCCGCATCAAAGCCGGCTCGGTTCGCATCGAAAAGGCCGACGGCGGCGAGGAATTCGTTTTCGTGGCCGGTGGCATTTTGGAAGTGCAGCCTGACTGCGTGACCGTGCTGTCCGATACCGCGATCCGCGGCAAAGACCTCGACGAAGAAAAGGCCAACGCAGCCAAGCAATTGGCAGAAGAGGCCATGCGTAACGCCAAAAGCGAAATCGATTTGGCTGTGGCCCAATCTGAATTGGCTGTATTGGCTGCACAGTTGTCTGCGCTGCGCAAGTACCGTAAAAAGTAATCGACTCGGTCGACCATGCCTGTCCCCTTGGGTACGGCAACACACACAACCCGGTGCAGCGATGCAACCGGGTTTTTTGTTGGCAAAATGACATCAAGCACACAACAAAACATGAGTATGAAACGCGAAAAAATGAATGCTGCTTTATTGGGTGGTACGCCTGATGATGTAGAGCAAGCTTTCTATGAAGCCTTGCACAACGCCGATCTGGACAAACTCATGGCGTGTTGGGCAGAAGAGGACGACATTGTGTGTGTCCATCCAGGAGGTGGTCGCATGATTGGCGTGGGTGCCATCAGGGCCACATTTGAAAACATGTTCAACAACGGCAGCGTTCAAGCTTACCCAGAACGCATCCACAAAATTGAATCCTTGGCGTCTTCAGTGCACCATCTCGTGGAGCGTGTAGAAATCATCACGCCTCAAGGCGCCAAGCATGCGTATGTGATTGCCACCAACGTTTACCACAAGACGGCGCAGGGCTGGCGCATGGTGGCGCACCACACCAGCCCTGGAACCGCCAATGACACCGCCGATACCGGCGCCAAACCCACGGTGTTGCACTGAACCGATGAAATATGCTGCACCCGCATGGCTGCCTGGCGGTCATGCCCAAACCATATGGTCTGCGCTGTATGCCAAGAAAAGAAGCCGAACAGCATTGCCACTGCAGCGCATCCGCTGGAACACGCCAGATGGTGACTTCATGGATGTCGATCACCAAAGCGCAAGTTCTGGCAGCAGACCGATGTTGGTGTTGTTTCATGGTCTTGAAGGCTCTTCGGCCAGCCATTACGCGCAGGCCTTTGCCGATTGGTCGGCTGAGCAAGACATCCATCTGGCGATGCCCCATTTCAGGGGCTGCAGTGGTCAGATCAACCTCGCACCGCGGGCTTACCATTCAGGCGATCACGCCGAAATCGATTGGGTCCTCAAACGCTTGAAACAAGAGCACCAGCAACGCGGCGGCAGCGTTCTTTTGGCAGCGGGTGTTTCACTGGGCGGCAACGCATTGATGCGTTGGGCCGCTGAGCATGGACATCAAGCCAGCCAAACAGCGCAAGCGATTGCATCCATCTGTTCACCATTGGACTTGGCTCAAAGTGGGGCAGCGATAGGACAAGGTCTGAACCGATACATCTACACTCCAATGTTCTTGCGAAGCATGAAGCCAAAAGCCATGGCCAAATGGGCGCAGTTTCCAGGCTTGTTCGATAAAAAAGCCATGTTGAATGCAACGGATCTATATGAATTTGACAATGTTTTCACAGCCCCATTGCATGGTTTCAAAGACACCCAGGATTACTGGTCGAGAGCATCGGCCAAGCCGTTGATGCGCGAGATCCGAGTGCCCGCATTGGCCTTGAACGCTTGTAACGATCCGTTTGTGCCCTTGCGGAGCTTGCCCCTAAGAAGCGAGGTCTCTAAAAGTGTCACCCTGTGGCAACCGCAGCACGGAGGCCACGCGGGATTCGCATCGGGTGCGTGGCCGGGCCATGTTTTGGACTTGCCGAAAGCGGTGGGCGGTTGGCTCTTGTCTGCAGCAGGTCAGAGCATCTTGCGGCCGCAGTCGTGAAAGGGGTGAAGAATGGATGACATGGTTCGACAAGCTATGGCGAAGTGGCCCAACGTGCCGGATTGCTTTGGCTGGCTTGGACTCGATGCGCGTGGCCAATGGTGGATGCGCGATGACAGCGTTCAGGCATTGGGATCTTTTCAGGGGGGAACGAGCGCTGCGAAAGGTTCGGTGTTGCAGCATGAAAAGCTCATTGCTTTCATCGAACGCAATTACGCGTGCAACGAACAGGGTTGGTGGTATTTCCAAAACGGCCCGCAGAGGGTCTACATCGAGTTGGCTGTGACGCCTTTCATTTGGCGCTTGGACGACACGTTTGCGGTGCACTCGCACACGGGCATGCTGGCCAAGCCTAAAGCCTGTTGGTTGGATGAAACAGGAAGAGCCTATCTAGACACCGACTTGGGCTTTGGGCTGGTGCACACCATGGATGTCCCTAGACTGGCAAAAGCACTCGAACAAGGAATATGGGATTGCCAAGAATGCCAATTCGATGCGCTGCCCAAGACCTTTGCTTTTGAGCGTAGCCCCCAAATGGCAAACCCCAAAGATATCGACAAGACATAAAAAAACCGACCGCGAAGAGTCGGTTTTAGAAAAAGAAGCGGAAATTACTTCGCAGCTTCAGCAGCGGGTGCTTTAGGTGCTTCGAACTTGCCGCCAGCACTGTTGGCCAAGTAAACCACTGCACGCGCGATTTCAATGTCGTTGAAGTCGCCGCCAGCTTGAGCACCCATAGCGCCCTTGCCTTTCAAGGCGGAATTGACCAAGCCGTCAAGACCCTGGCCTAAGCGGGCGCTCCAAGCGCTTGCCACTGCGAATTTAGGGGCGCCAGCTGCGCCAGCGTCGTGACATGCGGCACATTGAGCTTTGTAAACCTCATCGCCATTTTTCAGGGGGCGATTGGCATCCCGAACTTCAACGGTGCCCACTTTCTGGATCCGAAGTGCAGTGGCCTTTTCGACGTCAACAGCGCCAGCGGCCGGTTTGTTCTCCGAGGTGACATAAAACACCAAGCCAATGATGATGAACACGGGAATGACAAATGACGCAAAACTCAGCATCAGCATTTGCATGGGGGTTTTGACGGGGCCGGTATGGGCTTCGTGTTGATCGTGGCTGTTGTCGCTCATGAAATCCTCGTTGGGGGGTGGCCGTAAGGGCTGTCTAGGTGGTCAAAATCAACTGCGGATTATAGCGGCCCACCCTTCACTGTTCTTTCAAATGACCTGAGTCAACGAACAAGCCGTGTGATAATCAGTTCGTCAGAAAGTGCGGCTGTAGCTCAGTGGATAGAGTATTGGCCTCCGAAGCCAAGGGTCGTGGGTTCGATCCCCGCCAGCCGCACCAATTGAACCAGGGCAAGGGACTGACCTTGACGAGTTTCAAAGCCTGCTGGAGGCCACGATGCCGCTCAAATAAGCATGCAGCCAAATCGGTGAGATCGGGCCAGCGACCAATTGGACGGTCGAGGCAGTCGGGTATGACACAGAAGACAACAAGCTTTTTTCTTGCGTGACGATCACCACCGGCAAAGGTGATTTGCCCCGCTTGTTGAAGTTCTCCAGAGCTTGTAGGGTTTTCTCCTGCTGCACCAGAGGAGCAGACAGTTCCATGACAAGCATGTCTGGGTGGTTGGTAGACAGGTCCAAAATAGCTTCTGTGACCGATTCAAAAAAACTCACATCAATGGGCAATTGCCACTGAGCCAGATCATTTTTGAAAGAAGGAACCCATTCTGAATTTTCAACCATGACACTGATGTGTTGACGCGTCTCCGTTTTGACCTTGCGGTGCAAAGCAATGTGGACATGGCTTTGGTATTCGGAAATCGAATTGAATGCAATTCGGCGGTGACCACCACGGGTCTTCCAGCCCTTCAGTTCGCCTTGATCCACCAAAGTTTGTACCAGCGTTGTCGAAAGCCCCAGCACTTTCGCAGCACCGGCCGTGCTCAAAAATTGAGACTGACTTGCATTGGATTTGGATTCTTCCAATTCGGAGGAGCTCAACATTCGAACATCCTCAAGCGGGAGAAAATCAGCAACGTTTTTGGCGTGCACTGCACTTTCGCACAATGAGCAACAAAAGCCGGTGAGGTGATTGGAGGGATGGGGCGATGCTTCATTTAAAAATGCCATTAACGGCATAAATATTATTATCGGTAAGCTGAAGCGGAAGCGACTCACCCCAAAGGATTAGCCTGCAAAAAACGGGGAAAAAGATAATTTATACCGGGTAGTCATTGAGGTCACAATGAGCCCTCGCGCTAGTGATGAATCACACGCCGTAACGGTCTCTGTAAGCTTGCACAACCGGCAGGTGCTCACCCAATGGGCTTTGAGTGTGTTGGGCTAAAAAATCAAGCAAGTCTGACAGTTGTGCAATGCAGCAAACCTGCATGCCTAAAGTGTTGCGCACATACTGAACTGCGCTGTGTGGGACGTCCTTGACCGAGCCGTCGGCTTGCTTCTCGGTGGCCATCTCTTGACGATCAAGGGCGATGGCAATGGCATGGGGAATGGCTCCGGCTGCCTGAATCAGTGCGATAGATTCCCGTGCAGCGGTGCCTGCGCTCATCACATCGTCCACGATCAGTACCCGGCCCTGCAAGGGGGCGCCCACCAATGATCCGCCTTCGCCATGGTCCTTGACCTCTTTGCGGTTGTAGGCGAAAGGCACATTCTTGCCCAAACGCGACAACTCGATGGCGACAGCAGCGCCGAGCGGGATGCCCTTGTAGGCCGGACCAAAAATCATGTCGAATTCGATCTCGCTGGCGAGCAAGGCTTTTGCATAAAATTGTGCCAACCGACTGAGCTTGGCGCCGTCGTCAAACAGTCCTGCGTTAAAAAAGTATGGGCTCATGCGTCCGGCTTTGGTCTTGAATTGCCCAAAACGCAAAACGCCAGCATCGACTGAAAACTGCACAAATTCCTGAGCAAGCGCCTGCATTTCGGCGCTGCTTGTCTGTCCTGTCACCATGGGGAAATCCTTGTTCAAACTCACCAGCCTCAACCTCAACGGCATCCGCTCGGCCACCACCAAAGGCGTTGAAGCCTGGTTGGCGCAAGAAAAACCTGATTGTATTGGCGTGCAAGAGGTCAAAGCACAGGGGCCCGATGTGTTGGGCAAGTTTGATGAGTTGGCCGGTTTAAAGGGGTATTTCCACTTTGCACAGAAAAAAGGTTACTCCGGCGTTGCCCTTTACACCCGACACGAGCCCAGCGATGTGGTGGCAGGTTTTGACGGCGGAGAGTTTGATGCCGAAGGCCGTTATGTTGAATTGCGGTTTGATACCCCGTCGCGCAAGCTGTCCATCATCAGTTGCTACTTCCCCAGTGGCTCCTCCGGGCCAGAGCGGCAAGAGGCAAAGTTTCGATTTTTAGACAAGATGTACCCGCACTTGATGGGCCTTAAGGGTGAACGTGAATTCGTGGTCTGTAGCGATGTGAACATTGCACATCAGCAGGCTGACTTGAAGAATTGGCGCAGCAACCAAAAAAACAGTGGCTTTTTGCCGCAAGAGCGAGAGTGGTTGACCCAGCTGACCACTGAAGGGGGATTGGTGGATGTGTACCGCCGCCTGCAGCCACACACCACCGATGACTGTTACACATGGTGGAGCAACCGCGGGCAAGCTTATGCCAAGAATGTGGGTTGGCGACTGGACTACCACTTGGCTACGCCCGCGCTGGCTGAAAAAGCCCGCAAGGAATCGATTTACAAAGCCGAGAAGTTTTCAGACCATGCGCCCTTCACGGTGGAATACGATTTCAGTTTGTAAGCGCTGGCTTTGTCGTCAAGCTCGGGTGTAAGTCAGCATGCGGCCTTTGTAGGCGAGTGAATCGCCCTTGGCGGGACATTCCAGCAGCTGCTCATGCAGGTTAAAGCCGGCCAGTGTCATGTGTTTGTGAAAGGCTGCGCGGTTGCCACGGTTCGGGTCCACCACCCAGACTTCGGATCGGGCGGCGGCATGGGCATCGATGAATCCGGCCAGCGCACCTTCGTCGTCGCGCTCATACAAAATGTCGCTGCCTACAATCAAATCAAACAAGCCGAGGACTTGCGCGTCCTTGGCCGCTGTCAGCACCGGCAGACCGTCCTCGCGTTGCGCTGCACGCCCCCACAGCCCATGCCGGTAGCGCAGTGGCGGCAGGTCATTGAGGCGAATGTTTTCGTCTAAAAATGCACGCGCCAATGGATGGCAGTCGCTGGCCGTCACCTGTGCGCCTCGGCGATGCGCCACCAAACTCGCCAAGCCCAATCCGCAACCAATTTCAAGGATGCGTTCGCCAGTGACAGGCCGCAAAGCCATGCGCTCAGCTAAACGCATCCCGGAGGGCCAAAGCAGGCCAAACAAAGGCCAAGTGGCCGACGAAATGCCCAAATTCAAGGCCTCGTCCAGAGGGTCGTGAAATTGATTGTTGTCGAGCAAGGCGCGGATGATCAAGTCATCCGTACCTGCAACCGCGATGCTGTCCTGACGTGTCAGATAGCCGGGTGAAGATGGGTGCAAAAAGGCAATCTTTGCAGCGCAAGTGCAAAAACCAAAAGGCGCTGGCTGGGGTCACTGTACACCCATTGATGCCTGCACCTGAGCGGGCCATGTGGCCAGCTGCAGGGGCTCCACGCATCAAGGACGCACGGCGATCTCGTTGCGAACGGATTTCACGCCCTTAACACCGCGAGCGATGGTCTCGGCTTTGTTGCGCTCTAAAGTGCTTTTGGCAAAACCCGAAAGCATCACAGTGCCGTTCAGTGTTTCCACACTGATGGATGAGCCTGCCACGTCTTTGTCTTCAAAAAATCGTGACTTCACCAAAGTGGTGATACCCGTGTCGTCGATGTAGGCACCCACAGATTCCTGGCCACGCGTGACCGCGCAACCAGATGCAAGCACCAGAACCAGAGAAGCGGCCAATGTGGCCCAAGTCGTTTTTCGAATCATGTTGTAGTCCTATCGTGCAGTCGGTCGTAATGGCCAAGCCAAGGCTTGACCCCATGCTTGATGCCATGCCTTACAGGATGGCCATTCAAGACATTTCATCGTATGCAGGAACTCTTGATGAGTCGGTGCGCCAGAGCGCACAAGGTGCACCTATTTTCAAAAATGCACTATGGGTGTGACAGCCCACAGACATGGCCTTGTTCGGATCCTAAAGTGAAGCTCTCTCTTTTCATTCACTTCAAAGGCCAATATGTCCGATCTCAAAACCGCCACCGAAAAAATGTCTTCTTTGGGAGCCAGCGTCAACAGCAATGTTGATGAATTGCTGAACGAAGCGCGACCCGTTTTGAGCCGCATGACCCATCGTGTCAAAGATGAGCTGCACGATCTGGGTGAATCCGGCAAAGATGCCATGTCCGACGTCAAGCACAAGCTGGAAAAAGAAGCCCGCCATGTGCGCGTGACAACCGAGCACTTCATTCAACACGAACCTTTGACTTCGGTACTGATTGCGGCCGGCACCGGGGCTGCAGCGGCTTTGGCGGTGTCCTGGTTGATGCGTTCACGTCAACGTTGATGCTCAAGCTGCTGCTGAAAATGATGTTGCTGCCGCCGGAGCTGATCAAGTCGCATGCCCAAGGCTATGTGGACTTGGCCAGCGAGGTGGGTTCGCGTTACTTGTGCACGCTCAAAAACAGATGGGTGATGTTTGCACTGAGCGCGTTGACCATGGTGCTGACCTTGATCTTCGGTGGTGTGGCTTTGATGCTGTGGAGCACAGCCAGTCAACTGGATACATCGCAAGCTGCAGTTTTGTGGGGCTTGCCCAGCAGCTTTTTGGTCATCAGTGCGCTGTTGGGGTGGCGCGCAAAAAGCCTGCGTTTGCCGTCTTTGTTGCAAGACATCCAGTCGCAGCTGCAATTGGACCTCGAAGTGATTCGAACGGCTGATGCGCCATGAGTACTGAATTGACGCCCCTTCAGCGTCTGGCCATTACACGAAGCCAATTGGCGCACGCCTTGCGTGATCCTGTTTGGCTGATGCTGCTGCAGCGTTGCTTGAAAGAAAAACCACTTTCTTAGTTGCAGATCGGTCCAAAGGCATCGGACCCAATCACCCTTTTCACTCATTCATTCTTCTCTTTGATCTGGAAATTTTCAAATGAAAAAACCTACATACAAACCCCGTCTCTCGCTTTTGGCTTTGTTGATTTTGGCGGTGCCTGGTGCTTATGCGCAATCGGGCATCGACAACACCGGCATGTACATGGGCATAGGCGCTGGCGAGTCCAAAGCCAAGTTCAACCACGACGCCGCGGTCCAAAACGCACTGGGCGCTGGCGTTGCGGCAGGACCATTGGCCGTGGACCAGACTGGCAACGCTTACAAGGCCTTTTTGGGTTTCCCGATCACACCCAATTGGGCGGTAGAGGCGGGTTACTTCAACTTGGGACGCTTTGGTTTTGACGCCAGCACCACGCCAGCGGGCACTGTCAACGGCACAGCCAAAGTGCAAGGTTTGAACTTGGATCTGGTCGGAACCTTGCCCATCACAGACCGTTGGTCATTGCTGGGCCGCGTGGGTGCTGCTTATGCTGAAACCAAAGGCAGCATCGATGGCACCGGTGCCGGTGCGATCGCAGCGTCTTCGACCAGCAAACGTGACACGCACTACAAGTTTGGTTTTGGTACGCAGTATGCGTTCACACCTGCTTTGACAGTTCGTTTGGAGGGTGAACGTTACCAAGTCAATGATCTGGTCGCGCAAAAGGCGTTTGTGGATTTGATTTCAGTCGGCTTGGTCTATCGTTTTGGTGCGCCTGCTGCAGCTGCCAATCCGATGCGCACGGCTTATGTTCCGCCTGCACCCACCTACCGCCCAGAGCCTGTTATCCAGGCAGCCCCTGCACCTGCGCCGGCACCGGTAGTTGTGGCTGCGCCAGCCCCGCAGCCCTTACCTGTTCCGATGGCGGCGCCAGCACCTGTTGCACCTAAGCCTTGGGTGAAGGTGAAGTTGCAAGCCGACTCCTTGTTCGGTTTCGATCAAGACAGTTTGCAAGCCGATGGCAAAAAAACGTTGGACAAGTTGGTCGAGGAATTGCAAGGTGTGAACGTGGACGCGGTTCAGGTCACGGGCCATACTGACCGCTTGGGTGCCAAGGCTTACAACACCAAGCTCTCAACGCGCCGCGCCGAGGCGGTCCGCAACTACTTGGTGCAAGTGGGCGGCATGCCTGCCAACAAGGTGACGGCTGTGGGTGTGGGTGCAACGCAGCCGGAAACAAGCTTCGGTCAGTGCCAAGGCGTCAAAGCCAGTCAGGCCTTGATCACTTGTTTGCGCGTGGATCGCCGCGTGGAAGTGGAAGTGACCGGTACGCAGCAGCAACGCTGAACCCTCAAAACATGAAAGCCTGCACCACTCGCGTGGTGCAGGCTTTTTTGTAGGACGAATTTTTTGAGATCAGTTGCCCATCAGGGCCTTCGACCTTGGATGACGCGTACCAAGACCACCACCAAGGCGATCACCAGCAGAAGATGGATCATCCCCCCTAGAGTGACCGACGAGACCCAGCCCAATAGCCACAAGAGCACAAGTGCGATGGCTACACTTTCAAGCATGGCGGGTGCTCACTTTTTAGATTTATCAATTTCGTGGCCAATCACGCCACCTACCGCAGCCCCGCCCAGCGTCCCTGTGGTGCTCCCACCTGTCAAGATCGACCCCCCAATGGCACCAACGCCAGCGCCGATCGCGGTGTTTTTTTCTTGTTGTGTCATGCCTGCACAGGCGGACAGTGCCAGCGAGGTCATAGCGAGCAGGGATGTTCCTGCTATTCGAATCAGTGGATGTGCGGTGTACATAGATGAACTCCTGGTGTTTGCAAGCGAAGACTTGACGGTTAGCTGTGCCAATCAGGCAAAAGCTGGTCAAGCGTTTTCAGGATAGGGATGGCTTTCCTCAGCGTCTGTGGGGTGGCGTACATGAGTTGGTGCCACACCCTGCGACCTGACATTCCTATAATTTGCGGATGCTGCAATACCAAACCATTCCCGTCACGCCCTTCCAGCAAAATTGCTCTCTTGTGTGGGACGACCAAAGCCACCAAGCTGCGGTGGTAGACCCTGGGGGTGATTTGGATTTGATTTTGGCCGCCGTTCGCCAACACAGCTTGAATCTGGAGCAGATTTGGATCACGCACGGTCACTTGGACCACGCATCGGGTACGGCCGATTTGGCCGAGCAATTGGGCGGCCTCCCCATCATCGGGCCGCACCCGGCCGACCAGTTTTGGATCGACGGTTTGCCGCAGGCTGCAGCGGCTTATGGCTTTCCACCTGCGCGGGTGTTCAAGCCCACGCGGTGGCTTGCAGATGGTGACACCGTGACGCTGGGCGCGCACACTTTGCAGGTTCGCCATTGCCCAGGACACACGCCCGGCCATGTGGTGTTTTATTCGCCGGAGATCAAGCGTGCCTTTGTGGGCGATGTACTGTTTGCGGGCAGCATTGGGCGCACTGATTTTCCACAAGGCAACCACGATGATTTGATCGCCAGCATCACCCAGCGCCTGTGGCCTATGGGCAACGACACGGTTTTCATTCCAGGCCATGGCCCCGAAAGCACCTTTGGGCGTGAGCGGCAAAGCAACCCTTATGTGGGCGGCACCTGAAGCGCGCCGGGGTGTTCAGCCCTTGCGGGCTTGCTCGTACAAGTGCTGAACTTTGGGCAGGTTGGCCTGAAGCTCTTCAATGCGGTTGTTGCCACTGGGGTGCGTGGACAAAAAAGACGGCCCGCCATTGCCGCTGGCAGACTGCATCTTTTCCCAAAGCGTCACGCTGGCTTCGGGCTTGTAGCCACCGCGTGCTGCAATTTCAAGACCCACCAAATCGGATTCGGTTTCGTCATCGCGGCTGTACTTCAAGGTCAGCAGCTGGGTGCCCAGGTTGGCTGCGGCATCGCCCAAGGCGCCTAGCCCCAAGAGTTGCGATGCAATCGACAGGCCAAAGCTGGTGGCTTGGCTTTTGGCCAAACGAGCGCGGGCATGCTCGCGCAGCGCGTGCGCCATTTCATGCCCCATGATCATGGCGGCTTCGTCGTCGGTCAGTTTCAGCTGGTCCAGAATGCCGGTGTAAAAAGCTATCTTGCCGCCGGGCATGCACCAAGCGTTGATTTGTTTGCTGCCAATCAAGTTGACTTGCCAGCGCCAGTTGCGTGAACGTGAGTTCCACGGGGCAGCGTGTGGGATCAGCTTGTTGGCAATCGCTCTGAGGCGCAGCAATTGGGGATGGTCGTCCGGGGCCAACGCGCCTTTGGCGCGGGCTTCGGCCAAAACCTGGGTGTACTGTTGCTGGGCTGAGATTTCGAGGGTTTCGGCAGGCACCAATTTGCGCAGGCCAGACGCCGAGCCCACATCCACTTGGGCCAACGCGCCTGTGGTGCCCATAGCTGCAGTGGCGCCCGCAGCCAACAGGAAGGCACGTCGGGCTTGCCAGCGAGGAGAGTCCGATGGTGGAGCAGCATCGGCAGAGGATGTTTTGAAATCGCAAATGAAGCACATGATCTGCAAATCATAACGAAAGCTTGGGGTTTGTCGCGCTTTCAAGGTGCGTTCACAAACAAACTGCAGCAGCCGATAATCTGCCCATGTTTGAAACTGCTGCTCCCCAGAACCCCTCCGCGCCCGCCACGGTGCGCACTTGGCGCGAGGCCTTACGCCTTTACTTGCAGCCCGCCAGCTTGCGCATGCTGGCGCTGGGCTTTGCAGCCGGCCTGCCTTTGCTGCTGGTCTTGGGCACGCTCAGTTTCAGGTTGCGCGAAGCGGGCATTGACCGCAGCACCATTGGCTACCTCAGTTGGGTGGGCTTGGCCTATGGCGTGAAATGGATGTGGGCGCCTCTGGTGGACCGCATGCCCATTCCTTGGCTCACACGGCAGCTGGGCCGTCGGCGCAGCTGGTTGTTGCTGTCGCAGATCGTCATCGCTGGCGGTTTGGTTGGCATGGCCCTCAATGACCCGTCTCAGTTGCTCGGCCCTTTGGTGGCCTGCGCCTTGGCGGTGGCCATCGCATCGGCCACCCAAGACATTGCGCTGGACGCCTACCGCATCGAGTCGGCCGAGGTGAACGCCCAAGCCGCATTGGCCGCCAGTTACCAAACGGGTTACCGCTTGGCCATGATCTGGGCTGGGGCGGGCGTGTTGTGGATCGCCGCTTGGGCACAAGGCGAACAAACCACGGGCTATGCCCAGTCGGCTTGGCAGGCGGGTTACTTGGTGATGGCGCTCAGCATGTTGCCGGGCATGCTGGTGGTGCTGGGCTCGCCCGAGCCTGTGCCCGCACCCTTCAAGCCCGCGCGCAACGTCGCCGAGTGGCTCAAAGGCGCAGTGCTCGAACCCTTTGCCGATTTTTGGCTGCGCTACCGCTGGCAGGCGGTGCTGTTGCTGGCACTCATCGCGGTTTACCGCATCAGCGATGTGGTCATGGGCATCATGGCCAACCCGTTTTATGTGGACATGGGTTTCACCAAAAGCGAGGTTGCCGGAGTCACCAAGGTGTATGGGGTCATCATGACCTTGGTGGGCGCCTTTGTCGGCGGTCTGTTGTCCGCGCGTTTTGGGGTCATGCGCGTGCTCATGTTGGGCGCAGTGCTCAGTGCAGCCAGCAATTTGTTGTTTGTTTGGCTCAGTGGCGTGGGGCACGATGTGCAGGCGCTGGTGTGGGTCATCTCGGCCGACAACCTGGCCAGCGGCATTGCGACTGCCGCCTTCATCGCCTATTTGTCATCGCTCACCAACATCAGCTATTCTGCCACCCAATACGCGCTGCTCAGCTCCATGATGCTGCTCCTGCCCAAGTTCATCGCCGGGTTTTCGGGGGACTTTGTCGACGCGTACGGCTACGCAAGCTTCTTCACGGCCACCGCTTGGTTGGGCTTGCCGGTATTGGTGTTGGTGGCTTTGGCGGCGCGGGTGCATGCGCGCACAGCTTAAGGTCTATCGGATTCGAGCCGTGACAACCATAAGCTTAGACCAACAAAAAATGACAAGCTGCTCGTGTATTAGTTGTGAGCAAAATTGACGTTGGTAAGGCTGGATGTCAAATGAATGAATGCCACGCCTGCGAGTGACAGGGCTGCCATGCGGTGCCCTTTTTGGTGCATTCTCCAGCTGATGTAGAGCAAGCCTGCTAAATACAACAGCTGGCTGCTCAGGCCCCAAAGGCCATGGTCAATCCATTGATGCAGATACTCGTTGTGTATGTGTCCGAGGCGTTTGACCTCATCGGACTTGGCGGCTTGCGCCCATTGGAGCAAGAGTTTTTTGCGAGTGTCATGGCCATGACCGATCCAAGGAGAATCTTGGATAGCAATCAGGCTGTTTTGCCACATGTACAACCTTGCCCCCACTGAGCTGTTAGCGCCCGCTGCAGTCGATTGATAAGAAACGCGCATTTC
>JBIKKE010000042.1:0-13866 GCA_044360575.1 Limnohabitans sp. | reverse complement strand
TGCTGGGCGACCACGTCGGCCGTGCGCACTTCTTGGAAGCACAGCTCGGGGTGGGCGTGGATGTCTTTGCGGATGGCCGCGATGCTGGCCGCGTCGGTGAGGATGGTGTCGATGAGTTTCATGGTGTTCAGTCTAGCGATAGTCAGGCTATTTTGCCAACTCCAGCAGCGCCACCCGGAGCGCATCGGGGACATGCCCGTCTTTTGCCCTGCGCAGCGCATCGGCCACAATCGGGTTCGAGCTTTTTGGAAGACCTCTCATGTTGCCCCAGCCAGCTGCCCATGTGGCCCTCGACAGCCCCCAGACCGTGCGCGGCGCTTGCCCGCACGACTGCCCCGACACCTGCGCCTTGCTGACCACGGTGGAAAACGGCCGCGCCACCAAGGTGCAGGGCAACCCGGCGCACCCGCAGACCGATGGTGTGCTGTGCACCAAGGTGTCGCGTTACACCGAACGAATCTACCACCCGGATCGCCTGTTGACGCCAATGATGCGCGTTGGCCCCAAAGGCTCAGGCCAGTTTGAGCCTGTCGGCTGGGACGAAGCGCTGGACGCCATCGTGGCGCGCTTGAAAACCATCGCCGCACGCGACCCGCAGGCGGTGCTGCCTTACAGCTACGCGGGCACCATGGGCTTGGTGCAAAGCGAGTCGATCGCGGCGCGGTTTTTTCACCAGATGGGCGCATCGATCTTGGACCGCACGATTTGCGCTTCGGCCGGGGCCGAAGCCTTGACGCAGACGCTGGGCAACAAGGTGGGCATGAAGGTCGAGTTTTATGCCGAATCCAAGCTTATCGTCATTTGGGGCAGCAACTCGATTGGCAGCAACCTGCACTTTTGGCGCATCGCCCAAGAGGCCAAGCGCAACGGGGCCAAATTGGTGTGCATCGACCCCCGGCGCAGCGAAACGGCCGAAAAATGTCACGAACACATCGCCCTGCGCCCCGGCACCGATGCCGCGCTGGCGCTGGCCCTCATGCACGAGTTGATCGTCCAGGGCTGGCTCGACCAAGACTACATTGACCGTTACACCCTGGGCTGGGACGCCCTGAAGGCGCGCGCCTTGCAGTGGTCGCCCGAGCGCGCGGCCGAAGTCTGCGGTGTGCCGGTTGAACAAATCCGCCAACTGGCCCGCGACTGGGGCACGACCCAGCCTGCCGCCATTCGGCTGAACTACGGCATGCAGCGCGTGCGCGGGGGCGGCAACGCGGTGCGGGCGATTGCCTGCCTGCCTGCGCTCACCGGCGCTTGGCGGCACCGTGCGGGCGGGGTCTTGCTCAGCAGCTCAGGGCATTTCCCGGTGCGGCGTGCAGCCTTGCAGCGGCCAGACCTGTTGGGCGACAGGCGCCCCCGCACCATCAATATGAGCACGATTGGCGACGACTTGCTTCGCCCGGCTTCGCCCACGTTTGGCCCGCAGATCGAAGCCCTGATCGTTTACAACAGCAACCCGGTGGCGGTGGCCCCTGAGTCGGGCAAGGTGGTGCAGGGCTTTGCCCGCGAAGACCTGTTCACCGTGGTGCTGGAGCATTTCCAGACCGACACGGCCGACTACGCCGATTTCATCTTGCCCGCCACCACGCAACTGGAGCACTGGGACATCCATACCAGCTACGGCCACACCGATGTGCTGCTCAATCGTCCCGCCATTGCGCCCGTGGGCGGTGTGCGCACCAACACCGACATCTTCCGGGCGTTGGCCCAGCGCATGGGGTTTGACGATCCGTGTTTTGCCGAAAGCGACGAAAGCCTTTGCCGCAGCGCCATTGGCGACGAGAAGGACTTTGAGCAGTTGCTTGAGCATGGATTTGCTTCTTTGCCGGTACCGGATGCGCCCTTTGCCCAAGGGGGCTTTCCATCGCCTTCAGGCCGCTGCGAGTTTTTCAGCCAGCGCCTGGCCGATCAAGGCTTGGACGGATTGCCCGACCACCTGCCCAATTACGAAGCGGCTGGCAGCGACGCGCGCTACCCGCTGGCCATGATCTCGCCGCCTGCGCGCAACTTTTTGAATTCAACCTTCGTCAACGTGCAAAGCCTGCGCGACATCGAAGCCGAGCCCGTGCTGGAAATGCACCCGCAAGACGCGGCGGCGCGGGGCATTGCCGACGGTGCGGTGGTGCGCGTGTTCAATGACCGGGGCACCTACCACTGTAAGGCCAAGTTGAACCAGCGTGCGCGGCCAGGCGTGGTGAATGGCTTGGGCATCTGGTGGCGCAAGCTGGGCCTGAACGGCACCAACGTGAACGAGCTGACCAGCCAGCACCTGACCGATTTGGGCCGAGCGCCCGTGTTTTACGACTGTTTGGTTCAGGTGGCCTTGGACGCAGAATTTGCGGCCACCATCGCCGCCAGAGACACTTCGAAAGAACCCCATGCCTGATTTGAAAATTGAACGTGAACACACCCTGGGTCTGGACGGCGCGCGCCTGGTGGCCGATCGCTGGCGCGAGCAGGCTGAGCAGGACTGGGGCATGACTTGTTCTTTAGAGCCAGGTGAGGCGGTGGACCGCATGCGCTTTGAACGCAGTGGTGTGAGCGGCGAACTCTCCGTCAGCGCCACCCGCTTTGATCTGCAGATCAAGCTGGGGTTTTTGCTGGGCGCCTACAGCAGCAAGATCGAAGAAAAAATCCAAGCCAATTTGGACGCCTTGTTGGGGCCAGTGGTCTGAAACCAGGGTTTGCAGGACTCAAGGCAGGTCTTTATCCACTGAGGCCATTGGCCCGTTGCGTGGCCCGATTTGGCCCAAACGTGCTTTGAGCGATTGCGGCTGGCGCGTCAGAATGGCTGCGTAATTGGTCGTGTTGGCCAGCACTTTTTTGACGTAATCACGCGTTTCAGAAAACGGGATGTTTTCAGCCCAGATGGCCGCCTCGAGCACCGGGCCCTTGCGCCAGTTGCGGGGCCGGCTGGGGCCTGCGTTGTAGGCAGCGGTGGCCATGGGCATCGAGCCTTCAAAGTCATCGAGCACCAGTTTCAAATAAGCGGTGCCAATCGTCACATTGGTTTCGCGGTCGTTGATTTGTTGTGGCGTGAAGCCGGTAAGGCCGATTTTTTGGGCGGTCCATTTGGCAGTGGCGGGCATGACTTGCATCAAGCCAGAGGCGCCCACATGCGAGCGCGCATCCATGATGAAGCGGCTTTCTTGCCGGATCAGCCCATACACATAGGCTGGGTCCAATCGGATGTCGCCAGCGCGGCGCACCACCAGCTCGCGCAGGGGCATCGGAAAGCGTTGTTCGTGGTCAAACACCTCTTTGGTGCGTTCACTGGTGTTGATGCAGCGGTCCCAAACTTGACGTTGACAGGCCAAGTCGGCTGCCGCCAGCAGCTCACGGTCGTTCATGCCGCCGGGCGTGTGCAGGTTGGTGCTGTAGTTCCATTCGCGGTTGCCTTCTGCCCGCAAGCCCAAGGCGATGGCATACAAGGCACGCTGCAGACCAGGGTGGGTGAGCGCAGCGGTTTTTTCTGTGGGTGTCAGGGTCGACGGGCGTTCGGGTGTACCAATGGTTTGGCCCAACTCTTCCAGCGCCAGTTGTTCGTAAAAACCGCGAACGCTGGCGATCTGGGTCAGCAGGGTTTGTGCCTCGTGGCGCTGGGCTTCGGTGGGCGAAAGGGCCAGCAGGGCGCGGGCGCGCCAATAGGTCCAGGCCGGGTCGTTGCGAGTGGCTGCGCTCATGGCTTGGGTGGCCGAGAGCACCTGAGGCCATTGGCCTTGGCGAAGGGCTGCACGCACTTTCCAAGACAGCAAGTCGTCGTTCAGGTCGCTGTCTTTTTGAACCTTGGCAAAGTAGGTGCTGGCGTTGTCTTGCAGTTTTTGTGCGGCCTGCTTGCCGATCACGGCCCAAGTCCAGTTGCGCTCTTCGGCACTCAGGTGCCGCACCCATTGTTGCTCCAGCAATTGAGCCGCTTGGTCGGGCTGACTGGCCGCCAGGCGAATCAGCGCCAGCACGGCCAATTCTTTTTGGTTGCGCGTGATGGCCAAAATCCGTTTATTCAGATAGCCCGCTGGATCGGCGTGGATCTTGTTCACTTGCTCGCTGGCGCGCGGCGCTTCAATGTCCACAGCCGCTTGGGCAGCGCGAGGTCGGTTGGCATCCATGGCGATGCGGGCTTTGCGCCAAATGTCCAGTGCGTTGATTTGCCGCCCCGAATGCAAGTGTTCGGCCACATAGGTGCAGCCGTCGTCTGCTTCTCGCAGCGAATACCAAATGCGCTTGGCCTCTTCGGCCACATCGGCTTTGGTGTTCATGGCTTCGGTGGCCAGGGCATAGCAACGCACTTCGCGGTCATCGCGCATGCGAAAGCGTGGGTATTCGGCGGTAAAGGTTGCCCAACTGCGACGCTTGCCCAGTTGTTGTAACCAGTCGTTGCGCAGGCGGTCTTCGTAGTAGCTGCCGGCGTAGGTGTTCAAAAATTGGCGTATTTCCGAGTCTGATGCGGTGTCCAGCCGGACCCGCATCTCCCAATAGGCGGCCAAAGGCTCCAACACGTGGCCACGCACTTGCGGCAGCAGGGCAGACAAGCGTTTGGCGTCGTTTTTGCCATAGGCCCTTTGCATCTCCAGCACGACCTCATCGCCCTTGTTTTGGGCCTGTGCAGGCATGCTGAACAAGCCGGTGGTGACCAAGCTGGCCAGCAGTGTCAAAATCAGAGTCAATTTCATGGGTGGATTATGGACAAAGCTGAAGCCAAAAAGGCCTTGCGCAAGGCCTTGATTGAAGAAAGACTGCACCTGCCAGACCGCCTGTCACGGGCCGAAGCCTTGCAGCGCGTGATGCGCATCTGGTTGTTTGACCGTCCTGATACCGTCATTGGGGCTTATTGGCCCATCAAGGGCGAGTTTGACCCTTTGCCCGCGCTGCACCGCTGGAAAGAAGATGGCGAGCTGCATGGTGAGCCGCAGCGTCGCCAAATTGGTTTGCCCGTGGTCAACAAACAGCACAAAACCCTGACTTTTCACACTTGGTACCCCGGTTGCCCGATGGAAGAAGACGCCTACGGCATTCCCAAACCCAAAGACACCGAAGTCATCGTGCCCACCTTGTTGTTTGTGCCCTGCGTGGGTTATGGCATCGGTGGCTACCGCTTGGGCTACGGCGGTGGGTTCTATGACCGCACCTTGGCTACTTTGCAGCCCAAACCCTTCACCGTGGGCTTGGGTTACACCCACGGCTTTCTGGACGATCTGGAACCCGAAGACCACGACGAGCCGCTGGATGCGATCTTGAACGACAACGGGGTGGTTTGGCCTGTTTAAGTCAGACGCGAAAGAACCATGGCAAGACCCAAATCTGCAACCCACGACATCAAGCGCGACGCGATCCTGGACATTGCCGCGCAATGCTTCGCCCAGCGCAGCTACCCTGCGGCCAGCATGAACGAGATCGCCATCGCGTGCGGCACATCCAAAGCTAGGCTCTACCACTACTACGAGAGCAAAGAGGCCATCCTGTTTGACTTGCTGGACCGCCACACCCAGCAGCTTTTGGCGGTGATTGCGCAAACCGAAGCCACGGCCCAGCGCAAAGACCTGAACGAACGCGCCACTTTGCACGAGTTGGTGCGGGCATTTTTGCAGGAGTACGAGACTTCGGCCACCCGGCATGCGGCGCTGCTCAACGACACGCAGTTTTTGAGCGATGCGCCCGACCCGGCCTTGGGCGCAGCGCCTGTGTCTCCGCGTGAGTTGATTCTGAACCGCCAGCGCGACATCGTGGCCGCCATGACCCGCTTCATGAAGCGGGCCTACCCCGAGCGCCTGACCCCGACCAACCAAACGGCACTGACCATGATGCTGCTGGGCATGATCAACTGGACCTTCACTTGGCTTCGCCCCGGTGGCCCCATCAGCTACGCCGCGTTTGCCGAAGAGGTCATCGCCATGCTCGAAAAGGGTCTGGGTCAGCCCCAATGAGTGGCTCTCCGGATTTAACAATCCGTAATGCATTTCGTTTAGGTAAAATCAAACCCTACACTGACCGGAGAAATTTTCATGTCCAAAGCACCGACCAAGGCCCTCGTCAAGGCCTTCGCCAGCCAGGCCGATTTGACCGAAAAGAAGATCACGTTTGAGCAACTCAGCGAGCACTGCTGGGCTTACACCGCAGAGGGTGACCCCAATTCAGGCGTGATCATTGGGGACCGCTTCATCATGGTCAGCGACGCCACGGCAACGCCTGCCATGGCGCAAGACCTGATCAAGAAAATTCGCACCGTCAGCGACCTGCCCATCAAATACGTCTTGCTCACCCATTACCACGCTGTGCGCGTTCTGGGCGCTTACGCTTACGCCGCCGAAGGCGCGACCGAGATCATCGCCAGCGAAGGTACTTTGGATCTGATCAAAGAGCGCGGCGCACAAGACATGAAAAGCGAGATGGAACGTTTCCCTCGCCTGTTCCGTGGGGCGGACAGCATTCCCGGCCTGACCTGGCCCACCATGGTGGTCGGCGGCGGCAACCCCACCAAAGGCGAGGTGCCCGGCAAACTCAGCATCAACTTGGGCGGCGTGGTGGTGCAAATTTGGCATCCAGGTCCGGGTCACACGCGTGGCGACACGATTGCTTGGGTGGAAGAAGAAAAAGTGCTGTTCTCGGGCGATCTGGTCGAGTACGAAGCCGGTGTTTACACGGGCGACGCGCAGCTCCAAGAATGGCCTGCCACACTGGAAGCCCTGCGCGCCCTGAAAGCCGAATTCATCGTGCCCGGCCGCGGCGAAGCCATGAAGGGCAACGCCAACGTCAATAAAGCGCTGGACTACACCCAGCGCTGGGTGACCACTTTGTTCCAAGCGGGCAAAGAAGCGGTTGCAGGCAAGATGGACCTCAAAGCCGCTATGGCTCACACCCGCAAAAGCATGGACCCGGTCTTTGGCCATGTGTTCATTTACGAGCATTGCCTGCCCTTTGACGTGACCCGTGCTTATGACGAGGCCAGCGGCATCAAGAATCCCCGCATCTGGACTGCTGAGCGCGACATGGAGATGTGGAAGGCGCTGCAAAGTTAAAGCTGGGCAAAAGCCCATATAAAAAACCCCGCCGGAGCAGACCGGCGGGGTTTTTTGTTTCAGGGCCGGGTCAGGTCTTGTATATCCCGCTCATAGGCCCGCAACCGACGCGCGACCCGCACACGCTGTTCCGGAGTGGTCGAATTGTGCAGTTGGGCCAAATTCTCACAAGCCCTTTGGGACAGGCCTTGCAGCACTGCACGTTGCGCCGCATCCGTGGGTACCAGCCAGCGCTGCCAAACGCCCCACAACTGGGCTTCGGCTTGGGCGGGTGTCATGCCGCTTTGGGCCAGGCGTTGCAAAGTCGACAGCAAATCTTGCTGGCGACGTTGGCGGTCTCGTCGGCCCCATTCGGCGGTCCAGGGCGACTGTGCCAGTTGTGCCCTGATCAAACTGATTTGGGACGGGTTCAGGTCACCATAAAACGAGTTGAAGCGGTTCACGGCTCTGTCCAAACGGCGGTCTAGCCGGGCTTGTGCATCGCCTTGCAACCATTCTTTTTCCCAATCCTCGTTTTTGCTTTCCCACTGGCGGGCGATGTGGCTGAGTTGCCGTGGGCCCAGCGCCAAAACGACCGGAGCCGCTTGCGCTACCGCTTGGCGCATCAAGACATCCAGACGGGCTTGGACATCGGTGGTCACACTGCAGACCTGATCGGCTTGCAAAGCACCGGTGGACAGTTGCCCGATGCGTTGGAGCACCTCGCCATAACCGGCCAACTCTTCGCGGCGGTGCCATTGGTAGAGCTTGTCAATGGCCTCTTTGGCTGCAGGCGACTGAGCGCCGCTGAACGAGACTGTGCTGTCAAGCCACCAATAAGACAAGGTGGGCAGTTGCTGGTAGCCCAGTTTGATGGCGCTGCAAGCGGGTAAGAGTGCCAGCGCCAAAACGACAAGCCCGAAGCGGATCATTGCAGGCCTTCAGCGCGCAAAGACCATCCGACCAATGTGCCAATGGTTGTGGTGATTGGGTTGTTGTCAGTGACCTTCACAGACCAGTTGCCAGTCAAACTTTGAAGTGTCTGCAGGTTGTTGGAGGTCAGTGTGGTTTGGAAAAGTTGTCCGCCGATTACCCCAGGACATGTGTTGGCGGCACTTTGAAGACTCAAGCTTTGTGTGGTGCCGTTTGGAAACACAAGTTGGGTATTCAGCTCGTTGATATCCGGGTGTGCAATGCACACGCCCACTGTGAGTGTCTGAATTCGTTGAATGGCACAGGGGTTGAATTGCCTATTCGTTGTTTGTGCCATCGGCTCGATCCTGTTGCCACTGCTCCCGCCATTGGCATAGGCCAGTGGAAGCTCGCACACAGCGGCTGATCCTCCAGAAGAGGGCGAGCCACCGCCACAGCCAGCCAAGATCAGGGAGCCGACCAAGCCGACACAAGCCAGTCTGAAAGAAAATTGACGCATATTGAAGTTGCCTTTAAAGCGAATCATAGGCCCGATGCGGGGCAGCGATAATTTAACCATGCCAGGTCAAATGCAGAAACCTGTGTCCTCACCAGAAAGTTTGTACGCCATGAAAGTCCCTGTGTCTCCCATCGACGTTGTCATCATGGCTGCTGGCAAAGGCACCCGCATGAAAAGCCGCTTGCCCAAAGTGCTGCAGCGCTTGGCGGGTGTGCCGCTGGTGCAGCATGTGCTGAACACAGCGGCGCAATTGAACGCCCGTTCGGCCGTGGTCATCACCGGCCACGGCGCTGACCAAGTCGAGCCGCTGCTTTTGTCCCCCGGCCAAGCGCTGGCCGTGCAATGCGTGCGCCAGGAGCCCCAGTTGGGCACCGGCCACGCCGTGCAGCAGGCCGTGCCCGTGCTGCCCGACGATGGGGTGGTGGTGATCTTGTCGGGCGATGTGCCACTGACCGAGGCCGGCACCTTGCAAGCCCTGATCGCGCAGTGTGGCGGCAACCAACTGGCGCTCTTGACCATTCGCCTGCCCGACCCTATGGGCTATGGCCGCATCGTGCGCCAGGGTGACACGGTGCAGGCCATCGTGGAACAGAAAGACGCGACCGAGGCGCAACGCCAGATTCAAGAGGTTTACAGCGGCATCATGGCCGTTCCCGCCCGCTTGCTCAAAAGCTGGCTTGGCCGCATCGACAACCACAACGCCCAAAACGAGTACTACCTGACCGACGTGGTCAAGTTGGCCGTGACCGACGGGGTGTCCGTGGTGGCCCACACCATCAGCGACCTAGTACAGGTGGCGGGCGTGAACAGCCCAGTGCAACTGGCCGAGCTGGAGCGTGCCCACCAACTGCGCCAGGCGCATCACCTCATGGAGGAAGGCGTGCGCCTGAAAGACCCGGCCCGCTTTGACTTGCGCGGAAAGCTCGACTGCGCCCAAGACGTCGAGATCGACGTGAACTGCATTTTTGAAGGCTACGTGTCATTGGGTGAAGGCGTGAAGATCGGTGCGAATTGCGTCATCGCCAACTGCACCATCGCGGCGGGCGCGGTGATTCACCCCTTTACCCACATCGACGGCGAAAAACTCGGCGTGTCAGTGGGCGAGAGCGCTCTCATTGGCCCCTTTGCCCGTCTGCGCCCCGGTGCGCAGTTGGGTGCGGAGGTGCACATTGGCAACTTTGTGGAAGTCAAAAACTCCACCATGGCCAAAGGCTCCAAAGCCAACCACCTGGCCTATTTGGGTGACGCCACCGTGGGCGAGCGGGTGAACTACGGCGCGGGCAGCATCACCGCGAACTACGACGGGGCCAACAAGCACCGCACTGTGATCGAGGCCGACGTGCACATCGGCAGCAACTGCGTCTTGGTGGCGCCGGTGACGATTGGCACCGGCGGCACGGTAGGCGGCGGCTCCACCATCACCAAGAGCACTGAGCCGGGTGCTCTGAGTGTGGCGCGCGGCAAGCAGGTCAGCATCTCGAACTGGGCACGTCCAAAGAAGCAGCCCAAAGCCTGAGGGTGCCCGTTCAGCGGCGTGTTCAACGGCCGGTTCAGCGGCCGGTTCAGCGCTGTGTGTCGGATTTTTTCAGGGCAGCCCAGGCCATGCGGTCCACCCGACTGGGGGCGAGTAACTTAAGCCAGCGGCCCAGATGCGCGATCGGGCTCATGAGCACATCGCGTTGGCGTCGCTCGGTGCCTTGCAAGATTTTTTGCGCGCACACGTCGACGGGCATGGCCTTGTCTTCGCTGAGACCGCTGGAGCCTGCAGGCTGGCCCAAGGCATTGAAGCCACGGCGGCGGATGTCGGTGTCCACCACCCCAGGGTAGGCAATCGTCACCGACACCCCATCGCTCAGCAATTCGGTGCGCAGCGCCTCCATGAAACCATTCATCGCAAATTTGCTGGTGCAGTAAGCCGTGCGACCGGGTACGCCCACCAAGCCCGCCAACGACGAGACCGCTACGATGCGGCCTCGTGAGGCTTTGAGGTGCGGCAGGGCCGCATGCGTGCACCAAATGGTGCCCCACAGGTTGATCCGCATGAGCGCGTCGTACCAATCCAAATGGGCTGCATCCACATCTTGCAGCAGGGCGTGTGCAGAAATACCAGCGTTGTTGATCAGCGTGTCGATCCGGCCAAAGTGCTGCACGGCCTGAGTGATCAGGGCTTCGCAGTCTGCGCGCACGCTGACGTCGGTGGGCACACACAACACCTGCGCCCCGTGCTGGTGACAGGCGGCGGCCACCGCGTCGAGCTTGGCTGCTTGGCGGGCCGCCAGCACGAGCGCCACGGCGGCACCTTTTGTGCGGGCCAGCTGCTTGGCCATTTCGGCCCCAATGCCTTCAGATGCGCCCGTGATGATGATCACATTCATGCCAGTTTTCCTATTCTTGGGCTTGCCGAAGATGCGCCTGCCCTGCTTGTTTGAGGATTCTTTCACACCTGTGCTGTTCAACCGTAACGCTTACGGCAGCACCGGCCAGTTCGTCGTGAACTTGGCGCGTTTCGTGGCAAAAAACGCTTTCACGTTGCGCACATTGGCGTCTTGGGTGAACAGGGTTTGGCTGATCGCCAAGTAGTGCGGCATGTCGCGAGCCAGCACCACCAGCATGAAGTCGGGGCCGGGGGAGACGCGCCAACATTGCTGTACCGCCTCGTGCGCCACGGCGCGGGCTTCAAACGCATCCAGGTGTTCGCTCCCTTGCTTGTCGAGCGATACCTCCACAAGGGCCGTGAGGCCGTGCCCCAGCGTGGCGGCGAGCCGGTCGGTGCTGAGCACGGCCACCTGCCGCTCAACCCAACCACCTTCAATCAAGCGCTTGACCCTGCGCAAGCAGGTGGGTGGCGAGACATTGACTTTTTCGGCCAGCGCCACATTACTCAGGCTGGCGTCGCGTTGCAGGCTGTCCAGCAGTTGAAGATCGACCGCATCGAGTTCATTAAGTTCCATGATTTTTATTTTAATGAAATAAAATTTCAAATTTTTGAATAGAAGAAATTATTCTATAAATTTAACCCGTAAATCAATAAGAAATTTCTTGTAAATCGCTCTAGCATCCAGCGCATACCCTGTTTTGGAGCTTCAACATGTGTGGCATCGTCGGCGCAGTCTCTTCCCGCAACATCGTTCCCATCCTCGTGCAAGGCCTGCAAAGGCTGGAATACCGGGGCTATGACTCGTGCGGTGTGGCCGTGCACGCGGCCAGTCTGGGGGGCAAGGGTGGCTTGCAGCGCGCCCGCAGCACCTCGCGGGTGGCTGAGCTGATGGACCAAGTGAGCGCCGACCGCATCGAAGGCGGCACCGGCATTGCCCACACGCGTTGGGCCACGCACGGCGCACCGGCCGTGCACAACGCGCATCCGCATTTCAGCCACGGCACGGGCGCAGCCGACACCAAGCCGGGCAAGGTCGCGCTGGTGCACAACGGCATCATCGAAAACCACGACGAACTGCGCGCCGCACTGCAGGCCAAGGGCTATGTGTTTTTGAGCCAGACAGACACCGAAGTCATCGCGCACCTGGTGGACAGCGTGTACGACGGCGACATTTTTGAAGCCGTCAAAACCGCCATTCGCCAGCTGCACGGCGCGTACGCGATTGCCGTGTTCCACAAAGACGAGCCGCAGCGCGTGATCGGTGCCCGCGCAGGTTCGCCACTGATTCTGGGTGTGGGCCAGGGCGAAACATTCCTGGCCAGCGATGCCATGGCCCTGGCGGGAGTGACCGATCAAATTTTGTACCTGGAAGAAGGCGACGTGGTTGACATCCAGCCGGGCAAATACTGGGTGGTGGACCGCGAACACAAAGCCGTGACCCGTGTGGTGAAAACCGTGCATGCCCACAGCGGCGCGGCAGAGCTGGGCCCGTACCGCCACTACATGCAAAAAGAAATCTTCGAGCAGCCCCGCGCCATTGCCGACACGCTCGAAGGCGTGGAGGGCATCACGCCCGAGCTGTTTGGCGATGGCGCGTACAGCACCTTCAAGGCGATTGACAGTGTGTTGATCTTGGCTTGTGGCACCAGTTACTACAGCGGCTGCGTGGCCAAGTACTGGATCGAGGCGATTGCCAAAGTGCCTTGCCAAGTGGAAATTGCCAGCGAATACCGTTACCGCGAATCGGTGCCCAACCCGAACACCTTGATCGTCACCATCACCCAAAGCGGCGAGACCGCCGACACCCTGGCCGCGCTGCGCCACGCGCAAAGCTTGGGGCTACTGCACACGCTGACCATTTGCAATGTGGCCACCAGCGCCATGGTGCGCGAATGCAAACACGCCTATGTGACCCGCGCCGGTACTGAGATCGGCGTGGCTTCGACCAAAGCCTTCACCACGCAACTCGCGGGCCTGTTCTTGCTCACCTTGGCGCTGGGCCAAACCAAAGGCCGCTTGTCTGACGAAGAAGAAGCCGGGCACATCAAAGCCATGCGCCACCTGCCCGCTGCGCTGCAAGCCGTGCTGGCGCTGGAGCCGCAAATCATCGCTTGGTCACAAGAATTTGCGAGCAAAGAAAACGCGCTTTTTCTGGGCCGGGGCACACACTACCCCATTGCATTGGAAGGCGCGCTCAAGCTCAAGGAAATCACTTACATCCACGCCGAAGCCTATGCGGCTGGCGAGCTCAAACACGGCCCCCTGGCCTTGGTGACCAGCGCCATGCCGGTGGTCACGGTGGCCCCCAACGACCAGCTGCTTGAGAAGCTGAAAAGCAACATGCAAGAAGTGCGCGCTCGCGGCGGCGTGCTCTATGTGCTGGCCGACGGTGACACGAAGATTGAGAGCAGCGAAGGCGTGAACGTGATTCGCATGCCCGAGCACTACGGCGTGCTGTCACCCATCTTGCATGTGGTGCCGCTGCAGCTGCTGAGTTATCACACGGCATGTGCGCGTGGGACGGATGTGGACAAGCCTAGGAATTTGGCGAAGTCGGTGACGGTGGAGTGATCTCGCTTTTATCTTCATTGAGCTTGTTTGTTCAGCCGACGGCTGGTTTATGGAAAAAGGGGAGGTAAAAAATGAGTGTTAACAACGGTCGAACATTGAAGTTATTCTTGGTGGATGGCGCGCCCAACGGCTTGTTGACAGCTGAAATAATGAACTGGACCGGTCACGTCATCACAGGTCCACGCAGCCGTTTGGACGAATTGATTCAACGTCCTGAAAGCAAACGTACGGGTGTTTATTTTTTGGTTGGACCGGACCGAGGTCCAGGGATTGGGACGCAGGTTTACATCGGAGAAACCGATGATGTGACGCAGCGTTTGAGTGCGCACAACCGACCTGAGGAAAAAGGCGGTAAAGATTTTTGGGAGAAGTGGCATTCCCCCAAACCTATAGACACTTTTCATAGCGCAGTTTGACGTTGCCGCTCGAACTCATGGGGGCTGAGCTGATCGAGATGCTTGTGGCGCCTGACTCGATTGTAGAAACCCTCGATGTAATCG
>JBIKKE010000255.1:0-3970 GCA_044360575.1 Limnohabitans sp. | reverse complement strand
CAAAACAGGATGAACTCCTTGCTTTCGTCAGCGAACACGGGCTTGAAGTAGGGCGATGCCGGGTCCACCCAGAATTCGAGCATGCCACGCGGGGCCAGCAAAGCGCCTGGCACGGTGCCATCGCGCTCGAGCTCCCGCGGGTCGCGGATGTCCACGATCTGCACGTTCGGGTCGCCCATGCGGGCACGCACCGCGTCCACGCTGTGCGTCGTAACTTGGGCCATGGCTTCGTCCACGAGCGCCTGGAATCCTTTGGTAATGGGCATGTGTTTCTCCTTGTTTGAACGGTAAAAAAGCCGGTTTTATTTGCGCCAGAAGTGCGAGCTGAACAGCACCAACACCGACAGCAACTCCAGTCGGCCCAGCAGCATGGCAAAGCTCAAAACACCCAGCTGGAAGGGGTTCAAGCTGCCGTAATTGCCCGAGGGGCCGACTTGGCCCAAGCCGGGGCCGATGTTGTTGACGGTGGCGATCACGGCAGAGAACGCGGTCACGGTATCCATGCCACTGAGCAAGAGCAACATGCTCAAGCCCATGGTGGCTCCGCCATAAATGAGCATGAAGCCCAGCACCGCCGTCATGACCGACATGGGGATCACCGAACCGCCCAGCGTCACCGGGTTGATAACGCGCGGGTGAATGATGCGCACCAGCTCACGACGCGCCTGCTTGACCAACAAAATCATGCGCACCAGCTTGATGCCGCCGCCCGTAGACCCCGCACACGACACAAAGCAGCCCAAGAACATCAACAAAATCGGGGCGAATACGGGCCATTGCGCGTAATCGGTGGCGGCATAACCCGTGGTGGTGGCCAAAGAGACCACATGAAAGGCGCTGATGCGCAAGGCCTCCAGCGCATCGTTGTAAACACCATGCGCCAACAGCAAGGCCATGACCAACAAGGTGGCAGCCAACAGCACGGCCAAATAGGTGCGGATTTCGCGATCCTTGCTGATGGGCGAAAAGGAGCGGCTGCGCAACACCACAAAGTAGCGTACAAAACTGATACCAGCGAGGGTCATGAACACGATGGCGACCCACTCGATCATGGGCGAATTGAAGTGCCCAAAACTGGCGTCGTATGAAGAAAAGCCCCCCAAACCCATGGTGGTGCACATGTGCATGAAGGCATCGGCCCAGCTCATGCCCGCAAAGCGGTAAGCGAGCAAGCAAGCTGCTGAGAACAAAAAGTAGACGCCCCACAAACCACGCGCCGTCTCGGCAATGCGGGGGGTGAACTTGGTGTCTTTCATGGGGCCAGGGGTTTCGGTCTTGTAGAGCTGCATACCGCCCAGACCCAACATGGGCAAAACCGCCACCACCAGCAGCATGATGCCCAGGCCGCCGATCAGCTGCAAAAAGCAGCGCCAAATATTGACCGAGACCGGCAAATGGTCGAGCCCCGACAATGCCGTGGCCCCAGTGGCTGTGAGGGCGCTCATGGCCTCAAAGTACGCTTTGAACCAAGTGATCTCGGGCACCAAAAACATGAGGGGCAAGGCCGAGTAAGCAGGCAGCACAAGCCACACCATGTTGACCAACAAGAAACCATCTTTGGTCTTCAACTCACGCCGATGCTTTTGCGTGACCCAGGCCAACAACAGGCCACTGCAGGCCGTCAAACCAAAGCCGGCGAGCCAAATCCATTGCAAGTCATGGTGGTCTTCGAACCAGGCCCAGATGCCGGGCACCAAAAATGTGACCGAAAACGCGATCAAAATGCGCGCCATCAAGGCCAAGACTGGCGAGAAAAACGTGAGCATCAGCCAAAGAAGGTCGCGCTGACCTGGAAGAGTTTTTCCACCGCACGCACATCCTGTTTGTTGGGAATGAACAAGACAATGTGGTCATTGGCTTCGATCAGCGTGTCGTGATGCGGCATTAGCACCTCGGAATTCTTGCCCTCGCCACGCACAATCGCGCCCATGCTCACCCCCTTGGGCAGCTGGATGTCTTCGACACGCCGCCCTACCAGCTTAGAGGTTTTGATGTCGCCACGCGCGATGCCCTCCAAGGCCTCGGCCGCACCCCGGCGCAGACTGTGCACAGCCGCCACATCGCCCCGACGCAGGTGCGCCAGCAGCTCACCGATCACGGTTTGCGCGGGTGAGATGGCGATGTCGATCGTGCTGCCTTGCATCATGTCGGCATAGGCACGGCGGTTGATTAGGGCCATGACACGCCGCGCACCCATCCGCTTGGCCAGCATGGCCGACATGATGTTGTCCTCGTCGTCGCTGGTCAGCGCCAAAAACAAGTCCATCTCGCCCACATTTTCTTCGTGAAGCAGGTCTTCGTCAGCGCCATCACCATTCAGGATGAGCGTGCTGGAAGGCAGCTGGCTGGCCAGGTATTCGCAGCGCTTTTTGTCGCGCTCGATCAGCTTCACATCGTAGGTGTTCGCCAAAATGCGTGCCAAACGCAAGCCCACCTTGCCGCCCCCAGCCAGCATCAAGCGCCGAACGGGTTGATCGGTTTTATGGATGCCGGACAACACAACGGGGATCTTGCGGGTGTCGGCCAGCACAAACACCTCATCACCCGGCAAGATGCGCGTCTCGGGCAGCGCGTCGACTTGCGTGTCTTGCCGGTATAGCGCCACCACCCGCATCTCGGCATCCGGTAAGCGGTCACGAAACTCGGCGATGGTGTGGTTCACCAACAGGCTATCGGCCGCCGCTCGCACCACAATCAGGCTCACACGGCCCTCGGCAAATTCGAGCACCTGCAAGGCCTCGGGGTACTGGATCAGCTGCTGGATGTAGCGCATCACCGACTCTTCCGGACAGATCACATGGTCCACCGCAAAACCGGATTTACCCAACAACTCGTCACCCTCGCTGAATTCGGGCGAGCGCAGCCGTGCGATGGTGGTGGGCACGTTGAAGACATCGTGGGCGATTTTGCAAACCACCAAATTCGATTCATCGGCTGCAGCACAGGCAATCAGCATGTCTGCATCCTGGGCCCCGGCTTCGCGCAGCACCGAAGGCTGGATGCCGTTGCCCACCACGCCACGCAGGTCCAAACGCTCTTCCAACAACCTCAGGCGTGCCGGGTCTTGGTCGATGACGGTGATGTCGTTTTGCTCGGAAACCAGGCTTTCAGCGACGCTTTCGCCCACTCGACCGGCACCCAGGATGATGATGTTCATGAGGTCTGATGATACGGGAGCCCGCCCCTCGAACAGCCCCCCTTTTCCCTCAAAGCGCGCGTTGGATGATGATTTTTTGCACGTCGCTGGTGCCTTCATAGATCTGGCACACCCGCACATCGCGGTAAATGCGCTCGACCGGGAAGTCGCTCACATAGCCGTAACCGCCCAGGGTCTGGATGGCCGCCGAGCACACCATTTCAGCGGCCTCACTGGCAAACAGCTTGGCCATGGCGGCTTCTTTCAGGCAAGGGCGGCCTGCGTCGCGCAGGCTGGCCGCGTGCCAGATGAGTTGGCGGGCCGCTTCGAGTTGCGTGGCGCAATCGGCCAAGCGGAAACCCACCGCCTGGTGGTTGAAGATGGCGGTGCCAAAGCTTTCGCGCTGCTTGGCGTAGTCGATGGCCACATCAAGCGCACTGCGCGCCATGCCCAAACTTTGCGCGGCGATGCCGATGCGACCACCCTCGAGCGAGGACAGGGCGATCTTGTAACCCTCGCCCTCTTGGCCGATAAGGTTTTCGGCGGGGATGCGGCAGTTGTCAAAATTGATCTGCGCCGTGTCGCTGCTGTGCTGGCCCAGCTTGTCTTCCAGGCGCGCCACCGTGTAGCCGGGCGTGCGGGTGGGCACGATGAAGGCGCTCAGGCCTTTTTTGCCTGCGCCCTTGTCGGTCACCGCGATCACAATGGCCACATCGCCGTTTTGGCCGCTGGTGATGAACTGCTTGACGCCGTTGATGACGTAGCCGTCGCCGTCTTTCACGGCGGTGGTGCGCAACGCAGAAGCGTCCGAGCCCACATGCGGCTCAGTCAGGC
>JBIKKE010000254.1:0-3989 GCA_044360575.1 Limnohabitans sp. | reverse complement strand
ACTGCAGCGGGTGGGCGATGCTGGGCATGCTGGCAAAGAAGTCCACGGCCTCGTCAACTTCCATTTGCAACACGTCACCAATGCTCTTGCCGCGCCAGGTCACCGCCAGTGTCTCGGGGTTGAAACGGGCACCTCTGCATGTTTCGCAAGGTACTTTCACGTCGGGCAAAAAGCTCATCTCGATGGTGCGCATGCCCTGCCCTTCGCAGTTGGGGCAACGGCCTTCGCCGGTATTGAAGCTAAAACGCCCAGCGGCGTAACCTCGGGCTTTGGCCTCCAGCGTTTCGGCAAACAGTTTGCGGATCGTGTCCCAAAACCCGATGTAGGTGGCAGGGCAAGAACGCGGTGTTTTGCCAATCGGCGTTTGGTCCACTTCGAGCACGCGGTCGATGGTTTCAAAACCCTGCACGTCGCTGCACGCAGTCAAAGCCACGCGTTGGCCAGCGTCTTGCGCGGTGCGGCCTGCAAAGGTAGAGCGTTGGCTGACCAGCGCTTGCACATTGGCCAGCAACACGTCGCGAGCCAAGGTGGATTTGCCGGAACCACTCACGCCGGTGACGGCCACGAGACGTTTGAGGGGCACCTGCACATCGACCTGGCGCAGGTTGTGCAAGTTGGCACCTGTCAGGGTGAGCCATTGCAGGGGAGCCGCCGCAGTCTCTACAGCCTCTGCGTGGGGCGGTGGCGTGGGCGCCGATTTTGGCGTACCCCCGCCGTATGAGGCGCCCGCGCCACCGCCCCGCGCAAAAGTAGCCACCACGCGACGAGTTTGCATAGGATGCTTCATCGCATGCAACAAATAGCGCCCCGTTTGCGAATCAGCAGATGCCGTGATGTCCGCCACCGAGCCCTCGGCCACCAGACGACCACCGCGTTTGCCCGCGCTCGGGCCGATGTCGATGATGTGGTCGGCGCGGCGAATGGTGTCTTCGTCATGCTCCACCACCACCAGCGTGTTGCCTTTGTCACCCAACTTGTGGAGCGCATTCAGCAAGATCTGGTTGTCGCGGGCGTGCAAGCCGATGGTGGGTTCGTCCAGCACGTAGCACACACCTTGCAAGTTGCTGCCCAACTGCGCTGCCAAGCGGATGCGCTGCGCCTCGCCGCCAGACAAGGTGGGTGCCCCCCGGTCGAGCGTAAGGTAACCCAAACCCACTTCTTCCAAAAACTCCAAGCGACTCTTGATTTCGGGCACCAGATCGCGGGCAATGTCGGCGTCACGGCCG
Organism: Limnohabitans sp.; assembly: GCA_044360575.1. Taxonomy (GTDB): domain Bacteria; phylum Pseudomonadota; class Gammaproteobacteria; order Burkholderiales; family Burkholderiaceae_C; genus Limnohabitans_A. Next base: position 2,763 of record JBIKKE010000254.1, on the reverse strand, counting down.
GTGAGCTGCAGCTTGTCCACCCAGTGCCGCACATCGGTGACCGACAAACTGGCGATGTCGGTGATGCGCCAGCCTTGGCCAGGGGCCGAGCCCAAGCGAACGGCACGGGCCGTGGCGTTCAAGCGGGTGCCTGCGCAACTGGGGCAAGCCACGTCGGCCAGGTCTTCGATCTCGGGCTCGGCAAAGGTTTGCTCGCGGCCTTTGTTTTTGTCGTCCTGCACCGAATCGTCAAACACCGAGCGTTCGTCTTTGCTGAGCTTGACACCCGTGCCCACGCAATCGGGGCACCAGCCGTGTTTGCTGTTGTAAGAAAACAAGCGCGGGTCGAGTTCGGCATAAGAAGTGGCGCAGGCCGGGCAAGCCCGCAAGGTCGAAAACACCCGGTGCTGACCTATGCGGGCGGTGGAGTCGCCACTGAACATGGCTTCGCGCAGGCCGTCCAAATCGCTCAGGACATGCACCACGCCTTTGCCATGCTCCAAGGTTTTGGCCAGGGCCTGGCGCAGCGCTGCCTCCTGAGTGGGCTGCACATCCAGGCTGGCCACAGGCAGCTCGATGCTGTGCTCCTTGAAACGGTCAATGCGCGGAAAGCCTTGCGTGGGCAAAAACTCACCATCCACACGCAAGTGGGTGTAGCCACGCGGCCGGGCCCAATCGGCCAGCTCGGTGTAAACGCCCTTGCGGTTGGTGACCAGCGGCGCCAACAGGCCGATGTGCTGCCCTCGGAACTGCGTGATCAGCTGCGCGATGATGCTGTCAGGCGTTTGCGGCTGCACGGGTGTTCCGTCATGCACGCAATGTTGAATGCCCAGCTTGACGTACAGCAGGCGCAAGAAATGCCAGACCTCGGTGGTCGTGCCTACGGTGGATTTGCGGCCGCCACGCGACAAGCGCTGCTCAATCGCCACGGTGGGCGGGATGCCATAGACCGCATCGACTTCGGGGCGGCCTGCGGGCTGCACGATGCTTCGGGCATAGGCGTTCAGGCTTTCCAGATAACGACGCTGGCCTTCGTTGAACAAGATGTCAAACGCCAAGGTGGATTTACCCGACCCGCTGACACCGGTCACCACGTTGAACTTGCCGCGCGGAATGTCCACGCTCAGGTTTTTGAGGTTGTGTTCTTTGGCGTTGACGATCTGGATGTTGTTGTTGAGCACGGGCCGGCGTCGAACATTCGCCAGCGAAGCTGCGGTGTCAGAGGGTGACGATTTGGGCGTACCCCCGCCGTATGAGGAACCCTCTGACACCGCAGCCTCGCCCCCATAGACATTCGATCGCCCACCCTCACCCCCATAGACATTCAAACGTTCAGCCACACCAAACACCTCACCCATGGACTCGGCGTACTCACGCAACGCCAGCCCCGTGTGCGATGTCGCGTGTTGACGCACATCCTCCGGCGTGCCCTCGGCCACGATCAGGCCGCCGGCATAACCACCTTCTGGCCCCAGATCGATCAACCAGTCGCTGGCACGGATCACGTCCAGGTTGTGCTCAATGACGATGAGCGAATGCCCAGCTTCAAGCAGCTTGCGCAAAGCACGCATGAGCTTGGCGATGTCGTCAAAGTGCAGGCCGGTGGTCGGCTCGTCAAACAAAAACAGCGTGCCTTTGCGCGCCAAACTCTGGCGGCTCTTGGACGCAGTTTTAGCGGCCTCGGCGAGAAAGCCCGCCAGTTTGAGGCGCTGCGCCTCGCCCCCCGACAAGGTGGGCACGGGCTGGCCCAGGCGCACGTATTCCAAGCCCACATCCACGATGGGCTGCAGGGCGCGGATGACTTCGCGGTCTTGCGCAAACAAAGCCGCAGCTTCGCTCACGGTCAGCTGCAAAATGTCAGCCACATTGAGGTGACGCACCGCACCGCCGATGGCCTGGCGCTCGATGGTGATTTCCAAAATTTCGGGACGGTAACGCTTGCCATCGCAATCGGGACAGCGCAAATACACGTCGCTCAAAAATTGCATCTCGACGTGCTCGAAACCGGAACCTCCACAAGTGGGGCAGCGCCCGTCGCCGCCGTTGAAGCTGAACTTGCTGGCGGTGTAGCCGCGCTGACGTGACAGCGGCGCGGTGGCAAAAATTTCACGGATCGCGTCCCACGCACCCACATAGCTCACCGGGTTCGATCGGGCGGTTTTGCCAATCGGCGATTGGTCCACAAACACCACATCGCTCAGGTGGTCTGCACCCAGCAGGCGGTCGTGCGCACCGGGCGTTTCGGTGGCTTTGCCAAAGTGGCGCATCAGCGCTGGGGCCAGTACGTCTTGAATCAAACTCGACTTGCCCGAGCCGCTGACACCCGTGATGGTGACCAAGCGTTGCAGCGGAAAGTCCACGCTGATGTTTTGCAGGTTGTGCTCGCGTGCGCCTTCCAAAATCAAGCGCGGCGTGCTGTCGCTCACCATGCGCTTGAAGCCCAGGCCCACTTGCTTGCGCCCACCCAGATACGCACCTGTGAGCGTGTCGGCGTTGCGCAGATCGGCGGTGGTGCCGTCAAACACGATTTGCCCGCCGCGCTCGCCGGGGCCGGGGCCCATGTCGATCATGCGGTCGGCCGCCATCATCACCGCTGGGTCGTGCTCGACCACCACGAGCGTGTTGCCCGCGTCGCGCAGGCGGTGCATGGCCAAGGTGATGCGGTGCATGTCACGCGGGTGCAGGCCAATGCTGGGCTCGTCGAGCACAAACAGGGTGTTGACCAGGCTGGTGCCCAAGGCGGTGGTGAGGTTGATGCGCTGCACTTCCCCGCCACTCAAGGTG
>JBIKKE010000253.1:0-3990 GCA_044360575.1 Limnohabitans sp. | reverse complement strand
CGCTGAGCGCCATCGACCTCACACACCGAGGCCAAGTCAACAGTCCCCCTCCATGTCAATGCCAAGCCATGCAGCGCCCGAACCAACGGCAGGTGCTTATCGGTGCGCACTGGTTGATGACTGCCCTCTCGAGCCGCGTCTGATTAAAATCTGACCTACTGCACAGCCCGGGACGCGCGGCAACGTGGTGCTCGCCCTCCCCCGCTCTTGCGGGGCCAGGGGATTCGGCCGCGACTTGTTTCACACCTTGCCCAGGACAAGTCCATGACCACGCTGCTCATCCACCGCGCCCGCTGCATCGCCACCATGGACGATGCGAACACTGAACTGCAGGGCGCCTCGCTTCTGATCCGCGACGGCCGCATCGAACGTATCATCCCAGCCTCTGAAAACACCGACGAACTGGTCACGCAAGTCGATGAGGTGATCGACGCGCGCCACCATGTGGTGGTGCCGGGCCTGATCAACACGCACCACCACATGTACCAGTCGCTCACGCGGGCGATTCCGGCAGTGCAAAACGCCGAGCTGTTTTCTTGGCTGCAGGGCCTGTACCCGATTTGGGTGGGCCTGACACCCGAGATGGTGCGTGTATCAAGCCAAGTGGCCATGGCAGAACTCCTGCTGAGCGGCTGCAGCACCAGCAGTGACCACCTCTACATTTACCCCAATGGCGTGCGGCTTGACGACAGCATCGAAGCGGCGCACAACATGGGCATGCGCTTTACCGCCACGCGGGGCAGCATGAGCGTGGGGCAGTCGCAAGGGGGCTTGCCGCCCGACAGCGTGGTCGAAAAAGAACCCGCCATATTGAAAGAAACCCAACGCCTGATTGAGACTTGGCACGATGCCAGCTACGGCTCAATGACGCATGTGGCCGTGGCCCCCTGCTCGCCCTTCAGCGTCAGCCAGGACCTGATGCGCGAATCTGCCAAGCTGGCCCGCGCCCACGGCGTACGCCTGCACACCCACCTGGCCGAAAACGACCACGACATCGCGTACACCCGCGAGAAGTTCAACTGCACACCGGCGCAATACGCTGAGGATTTGGGCTGGGTGGGCCACGACGTGTGGCACGCACACGGCGTGAAGCTGGACGACGAGGGCACGTATTTGTTTGCCCGCACGCGCACCGGCATCGCCCACTGCCCTTGCAGCAACATGCGCTTGGCCAGCGGCATCTTGCCCCTGCGCAAAATGCTGGATGCGGGCGTGCCGATTGGCTTGGGCGTGGACGGCAGCGCCAGCAACGACGCGGCGCACCTGCTCAACGAAGCGCGCCAAGCCATGCTGTTGGCACGAGTGGGCAGGGCCATGGAACCACCGCGCGTCGAAGACGGGCGCACGGTGTACGGCTGTGACCGCGGCCCCGCCGAGATGACGCCCCGCGACGCGCTGCGCCTGGCCACACGCGGCGGCGCCCAAGTGCTGGGCCGTGCGCACGAGCTGGGGCAAATCACCGAAGGCTTTTGCGCCGACATCGCGATGTTTCGCACCGACACCCTCAGCATGGCCGGCGGCGCGGTGCACGACCCGGTGGGCGCGCTGCTGCTGTGCGCCAGCAACAACGCGGACTACACCATCGTCAACGGGCGCGTGGTGGTGCGCCAAGGTGAGATTGCCACGGTGGACATGGGGCCGCTGATTGAGCGGCACAACAAGCTGGCGATACAGTTGGCTTTGGGGGTAGCTTAAGTTTCCACACACTGGACACCTTTAGCTAAAATAGCCATCCATAAGGAGCCCGCCATGCAAATCACCGCCACCGAAGCCAAAAACCGTTTTGGGAGCATTTGCGCCCTTGCCAAGCGCGAACCTGTATTTGTTGAAAAAGCGGGACAAATAGACACCGTCATTTTGTCGGCTGAACAATACCGGGTTTTGCAAGCCAACCAAAACTCGACCAGCCTGGCAGCGCGCAAAAAAATGTTTGAAACTGAATTTGGTGATTGGATTGCCGCACAAAACCACTGGGTAGAAAAGCAAGGCATCCCTGGTGCTGACTTGCGGCCTTGGTAAACCGCCATGGCGCAGTTTGATGTTTACGCCAATCCCAGCGAGAGCGCTGCGCACGGCATTCCCTATGTGGTGGTGGTCCAAAGCAACATGCTCGATGCATTGGCCACACGCATGACCATTCCGCTGGCCACTGTTGAGTTTGCAAAAAAGTCACCTGAAAAACTTTGTCCAGTGGTCACAGTCAACGGCCAGCGCCTGCAAGCACTGGCCCACTACACTGCACCTTTACCCACGCGCAGCCTGCGGCACGTAGTGGTCAATTTGGCTCCGCAAGCCAGCACACTCATTGCGGCCATGGACGCTGTGATTTCAGGGGTTTAATTTCTTTCATGCATCGCACCATTTTTGATACCCCCATCGTCAACACCACCTTGCGCGGTATCTCGCTGGCATTTCTCAAAGTCACAGGCTGGAAGGTCGAGGGCAGCTTGCCTGCCGGTGTCACCAAATGCGTGGTCATTGCAGCGCCGCACACCAGCAACTGGGACTTGCCCTACACCCTGATGGTGGCGTATGTGTTGCGCTTGAAGATTTATTGGATGGGCAAAAGCAGCATCTTCTCTTTTCCCTTTGGCCCGGTCATGCGCTGGTTGGGCGGCATCGCCGTCAACCGTTCACAAGCTTCCAACTTGGTGGACTCCTGCGCGCAAGAGTTGGTCAAAGCCGAAGGTTCGGTGCACCTGGTGGTGCCACCTGAAGGCACGCGCAGCAAAACGCGCTATTGGAAAACCGGCTTTTATTACATCGCGCTGCAGGCGCAGGTCCCCATCGTGATGGCCTACATGGACTACTCGCGCAAACTCAGCGGCCTCGGCCCGCTGTTCTACCCCACGGGCGACATCGAGAAAGACATGGTCGCTATCAAAGCGTTTTATGCGCCCTTCAAAGGCAAGAACGCAGAGCAGTTTGAAACACCGCCCGACAAACCAGCTTGAACTGCGGCTGAGTTAGGGGCTGCCGCAGCGTGACGGGTGACGGCAAAACGGGGCGAACCGAACAAGCCTGTCCAGCCTTTTAGTCCAGCTTGGCCCCAGCCACAAACCAGCGCCCGATCATGGCGCGTTCTTCTTCGGTCATGCCGGTGGCGTTGCCCATGGGCATTTGTTTGGTCACCGCGACTTGCTGGTAGACGTTTTGCGCGTGCTGCTTGAGCTGTTCAGGGCTGTCCAGGCGCACGTTTTTCATCTGCACCTGCGCGTTGTGGCAACTTAGGCAATGCTTGTCCACCAACACCTGCACCTGGGCAAAACTCACGGGTGCCGCCGGGACAGCCGAGGCCACGGGGGCCGCAGGCTTGAGGGCCACGATCACGCCCAAAATCATCACCACACCCACCGCCGCAAAAGGCCAGGGGTTGGCCGCGCGTCCCAAGTGGAAGGCGTGGCGCTGCACAAAGAACTGACGAATCAAGGCACCCGCCAGCATCATCACAAACAGCAGCACCCAGCGGTGTTCGTGCGTGTACAAAAAGCTGTAGTGGTTGCTCAGCATCGCAAAGATAACGGGCAGCGTGAAGTAGGTGTTGTGCACACTGCGCTGCTTGCCGCGCTTGCCGTGGATGGCGAGCGCGTTGGCGTCATAAGTCTCCCCGCTGGTCATGGCGGCCACCACCTTACGCTGGCCGGGGATGATCCAGAAGAACACGTTGGCGCTCATGGCGGTGGCGATCATCGCGCCCACCAACAAGAAGGCGGCGCGGCCAGCAAACAGTTCATTGGCAAGCCATGAGCAGAACGCCACCACCACGATCATCAGACCCGCCACGATCAGCTCACCGTTTTTTCTAAAGCCAAAAACCCGGCAAACGATGTCGTATACGAACCAGAAGGCGACCAACATGCCCACCGCGGCCGAACCTGCGACCACAGGCGTCCAGTCCATCAAGGACTTGTCGATCAAGAAAGTGCCCGCGTTGTAGAGGTACATCACGGTGAAGAGCGCAAAGCCGCTCAACCAGGTGGAATAACTCTC
>JBIKKE010000252.1:0-4001 GCA_044360575.1 Limnohabitans sp. | reverse complement strand
ATGGGGTACCAAGCTTTATCGGACAAGGGTGGGGAAGTCCAGTGGCCGCCCGAGGGATCGGGGTTCAGGTTGATGCCGACGTTGCCGTATTGCTCGACGCACTTGACCAGCTCGGGGATGCAGGTGGCCGGGTCCACACCGGGCGACTGCGGCAGCATGGCCGCAGGCACGAAATGCTCTGGAAACAGTTGCCCCACGCGGTAGCACAGCTCATTGCAAATCGCCGCCCAAGTGGATGAAACGTTGAAGTCACCGATGTGGTGCGCCATGAAGCTGGCGCGGGGGCTGAAGATGGTGATGTCCGAGCCGCGCTCTTTCATCTTGGCCAGCTGGTTGAGCTCAATGCTTTCGCGCAATTCGTCGTCGCTGATCTTGAGCTCAGACACTTTGGGCATGGAGGCCGGGTCTTTGATGCCCGCAATTTGCTTGTTGCGCCAGTCTTCCAGCGCTTTAGGTGCTGTGGTGTAGTGGCCGTGCACGTCGATGATCAAGGGTTTCGTTTGGCTCATGGTCAATCCTGATGGACAAATGGTTTGCTCAGATTGTGCAGGCTCCTGCCTGGCGACCCAAGCCTCCGACTCATCTACCAGCTAGAACAAATTTTTATAACTCAACCCGAGGTATGACAAAATCAGATCAACAGAAAGCCTCTTTCCTCAGATCCTCATGGACCTCAAACAACTCGAATACTTTGTGCGAGTGGCCGAACTGGGCAGTTTCACCCGTGCCGCCCAAGCTCTGAACATCGCCCAACCGGCCCTGAGCCGCCAAGTGCGACTGCTCGAAGTTGAATTGCGGCAAAACTTGTTGGTGCGCAACGGGCGCGGCGCCACGCCCACCCAGGCCGGATTGCTGCTGCTGGAACACGGCCGGGGCATCCTGCACCAGGTGGAGCGGGCACGGGAAGAACTGGGTCGGGTGCGCACGGGCCTGACGGGGCGTGTGGCCTTGGGCCTGCCGCCCAGTGTGGCGCGGGTGCTGACAGTGCCTTTGACCCGCGCTTTTCGCGTCAAGATGCCCGAAGCCCAGTTGTCCATCAGCGAAGGCTTGTCGAGCGCCATGCAGGAAAACCTGCAAAACGGGCGCTTGGACATCGCCGTGCTTTACAACCCCAGCCCCATGCCGGGCATCGAACACACCCCTTTGGTCGAAGAAGAACTGCTGCTGGTGCAGCCGCGCCCGCCGGGCTTGCAAGAAGACCCTCCCCCACCCGCCATCCATCTGAAAGAAGTCGCCGCCCTCCCCCTGGTGATCCCCACCCGCCCCAACGCGATCCGCATGCACGTAGAGTCTGAAATGGCGGCCATCGGTTGTCGGCCTTTGATTGCGCTGGAGATTGACGGCGTGAGCGCCATCCTCGACTTGGTGGCCGACGGTGCGGGTTATGCCATCTTGCCGCGCAATGCCGTCATGCGCTCGGTGCGGCCTTCGGCATTTTCTGTTCGGCGCCTCAAACAACCGGCCCTGAACATCCAACTCACCACCGCCATCAGTGCGCAACGCCCCAGCACCTTGACGCAGCAAGCCACATTGGCTTTGTTGACCGAATTGGCAGCGCAGTGGCTCAACCCCAACTGATGCCCCACCGAGAGCAGGTCGCTCGTCAATTGAAGGGGACAAGCAGCTTGCACTGCCCATGCGCCATCACAAATCGAGCACCAAGCGTGCCGTTTGGCTGCGAGAACAACACACCATGATGACATCGCCCTTGGCTTGCTCTTCGGGCGTCAGGTACATGTCCCAATGGTCGGGTTGACCCGCCAGAACAGGGGTCAGGCAGGTACCGCACACCCCTTCAGAGCAAGAAAAAGGCACCTCATGTCCGGCATCTTGCAGGACCTTGAGGATGGATTGGCCGGGCTGTACCTGCAAAGTTTTGGCACTTTTTTGCAAATGCACCTCAAAGCAGCCATCGGTGGGCACGGGCGTTTGGGTCAGATCGGTCTGGCTCATGCGGTTTCTCCCTGGGTCTGCTCAGCTGCCAGCATGCGATCAATGATGCGGCGGGACTGCACGCCGCCCGAATCGATGTTCAGCATGAGCAGTTTGCGGTCAGGCCACTTGCTGATGTTGGCTTGTTGCAATTGCAGCATTTCCATGTCTTCATTGAAGATGCCACCCTGCCCTGCGCGGATTTTGTCCGTCAGCTCAGCATCGTGCGGCTTGAACTGCCGTGCCATGCCCCAGTGGTACCAATGCGAAGTTTCGGTCTCGGGCGTGATGAAATCCACCACCACGCTGTAGGCCTTGTGCTCGGGCGCAGCGTCAAAGCCGCCTTTGCCGGCCAGGGCCACGCCCACGTCGATCATGATGTGGGTCGGTGGCGTGAAGCGGCAAATCTGCCAACGATCCACCTTGGCCTGTGGGTCCAGACCGTTGGCGCTCATGGCCATTTGCCAAAACGGCGGGGCTTGAATGCCTTGCATGTGGCGCTGCAAGATGACCTGGTCGCCCTCCACCTTGGTCTCGCATGGCGTCTCGTCGATTTCGGGCTGGCCGATGCTGTTGGCGTGCACATAGGTCTCATGTGTCAAGTCCATCAGGTTGTCGACCATCAAGCGGTAATCGGCCTTGACGTGGTACAGCCCGCCGCCATAGGCCCATGCCGGGTTGTCAAAAAACTCGAACACCGGCATCTTCGATTCATCGGCCTTGGACTGGTCACCCGGCCAGACCCAGACAAAGCCATAACGCTGGGTGACGGCATAGGCCTTGATGGCCGGAAAACCGCGCACGCGCTGACCGGGCATGTGCACGGTTTTGCCTTCGCAGCCCATCTCCAGGCCGTGGTAGCCGCACACCAGCTTGCCGTCGCACACTTTGCCCAGCGACAAAGGTGCGCCGCGGTGGGGACAAAAATCTTCGACTGCGGCAACTAGGCCGTCCGGGCCTTTGAAAAACACCATCTTCTCGTTGCAGATGGTGCGCCCCAAAGGCCGGGTGCCCATGCCCTCGAGTTCGGCCTCGGTGCAGGCCACATACCAAGTGTTTTTGATGAACATGCATTACCCCTTTTTTCGAATGAGTTGAACACCCGGCGTGGCCGCGTGTTGTGGATTTTGGAGCGCCAGACTCAGGTGCTGACGGGCGATGCGCGAATGCTCGCGCACCAAGGCTTCAGCGCGCCCGGCCTCGCGCTGCGCAATCGCTTGAAGCACTTGACGGTGCTGGTGCTGGGCCACCACCAAGGTATCGCGTGCACCTGGTTTGTGAGCTTGAACACCCACAAAACCGGAAGGCGATGCGAACGGCCAGCTGCAGGCACGCTCAATCTCACGCGCCAACACGCTGCTGTCGGCCATGTCCGACAAGAGCTTGTGAAATTGCGCATTCAAGCGCACATAGCCCGAAAAGGCCTCGTCGTCCAAACCGCCTTGAAGCAAGATGTGGTCGATTTGGTCCAAGCAGGCCCCAGCTTCGCTGAGCAAGGCCGGGGCCACGCCACGCTCCGCAGCCAAACGAGCCGCCAACCCTTCCAACGTGCCGCGCAGTTCAATGGCATCGGCCACTTCACGCTCGGAAAATGTGCGTACCGCATAGCCCCCGTTGGGCAAAGCCAAAAGCAAACCCTCTTGGCCCAAACGCATCAAGGCCGCGCGGATCGGCGTGCGCGACATGCCCAAGCGCTCAACCATGGCCAACTCGGTGATGCGGGTGCCCGCAGACAAGTCCCCCGACAAAATCAGTTCTCGCAGGCGCTGTTGGGCCTTGACGGCTTGAGAGCCGCCTTCCTCCGTCCAATGGCTGGCAGGCTCCTGAGTGGCAGTGTTGGAGATGGCGTGCATGCAGTTCAAAAAACCCAAATGAGCTTGGCTCAAGCCTTCAATGTATACAAGAAAACTTCAATTATCCTATTTTCAGCCAAAAACCCATAAAAAACTGCTTCTTTGTATCCCAAAAATCCCAGGCACTGCTTGATGCCCTTGATAAAAAGCTGCATCAAACCCGTATCCTTTCCCATCAAAGAGGCGCAAGGCGGTGACAATCAGACCCTCAAGGAG
>JBIKKE010000251.1:0-4002 GCA_044360575.1 Limnohabitans sp. | reverse complement strand
GAATCGATCGCCAAAACGCAGCAACTTTTCCCGGGCGTGGCCATCCAGTCCAGCGCCGAAGCCGCCATGGCGGGTGCCGATGCCGTTTATCTGGCGTGCCCGCCGGGACCACGAAAAGCTTATGCCTTGAAGGCTGCTGCGGCAGGTCAAGGGGTTTTCATGGAAAAGCCTTTGGGCACAGACAACGCGCAAAGCCGAGATCTGGTGGCCCAACTGGCCAAGGGACGTTTGCCGGGCGTGGTCAATTTCACCCAAGCTGCTTCGCGCGGATTTGAAGAGCTGCACCGCGCCATTGCTGCGGGCGAAGCGGGTGAAATTTTAGGCATCGACATCCTGGTGAATTACCCTGCGTGGCCCCGCGCTTGGCAAAAAGACGCCGATTGGCTGCGCCTGCGCGAGGAGGGCGGCTACACCCGCGAGGTCATTTCGCACTTCCTGTTCTTGGCTGGCCGTTTTTTAGGCCCTTTGACTTTGCAGCAGGCCAGCCCTCGTTACCCACAAAACTCCACCTTGTGCGAGCTCGACATGTTGGCCCGTTTGACCACGGCGGACGGCAAACCGGTGACTGTGATGGCGACCACTGGTGGCCAGCAGCCTGACCGTCAAGAAGTCACGGTGCGCGGCAGCCGCTTGAACCACCAGTTTCGCGAATTTTTCCAACTCTGGCGCTCAGATGGCGGCCCTTGGGTAGAGGCCCTGGACTGGACCACCGAAGACCCGCGCAAAAGCGCCTTGCAGCGTCAATTGAGCGAGGTGGACCTGTGGCTGCGCGGTCAGCCGCACAAATTGGCCACGGCCGAAGAGGCGTTGGCCGTGCAGGAGTTGGTGGAGGCGATGCTGGTGGGCAAGGGCTGAAAGTGCATGTCGTGAGCAAGGACAGACCTTGATGGGTGGTTTTTATCAGGGCTTACCCTGCAAAACTGATTCTGGCATTGACTGCCTTGGAGCCTGACTTTTAATATACAGCAGCCATCTCATCTTCAGGACCAATGACTACTGCACTCAGCACGGCCACAACAGGTGTCACGACAACGGCGCCCGACAAGCTTGTGACATGAGCCTGTCCCGCACGGTCATGAACGCGCGTTTGGATGCCCGATTGGCTCGGGCCATCAACATTGCCGATTTGCGTCTTATCGCTCAACAGCGCTTACCCAAAGCCGTTTTTGAGTTTATTGATGGTGGTGCAGGCGACGAGATTACGTTGCGAGAAAACCGTGCTGCCTTTGATCGCACGATGCTTCGGCCTCGGATACTCAACGATGTCAGTCAGCCAGACATGCAAACACCTTGGCCTAGCCAAACCGCACAAGCTCCCATCGTGATCGCGCCCATGGGCTCGTGCATGTTGGCTTGGCCCCAGGCCGATATCGCCATTGCCCGAGCGGCCGCATCTTTGGGCTTGCCCTACACCTTGTCCACCATGTCCACCACCAGCATTGAGGCCATGGCCGACGCGGTGCAGGGTGATTTGTGGTTTCAGCTCTATGTTTTGAAGGAGCATGCCTTCAATGATCAACTGGTTCAACGCGCGCAGGTTGCAGGCTACGGCACGCTGGTTGTCACGCTCGACCTGCAAGCGGGTGGCAAACGCGAGCGTGATTTGCGCAATGGCATCACGGTGCCCTTGCGTCTGAACCTGCGGCAAGTGCTCAGTGGCATGGCGCACCCGACTTGGGCTTGGCAAATGTTGCGGAGTGGTTCACCTCAATACGAAAACGTCAAAGGCTACATGGGTCAGCAGTCTGCCAACCTGACCATCGCGGCCAAGGTTGGCCAAAGTCTCGATCCAGCCTTCGACTGGGACAACCTGGCCCGGCTGCGCGATCGATGGAAAGGTCAACTCATGGTCAAAGGCGTGGCCCATCCCGACGACGCCTGGCGCTTGGCCCAAATGGGCGTGGACACTTTGTGGATCTCCAACCACGGTGGGCGCCAGTTAGATGGAGCAGCCGCGACCCTTGACGCCTTGCCCGCCATTGCCAGCCGATTGGCGGGCAAGATGCCCCTGTTGATTGACTCCGGCGTGCGCCGGGGTGTGGACATCCTCAAGGCCCACACATTAGGCGCCAAAGCCGTGGCGGTGGGTCGTGCTGTGCTGTACGGCGCCGCCGCAGGCGGCGAAGCCGGAGCCAGACATGCCTTGCAAATTTTGATTGACGAATTGCGACTGTCGATGAAGCTATCTGGCCTGGCACGCTTGGGCGATAGCCCTGCTTTGCTGGCCCCACAGATGCATCGGGACCATCCTGCTCCTGCAGTGGTCTCTGGTTGATTCGACATTGCGCTAGGTCAGGCCCCGTTGCCCGTTGCATGCCCTTTCATCAACCACCATCAGGAGATTCTCATGGAGCGTAGAAATTTTTTAGCTGCGAGCGGCACCGTCACCGGATTGGCTGCGGGCATGGCCGCACCGGCGTTGGCCCAAACGGGCAGTCGACCTGAAGTGCGGTGGCGCATCGCCTCCAGCTACCCGCGCGCATTGGGCACGATTTATGGCGCCATGGAGATGGTGACCAAACGCGTGGCCGAACTGACCGAAGGTCGCTTTCGAGTCACGGTGCACCCTGCGGGTGAATTGGCTCCGGCCCTACAGGTGTTGGACGCTGTGCAAAGCGGCGCGGTTGAGGGTGGTCATACCGCGAGTTATTTCTACATCGGCAAAGACCCTGCATTTGGCTTCGGCACGGCCATGCCCTTTGGGATGAATGCGCGCGCACAAAACGCTTGGTTGTACGACGGCGGCGGTCTGGCCGCCCTCAACGACTTTTACAAAGACCATGGCGTGACCAGTTTGCCAGTGGGCAATACGGGAGCCCAGATGGCCGGTTGGTACCGCAAAGAAATCAAAACGGCGGCTGACCTTCAAGGCCTGAAATTTCGCGTGGGTGGACTTGCCGGCATGGTGCTGTCCAAACTGGGCGTGGTGCCCCAGCAACTCGGCGCGGGCGACATTTACACCGCGCTTGAAAAAGGCGTGATCGATGCAGCAGAATTTGTAGGCCCTTACGACGATGAAAAATTGGGCCTTAACAAGGTGGCCAAATTCTATTATTTCCCCGGCTGGTGGGAAGGTTGTGCCACCTTGACCTTGTTCCTGAACCCCAAAGCCTGGGACGCCTTGCCTGCCGACTACAAGGCAGCGCTTCAAGTGGCGTGTGCCGAAGCCAACCAATGGTCAACTGCCAAGTACGACAACTCCAACCCCGCCGCTTTGCGGCGATTGGTGGCGGGCGGCGCTGTGCTGCGTTCTTTCCCTCGGCCGGTGATGCAAGCTTGCTACAAAGCCGCCGAACAGTTGTACGACGAAATGGCTGCCAAAAGTCCGGCCTTCAATAAACTGTACGTCCCGTGGAAAAAATTCCGCGACGAGCAACTTTTCTGGTCACAGTTCTGTGAGTCACCTTTTGACAACTTCATGGACAGCACCATCAAACGGGGTTGATCCGCGTTTGAGCGTCCAGGCCGGGTCATGACCTTGGCGCACTGGCCGCAGGCCCCATTCAGGGTCTGCGGCTTTTTTGCATGAAGGCCCCAAGCGCGTGGGGCAAGGTGTCAAGACAACAAAAAAAGCGCCTGAGCGCTTGATTTGAGGGGATGTCTGGCGGAAGCGGTGAGATTCGAACTCACGGACCCTTTCGAGTCGCCGGTTTTCAAGACCGGTGCAATCGACCACTCTGCCACGCTTCCTTGGGGTGTGATTGTAGCGATTTAAACCTCCTGATTCGGGGGTGCAAGCGCATGACGAATCAAAAGCAGCTCAGGCGCTGCCAAGCATGCCTCGTTTTTCGATGAATGCCACCACCTCGGCCAGGCCATCCAGCGTTTTCAGGTTGGTCATCACCCAGGGGCGGGTTTCGCGGTTGGGGCGCATGCGGTCGGTGTCAGTGCGCATCACCTCCAGATCAGCGCCCACATGCGGGGCCAAGTCGGTTTTGTTGATCACGAACAAATCGCTCTTGGTGATGCCGGGGCCGCCCTTGCGCGGGATCTTCTCGCCTG
>JBIKKE010000250.1:0-4008 GCA_044360575.1 Limnohabitans sp. | reverse complement strand
GTCGCTTCGCACCTGTGCCCCTGCTTCTGGCTTGTGGCGCAGTGAGCGCATCAGGCCTGCTGATCTGCGCCACGGCACAGGGCATCGAGCATTTGCTGCTGGGCTACGGCGTTCTGTTCGGACTGGGCGGCGGGGTGGCTTTCATCATGATGCAGCAGGGTTTGAATCAGACCATCAGCCCGATGAGCGGGCTGGCCAACGGTTATGTGGTGAGCCTGTATCCCATGGGCGCCATGCTGGGCGCACCTGTCTTTGGCTGGGCCATCGAGGCGTTCGGCCTGCGCGCAACCTTGGCAGGGCTTGCGCTCACGGTGCTGACTTGCTGCGCCATGGCAGCCATGCTCTGGCATCGTGCCCAAGTTCGCATGCAAGATCCTGGCGCGAGTGCAGCCGACAGCGAGGCCCGCCATTGGGGCTTGTTTGCCCGGCTGTTTACGGTTTTCTTTCTTGCAGCATCAGCGGGCCTGATGGTGATGAGCCAGGCCGCTGGCATTTTGCAGGCCTATGGCGCAAAAAGCCTGTTTGCACTGGGCGGCACCACTTTCATCACCGGTGCGATTGCTGCTGCACGCATGGGTGGGGGCTGGCTCATTGACCGTTTCGCAGTGCCCCGCGTGGCCTGCGTGGCTCACCTGATCGCCCTCAGCGGTTCGAGCCTGCTATTAATCTGGCCGGGGCCGGGCATGGCGGTACTGTCCATGACGCTGATCGGCTGCGGCTACGGCTTCATTTCGGGTCTGACGGCGGGTGCCATTGCGCGCTACTGGCATCCCAATGCTTTTGGCCGGGTGGCCAGTCAGTTGTACATTGCCTGGTGCATCGCAGCCATCAGTCTGCCGGTGCTGGCGGGTTGGTTGTATGACCAGACCCAGGGCTATGACCAAGCCATGCGCATTGCCGCTGGCGTGAACCTGCTGGGTGCGCTGATGGCTTTGAGCTTACCAGCGACGGCAAGATCGCAGCTTCAAACTCAGCCTCAACAGAAGGTCGAGAAGACCTGATCATCCGGATGCGGATCTGTTGACGCCGATCACGATTTGATTGGAGCCGCCAACAACAAATCATCTAAAAATCAGTCATCAAAGCGCAGCGCTGTGCCCCTTGATATAGGTCTCTAAAAATCCAATCTGCTGACCCATTTGTCGAATGTTGTCTTTAACGACATCACCAATAGAAATAACGCCAACGACCCGCCCAGCTTCCACAACCGGCAGGTGACGGAAGTTACGGGAAGCCATCAGGCCCGTGCAGGCTTCAATGGGATCGTCGAGTTTGACCGAGACCGGGTTGGCAGTCATAACTTCTTGCACGAGGACTTGTTTGGCATCCAGGCCGGGTAACAGCACCTTGATGGCACAGTCGCCCTGAGTGATGATGCCCATCAGCTTTTCGTCCTTGACCACCAGAATCGCACGCACACGGTTGTCCCGCATCAGCTGTAAGGCCACGACCACTTTTTCGTCGGGCTTGACGCTGATAACGTTAACGGATTTTCCTTTTTGCGATAAACATGCTTTGACGCTGGACATCTGAATTCCTATTTACGGTTGTCTAATCCATAAATTTTCTCATAGTCATTGAAATCGTGCTCGCGTTGCATTCTTCTTATCAAGAACCTTGGGTCAATCACGGTCTTGTATTTTGCTAATCACCCAGCAGGCAATCGCAATCATCAAAATAGCGCCACTTTCATACAAAAGAATAGAAGGGTCACCATCTTTGCCCTGCAGGATGATCAAGCGGCTCAAAGCAGTCATGGCAATGACCAAAGGTATGGTGATTGGAATTCGGTGACTGCTGTAAAAAGCGCCCAACATACCCAATACTTCTGCATAAATAAACATCAGCAGCAAGTCCTTCAGCGCTACGCTACGCTGCTCGATCAACAGCATGACTTCTTGCACCATGGCACCTACGGTGAACAATGCGATAGTGACAAGAAAAACTTTTTCAGTCACGTCAATGATTTTTTTAATGGGCATAAGGTCTTCTGTTAACTGGGTTAATTAGGACATTATTCAATGAATCCTGAAAAAAAGTTGCTCATTTTTAAAGTAGTTAACTTGTATCGATCTTTTGCCTTTGATGAATGAACTGAATAATCCCAGAAGTTGAGGAGGCTCCACTCTAAGAAAAATTAGAACCTCGAGCAAGATCTAAAACTGCCCTGCCCTGCGAAGCCACATGGTCTGACCCCGCTGACCAAGAATTTGCAAAGCCACCCAGTTTCTGAAGGTGGCTTGATTTGTCTGATCCCAACTGGCTTGTTAGTTTGGGGTTAGCAAAAGCAATTTTCAGTGATCAAGTCAAGCAAGTGACTTCCAAAGGCTGAAAGCATCGCGTTGTAAACTGATCGCGACTAAGATTGTTGTCGCGCTCAAAAAACTATTTAATCCATCACCAGTCATCGTATAAAACATTGCACCAGGTCGATTATTCAAAACGGGAGAACCATGTCCCCAAAGGTCAACGCGTCGATACCAGCCGGCATACTGATTGAAGGTAGCGGTGATTTAAACCCTGCTCAATCGTATGATGAATTGAACCGTTTGCTCAAGCGATTGGGCTTGCAAGAGGCTACTCAGATTAGGCAATCTGCTCAAAATGCAGACTTCTTTTTTGAAGCCGGGCTCCAGCAGCGGTATTTCGATCTTTGGTGCCCGGGTTTTGACACACTGCAGGTCAGAACGCTTGCGTCTGACTTGGTTTTATCGGGTGCTCATGCTCTGGAACTCGAAATAGTCCTGACCATGCTGGCTGCGCCGCAGGCCATGACTTTTAAAAGCGTGGCGCAACTCGAATCGCACATACGTGTCCGCGTCAATATCGCCAGGGCAGCCGCCAAAACTTCTTTGGCATTCAACACCGAAGCTGCCGAGCGACCTACAGAATACTGGCAAGGAGACTCCGAAAAGGGGTTTGTCATCCGGCCAGATGTGAGTCTGGAAGAGGCCATCATCGCGGCCACCCAGCCCGAAGTCACAGGTCGTCAGTATGAGTTTTCTTGTTATCGAGCTGCTGAGTACTTGGTTTTGCTCGGTCTGGCGGAGGAAGCCAAGCTGGCAAACCCAAGTTATTTGCTGGAGTTGGAAGCACAGTGTCGTCTGGCGGTGCCCAGGGCTGACCCATTTCATACCACCTATGTATATGAATACGGTATGCCTGAAAACCCAATCCCCATGCGCTATTACGTGCCGGGCGATCGTTTATGGTTCAAGAACCCCGACGATCGGTCCTCGGATGTCAAAGGCTTTGAAGGTTCTTGGGTGTTTTACTTGGGTGGCGGTTTGTTCAGCAATTTCTGGCGACGAGACAAACCCTTTGACTTGACTTCTAAATGCCTCGAAATCTACCACTGGCGTGATGGTGCTTGCATCAACTCGAGCGGCGTACTGTCAATGGATGAAAGCGAAGTTGAGCGACAGGTAGAACTCACACGCCAGTCCCCTGAAAAATTGGCGTCCGTGATGTCAAAAATGATGGCCTATCGAGACCCCGCAGGTGTTTACGCAAATGGGGGATGCATTGACTCTACCCGCGAGATACCTCGCTCCTTGTTTTGAGCGTCAGGCGGGTCAATATCCTTTCAATGGCTGAGTCCTGAACCCCAACAGGATCTCCGAGTAAAGGGTAAATACCAATGAAGCAAAAAAACGCGATTCATTAAAAATCAATGCAAACAAATAATAATCCCACTGATTACCCAAGGAATTGCCGCTGCTTAGACCTGCATGGCAAACCCAACGCATCCCATAAGGAATAGATCATGAAGTTATCCCGTGTTTTGCTGCCCATCCTGCTGACCAGCTTGCTGAATGTGGCCTGCGCCTCCACCACCGCCACACCCGCAAACAACACGGCCAGCCCAAAACCCGCTACAGCGGCCTACGAGCCCGTGCGCGGTCAAGCCGGCAAAGATGTGATCTGGATACCCACGCCACCAGGTCTGATCGACAAAATGCTCTCTGCAGCCAAGGTCACCGATCAAGACAGATTGTTTGATCTGGG
>JBIKKE010000040.1:0-14061 GCA_044360575.1 Limnohabitans sp. | reverse complement strand
ATTTAGGGTTTTGAGCCATGTTTTATTTCTCCTCAGGCGTGTGCAGGGGCAAGTGTGGGGATCCGGACTTCCACTGAACGGCCTTGGGTCACGGTCATGATGGTGTTCCAGAGCATGATCAGCATGCCGCCGAAGTACAGCAAACCACCGAGTAAACGCAGTACATAGAACGGATAAGTGGCTTTGACCGATTCAACAAAGGTGTAGGTCAATGTGCCGTCGGTGTTGATGGCGCGCCACATCAGGCCCTGCATGACCCCGGCAATCCACATTGCTGCGATGTAGATCACGATGCCGATGGTGGCGGTCCAAAAGTGAACCTCAATGGCCTTGACGCTGTACATCTGCTTTTGGCCAAACAGGCGGGGAATCAGGTAGTACATCGAGCCCATGGTCACCAGACCCACCCAACCCAAAGCACCCGAATGCACATGACCCACTGTCCAGTCGGTGTAGTGGCTCAAGGCGTTGACGGTCTTGATGGACATCATTGGACCTTCGAAGGTCGACATGCCGTAGAAAGACAGAGACACAATCAAGAACCGCAAAATCGGGTCATCGCGCAATTTGTGCCAAGCACCCGACAAAGTCATGATGCCGTTGATCATGCCGCCCCAACTGGGTGCCAACAAAATCAGTGAGAAGACCATGCCAATCGACTGTGTCCAGTCAGGCAATGCGGTGTAATGCAGATGGTGTGGGCCTGCCCACATGTAGGTGAAGATCAGCGCCCAGAAGTGCACGATCGACAGGCGGTACGAATACACAGGGCGCTCGGCCTGCTTGGGGATGAAGTAATACATCATGCCCAGGAAGCCAGCCGTCAAAAAGAAGCCCACCGCGTTGTGGCCGTACCACCACTGCACCATGGCGTCTTGCACACCGGCGTAGGCCGAGTAGGACTTCATCATGCCTACGGGCAAGGCCGCAGCATTGACGATGTGCAACAAGGCTACGGCAATGATGAACGCAGCAAAGAACCAGTTAGCCACATAAATGTGACGCACCTTTCGGGTGCCCACTGTGCCAAAGAACACAACGGCGAAGGCCACCCAAACCAGCGCGATCAAGATGTCAATGGGCCACTCGAGTTCGGCGTATTCCTTGCCTTGGGTAAAGCCCAAGGGCAAGGAAATGGCGGCCAGCACAATGACCAGTTGCCAGCCCCAAAAAGTGAAAGCGGCCAGCTTGTCGCTGAACAAACGCACATTGCAGGTGCGCTGCACCACGTAATAAGCTGCTGCGAACAAGCCGCAACCACCGAACGCAAAAATCACCGCATTGGTGTGCAGTGGGCGTAAGCGGCCATAGCTGAGCCAGGAAATGCCGAAGTTGAGTTCCGGCCAGGTCAGCTGGGCCGCGATGATCACGCCTACCAGCATGCCCACCACACCCCAGACTACCGTCATGATGGCGAACTGCCTGACAACTTTGTCGTTGTAAGACGTCGCCTGCATATTGGCAAATTTCATTTTTACCTCTTGTTTTTAAAATCTTCGAGTCGAGTGTGCACGGGCGTACATTGCGAGGACTTGATCGAAATCAATCGTCACGCAAAATTCGTTCACCTTCGGACTCGATGTCCTCAAATTGACCGCGGTAGATGGCCCACCACAAACCCGCCAAAATGAAAAACACCAAGGCCACCGACAGAGGGATCAACAAATACAAGATGTCCATGTTGTTTTCTTAATAAGATGGATGGGCTGAATCCGGTGTCGTCAACACATCGGGCAAGGCCTTGGACAGGCGCAGCGCATTGAGCACCACCCCCAATGAACTGAGTGCCATGCCCAAACCCGCCGCCCACGCGGGCAACCAACCCACAACAGCCAGCGGCACACATGCAGCGTTGTAAATGGCCGACCACCACAGGTTTTGCCGAACGATGCACATCGTCTGGCGACTGCGCTGCAAGGTGCTGACCAACACGTCGAGTTGCCCACTCATCAGCACAAAGTCTGATTTGGACTGCGCCAATGGAACGGCTTGACCTAAGGCAAAGGACACATCGGCTCCGGCAAGTACCGGGCCGTCGTTCAGGCCATCGCCCACCATGGCCACTTTGTGACCTTGAGCTTGCAGGGCTTTGAGCGCTTGCAGTTTGTCATGGGGACCGCAACTGCCTTGTGCATCCGAGATGCCCACCGCTTGCGCCACTTGCATCACTGCAGCTTGACCATCGCCAGACAGCACTTTCAGGCGAAGCCCTAGCTCGTTCAAGCGACGCACCACACTCGCGGCCTCTGGCCTGACCTCTTCAGCCAGCTCAAAGCTGGCCATCCAACCTGACGCATCAGCCAGACTGACTTGCAAGTGGTGGCCGGCGCGAAGCGGTGCGCCGCAAAAAGCGGGAGAGCCCAAGCGCAACAGCATGTGATCTTGTGCTGGGCAATACAAAGCGCCTTGCACACCCTGCCCTGCTTGTTCATCCACGTTGCGCATCGTCAGCGCTTCGAGATCAGGCAATCGACCCTGGGATTCGGCTTGACGCCGGGCCTTGGACCACAGCGCCCGAGACACGGGGTGCAAAGAGTGACGCGCCAAAGCGCCCGCCAAATCCAAGGCCCTCGCTTCACACAGCCCCTCTCGGGTGTGGATGCGCACCACTTCGAAGGCGTCGCGCGTCAGGGTGCCGGTTTTGTCAAAAATCACGGTGTCAATGGCCGCTAGATTTTGCAAAGCGCTGAGCCGCCGCACCAGAACGCCGCTGCGGGCCAACGCCCCTGCTGTGGCCAACATGGCCGCAGGCGTGGCCAGCGACAGTGCGCAAGGGCAAGTCACGATCAAAACCGCCACCCCCACCATGACGGCATGGGCCGGGTCACTGGGCCACCAGTAAGCGGCAGCGCCCAGCGCCGCCAACATGACGGCCAGCAAAAAAGGTTTGGCCCAACGGTCCACCAGCAGGGCCATGGCTGGTTTCGACACGGCCGCACTTTCCATCAAGGCCACGATCTGCGCATAGCGCGTGGACGTGCCAATTTGCTCGATCTGCACCTGCAGGGTACCGCTCAGGTTGTGGCTGCCAGCGATCACGCGGTCACCCACTTTTCGGGCCAATGGCCGGGACTCGCCGGTCAGCAAAGCTTCGTCGACTTGGGCCTGGCCGCTCAGTACCAAGCCATCCGCTGCAAAGGCTTCACCAGGCAAAACCTCGATCACATCACCCACTTGCAGACGACGCACCGACATCAGCACCCAGCTGCCATCAGGCTGACGCTTGCGGACGCTTTCGGGCAGTCGGTTCAACACCGCCTCCAAGGCGCCTGCCGTGCGGTCGCGCATGCGCAATTCCAGCCAACGGCCCGTCAGCAAAAAAAACACAAACATGGTGAAAGAGTCGAAAAAAACCTCTGCACCAAAGAGTCCTTGAGGTTCAAACGTGCCGAGCGTGCTCACCACAAAGGTCACCACCATCCCTAGGGCCACCGGCAAATCCATGCTGATTTGTCGCTCGCGCAAGTCGCGCCAAGCATTTTTCAAAAATGGGGCGCAAGAGAAAAAAATCACCGGCAACGACAAGACCCAAGACGCCCAACGCAGCAGATGCATGGACTCTGGGGCAATGTCACCCGGATCACTCAGGTACGCCGGGGTTGCGTACATCATGACTTGCATCATGCACATGGCCGACACGGACCAACGCCAGACCATGCGCCTCGCCTCATCGCGACGCTGCGCGTGGGCATGGGCATCGTTGGCAGGCAAGGCTTTGTAGCCATAACGCTCAACGGCGTGCATCCACTCAGAGGGACGGGTCAGTTCAGAAGACCAAACAATTTGTCCCCGGTGGCTGGCACCGCTGATTTGTACCGACTGCACACCGGGCACAGATCGCAATGCATCTTCCAGAGTGATCGCACAAGCTGCGCAATGCATGCCCTCAAACACAACACTCGACGTCCAGCCATCCGAACCACTTTTATTTGGAAAACTGAATGCTGCCCACTCCTCAGGCATGTCCAGCAATTGCAAACGGGCAGCGGTATTGGCTACTGCCGCTGTGTCTGCATGCGGCGTTGAATGCGCGCGTAGTCCACCCTTTGGCTCAGAACCGTGCGCAGGAACGCTCGAAAAAACATTGACTTGTGTCATGTTTCAAAGATACGCCAGCCGACCCATTCAAAGCTTGATATGCATCAAGTGGCTGCGTTTGCGGCTCTTTTATGCTGGGGTTTTCTTTTCACACTAGGAGCCATACATGTACGAACGCATCCTTGTCGCCACTGACGGATCGACATTGTCGAAAAAAGCCGTGGCCAGTGCCATGCAATTGGCATCCACCTGCGCAGCTGAGTTGATCGCACTCAAAGTGGTCCCACGCTACCCACAGGCCTACTTCGAGGGCAGCATTCCCCTGTCTGCAGAGGAAGTGTCACGCGTTGAAAAGCAATGGGCAGAGGCCGCACAGGCCCAATTGGCCACTGTAGAAAAATCGGCCAAGGCCAAAGGCGTCCAAATCAAGTCGCTGGTGGTCAAGTCCGATGTGGTGTCGGACGCCATCATTGCCACCGCCAAAAAGCAGCATGTGGATTTGATCGTGATGGCCTCACATGGCCGCAAGGGCATCAAACGCTTGTTATTAGGGAGTGAAACACAACAAGTGCTGACCCATTCTCACATTCCCGTTTTGGTTCTACGCTGAGGTGTCGGGACGCCCAAGCAAAGATGTCCGGTATCAGGAGGCGAAAAGGCCCTTGTGTTGATCACGCAAGAGGTTTTTTTGCACCTTGCCCATGGTGTTCCGAGGCAACTCGGTCACGACAAAGCAACGCTTGGGGATCTTGAAATTCGCCAGCTTGGCCTTGAGTTCGGCCAGGACGGATTGAGGCTGTACGGATGCCCCCGCCTTGAGCGTGATCACAGCCACCCCTACCTCACCAAAGTCAGGGTGCGGCACGCCGATCACCGCGCTTTCAGCCACACCCTTCATGTCATTGATGTAGCCCTCAATCTCGGCTGGGTAAACGTTGTAACCACCGCTGATGATCAGGTCTTTGCTGCGACCCACAATGGTCACATAACCCCTTTCGTCCACTTTGCCCACGTCACCGGTCTTGAAAAAGCCGTCTGACGTAAATTCTTCGGCGGTCTTTTCGGGCATGCGCCAGTAGCCCTTGAAGACGTTCGGGCCCTTGACCTGAATGGCACCGATCTCACCCGCGGGCAGCTTTTTACCGTCATCCCCTTGCACCCTCAAGTCAACACCCGGCAATGGAAAGCCCACGGTGCCGCCGCGACGCTCAGACTGCTTGGCGTAGCGTTTGTCTGCCGCATAGGGGTTGGAGGTCAACATCGCGGTTTCGCTCATGCCGTAGCGCTCCACAATGGTGTGGCCTGTGCGCTGCTGCCATTCGGTGAACGTCTCAATCAATAAGGGGGCCGACCCGGCCACAAACAAACGCATGTTGCGAACAGCCGCTTGGGTCAAGGAAGGTTCAGCCAACATGCGGACATACAGCGTGGGTACGCCCATGAACACGGTGGCTTGGCTCATGAAGCCAATGGCGCGCTTGGGATCGAACTTGGCCATCCAGATCATCTTGCTGCCGTTGATCAATGCGCCATGGATGGCCACAAACAAACCATGCACATGGAAGATGGGCAAGGCATGGATGAGCACATCCCCCTGGCCGGTAGGCCCTCCGCTTGCCGTCCAGCCCCAGTAATCCTTGAGTGTCAGCGCATTGCTCAGCATGTTGCCGTGCGTGAGCATGGCGCCCTTGCTGCGTCCGGTGGTCCCACTGGTGTACAAAATGGCCGCCAGATCGTCTGCATGGCGTTGCACAGGGGTGTGACGGTCACTTTGCAAGGCTGCACGGTCCAGCAAGCTGCCGGTTCGGTCTTCATTGAGGGTGAAGACATGCTGCGTACCGGCCTTGAAGGCGATCTTGCTGACCCAAC
The DNA here is from genome assembly GCA_044360575.1 of Limnohabitans sp. Taxonomy (GTDB): domain Bacteria; phylum Pseudomonadota; class Gammaproteobacteria; order Burkholderiales; family Burkholderiaceae_C; genus Limnohabitans_A. The sequence continues at coordinate 8,154 of JBIKKE010000040.1, read as the reverse complement.
CAAAGTTGGCACCACTGCACACCACCACGGCAGGCTCAGCATTGCCAATGAAGTACTCGATTTCAGCGCTTTGGTAAGCGGTGTTCAAGGGCAAGAACACATAACCCGCACGCAAGGTGGCCAGATACAAAATCAAGGCTTCAACAGATTTTTCGACCTGCACGGCGACCCGACTGCCTTCGGGCAAATCCAGCGATGCCAGCAAATTGGCCATCATGGCCGTAGCGCGATCCAAATCGCGCCAACTGTATTCCAGACCATCGTCGGTTTGAACCGCCACACTTGTCAGATCGGAAGGAAAAGCAGCCCTGAGGGCCGCAAACAGGTTGTTTTGGGTCATGGTGGCAAAAATCAAACGAGAAAAAGGGCCTGATCACAGGCCCGGAGAAATCATCTCAAGGCTCAATCGAGTTTGGCGCCCGAGGCCTTCACCACTTGGGACCACTTGGCCAATTCTTTCTTGATGAAAGCTTCGAACTGAGCACCTGTCAGGTTGGGGAATTCAGCGCCTTGGTTGGCCCAAACGGCTTTGGCTTCGTCGGTCTGGCAAGCGCGGCGGAACTCTTCAATCGCTTTGGCTTGCGCATCTGGGGTGGTGCCTTTCGGGGCCCACACACCGTACCAAGTGGAGACGGTGTAGTCGGGCAAACCCAGCTCGCTTGAGCAAGGCACATCCGGAAAAGCGGGATTGCGCTTGGTGCCAGAGACCATCAAAGCCTTGATGCGTCCACCCTTGATGTGAGCAGCCGAGGAGCCGAGTCCATCGAACATCATGTCCACGTTGCCCGCAATCAGGTCTTGCAATGCAGGGCCTGCACCACGGTAAGGAATGTGGGTGATGAAGGTTTTGGTTTGAAGCTTGAACAACTCACCGGCCAAATGGTGCGACGTACCGCCACCCGCAGAGCCGTAGTTCAAACGGCCGGGATTCTTTTTGAGCATTTCCAAGAAGGATTTGAAATCAGGGGATGTGATTTTCTTGGGGTTGACCACCAAAACCTGAGGCACAGCCGCCACTTGGATCAAGGGAATCAGATCGCGTTCCAGGTCGTAATCCAGGCGTGGGTACATGCTGGGTGCGATGGTGTGGTGCACGGCGCCCATGAAGTAGTTGTACCCATCAGGCGTCGCCTTGGCAGCAATGCCAGCGCCCAAAGTACCGCCAGCACCACCGCGGTTATCAATGATCATTTGACGACCTGTGAGTTTGGCAAATGCCGCAGACATCGGGCGCGCAAAGGCGTCGGTGCCCCCGCCTGCAGGAAAAGGAACAATCATGTTGACCGGCTTGGTCGGCCAAGCGCCTTGGGCTTGAGCCCACAGGGGCAGTGAACCGGCGGCGACCGAGACAAACTTCAAAAAGTCGCGCCTTTGGCTCAAATTGATGTTGGATTTCATGGGGAGTCTCCTGTTGTTGGTAGGCGCATCATAAAGACTGCAACACAATCCAAAAGCTTTGAGGTGCTTTCTATGGCCTAGGGTTTACCAGAGGATCGGGGCCCATCTAGCACCCGTGAGACACCTCAAAGACATCAAGCAGCCTGGTACACCTGCTCACATTAAAGCCAGTATTCGAAGGGCCTCTGAAAAGCTTGGAGCAGGTTTAAACACGTCAAAAGTCACCGTTCTTAAGCCGCTAGCCTTGGCGCCTTCGATGTTACGAGCTTGATCATCCACAAACACCGCCTGCTCAGCCCGCAACCCCAAGGCCTGCAAACAAGCCTGGTAAGCGCGTGGATCGGGTTTCAGGATCTGGGTGTAGGTGGCGTCCACGATCACGTCAAACTGCTGGAGCAAGGGCAAACGCTCGCGAAAATCCGCGCCATAAAAAAGATCCAGCTCGTTGGACAAAATGCCCAGCTTGTAGCCCAGCGCCTTGGCCTGTTGAATGGCAGACACCGCTTCAGGCCGGATCACAGCCGCAACGTCGGCCCCCCGAGCCCGCTGGACAAAGGTTTGCATCTCGGTCCAGTCTTCGCCCAGCAAGCGCCCGACCTCGCGGGTGCGCTGCAGCCAGTAATCGCGTTCACTGATCTCATCTGCTTGCATGGCTTGCCAGAGCGCATCGGTTTCAGGGGCAAACGGACCTTGCCAAGTGAGCGTTCCCGAGGGCAGACCCAAAGCCGCCTCGCTCAAGGCATGGGTTTCAAACAGGGTTCGGCTTATCACGCCGCCAAAGTCCAAAATCAGGGCCTTGTCTTCGGGCCTCAAAACATCAGACATGGGTGGCTTTCTTTGCCACAGTGGGCACCACCAGACCGCGGGCCAGCCAATCGTCAAACACCAGAAGTACCTGCTGAACAAATGCTGCATCGTTGATGTGGGCGTCAATGCGCGATATTTCTGCCGAACCCCAGTCGCAGTGCGCCAGCTCGTCCATCATGGCTGCAAGGCCTTCGGCATCATGCAGCGGTGCACCGGCACGGTCCCATTCTTGAATGCCTTGCAAGGGCAGCACCAGGTGCACCGGGCCTTTTGCCTGGCGCAAGCGGCTTGCCAGTTCGCGGGCAATCTCTCGGCGCATCTGTGCGTCGATGCCCACCGAGGCGATCAATCGGTTATGGTCGTGCGAGGGCCGCCCTGCAAAGCGCTCAGGCATTTGCCCCCAGGCAGGGTAGTCCACCAGATCGGTGGCCCCGGGGGCCACGATCATCGGAACGCCTTTCAGGCCCGCGCCCATCAAGCGGTCAGGTCCGGCGCTCACCACCGAGCCGCCCATCTGGTTGACCATTTCCTGCAGACTGAAGTCCATCACGCAGGCGAACTGACCTTGGGCGGCCAGCGATTCAAATGCCCTGCCCCCCATGCCTGTGGTGTGGAACACCGCCAGGTCAAACCCACGTTTGTCGAGTTCTGGCTTGAGTTGCACCATGTATTTCAGGCAGCTCGACCCCAGAGACGTCATGCCCACCACGGGCCGCGAAAAACGCGGCGCACGCGCCACAAGGCAAGCCCCTACCACCGCACCTGCAGCTTGCGCCAAGGCAGACTGGCACAGACTGTTGAGGCCATACAAGCCACCGGCCCAGAGCACCATCATCAAATCGGGGGGCATGCGCTCGGGCGGCAAGAGGGGCGAAAACGCCACAGTGGACAGCACCACCTTGGGCACACCCAGCGGCAAGCTGCTGGCCACGTCCAGCGCCAGATCGGTTCCCATGGTGCCGCCCAGCACCAGCAGGCCATCCATGCGGCCCTCGCGCTGCAGTTGGGCCGCCAATGCTGATGCACCTTGGGCCATCAGGGCCATGGCGCTGTTTTCGTCGCCGCTGTCCATCACCTGCTGCAGCGTCACGCCCGCCGCTTGCGCCACAGCGGTATTGGCAAAGTCCGGGACCACCTGCCCTTTTGCCAACACGCCAACGTCCATGATGAGTGCCTGCCCGCCAGCAGCCTGCACCTGCTCGCGCATGAAGCCGATTTCGTCGCTCTTGGTGTCGACGGTGCCGACGATCAGGATGACGGGGTTCTTCATGCACGGCCCTCCTGAACTGCGGCAAACGCCGCTTCAAGCACGTCACACATCAAGTCCACCTCCTCCCGGGTAATGATCAGCGGCGGTGACAAGATCAAGTTGGGACCCGAAATGCGCACCATCAAACCCGCCTTGTAGGCGGCTTTAGCCACCCGCGCGGGAATGTCGCTGGTGCGGGTCATGGGGGTGCGTTTGGGCTTGTCGCTCACCATCTCGATGCCCAGCATCAGGCCTACGCCACGCACATCACCGACAAAACTGCAAGTCTCGACGAGCTTGCCCAAACGGGTTTGCAGGTGCGCGCCCACGCGAGCGGCGTTTCCTGGAATATCGAGTGCCTCAATTTGGTCGAGCGTAGCCAGCGCCGCAGCGGCCGCGATCGGGTGGGCGCTGTACGTGTAGCCATGCGAGACTGATGCCGCGCCTGTGGTGTCGGCGTCAAACACGTCGGCAATGCGGTGGTTGATGGCGGTCGCCCCCAGCGGGATGTAACCCGAGGAAATGCCCTTGGCCAAGCACCACATGTCCGCATTCACACCCCACAGGCGGGTGCCAAACATTTCGCCGCTGCGGCCAAAGCCGGTCACCACCTCGTCAGCGATCAAGAGCACGCCGTATTTGTCGCAAATTTGGCGCACCAGGGGCCAGTAATTGGGAGGCGGCACGATCACGCCGCCCGCGCCCTGAACCGGCTCAGCAATGAACGCCGCCACAGTGTCCGGCCCCTGAAACACGATTTCGCGCTCCAACTGCTCGGCGCAGATTTCACCCAGGCGAATCGGGTCTTCGGTGTAGGGGTTGTGATAAAGCCAAGGCGTATCGATGTGAAAACACCCGGGCAGCAGTGGCTCGTAAGCGCGGCGGAAATTGGTGTTGCCGTTCACGCTCATGCCGCCAAAGTGGACGCCATGGTAGCCCTGGCGCAGGCTGATGAACTTGAAACGATCAGCCTGGCCCTTGAGTTTCCAGTACTGGCGGGCCACTTTGAGCGCGCCTTCCACAGCGTCAGAGCCTCCTGTGGAAAACATCACCGTGGCCACACCCTCAGGTTGCATCATCTGCACTAGGCGCTTGGACAATTCGATCGCCCGCACATGGGTGGTGCCTCGGAACACGTTGTAAAAGGGCAGCTCGTCCATCTGCGCCACGATGGCGTCGCGCACGGGCTTGTTGCTGTGGCCCAAGTTGCAGGCCCACAGACCACCCACGCCGTCAAGCATCTTGTGGTCGTCCACGTCCCAGATCCAGCAGCCCTCGCCTTTGGCAATGATGTCGGGTGTTGTCTTCTTCATCGCGCCGGGGTGGGCCATCGGGTGCCACAGGTATTGGGCGTTGTCGGCCTTGAGTTGCTCGTTGTTCATATCGATTACTTTCAAAATCACAGCTGAATCCAGGCCGTTTTCAGGTCCAGGTATTTGTCCATAGCATGCATCGACTTGTCGTGCCCATTGCCCGATTGACGCACTCCGCCAAGCGGCACAGTGATGTCGGGGCCACCATAAGTGTTGACGTGAACCACCCCGGCCTTGATGGCACGCACCATGCGGTGAGCGCGCGAAAGGCTGCCCGTCCAAACGGCAGAGGCAAGGCCATAAGTCGAATCGTTGGCCAGGCGCACCGCCTCGGCTTCGTCGTCAAAAGGCAAGACCGCCAGCACCGGTCCAAAGACTTCCTCGCGAGCCAGAGTCATGTCAGGCCTTACAGCATCGAACAAGGCAGGTGCCATGTAGCTTCCACCCGCCACAGGCTGCAGCATACCGCCGCCCACACGCAAGCGAGCACCCTGTTGCTGCGCAGCCTGCACCGCCGCCAGGTTTTTGGCCAACTGGCGGGCGCTGCTGACCGCACCGATCTCGGTCGTCACATCGAGCGGGTCACCCACGCGCAGGTTGGCCGCGATCTTGTGCAGACGCTCCACAAATTCGTCGTGCACCGAGCGCTGCACCAAAAGGCGCGAACCCGCCACACACACCTGCCCGCTGTTGCGGTAGATGCCCATGGCAGACACTTTGGCGGCCTGCGCCAGATCTACCGCATCGTCAAAAACGATGTTGGGCGACTTGCCGCCCAGCTCCAGATACACCCGCTTGAGGTTGGATTCGGCCGAAGCCTTGAGGAGCAGGCGGCCCACCGGGCCGGAGCCTGTGAAAGTCAGGATGTCCACGTCCATGTGCCGCGCCAGCGCCTCGCCCGCCTCTGCGCCTGTGCCGGTAACCACGTTAAGCACGCCCGGGGGCAAGCCCGCATCCAGACACAGCTGCGCCAGGCGCAGCAAAGACAGCGATGCGTCTTCGGACGGTTTAAGTACCACCGAGTTCCCCGCAGCCAGGGCCGGGGCGATCTTCCAGGCGCCGATCATGAGCGGAAAGTTCCAAGGCACGATGGCCGCGACCACGCCGACCGCTTCCTTGTGGATCAGACCCAAGGTGCCATCAGGCGTGGGCGCGATCTCGCCGTTGATCTTGTCCACGCACTCGGCGTAATAGCGGAAGGTGCCCGCCGCGCTGCCCGGCTCAGCTTTCCATGCCATGACAATCTCGGTGCCGTTGTCGCGCACACCCAGCACCGCCAGCTCGGCGTGATGGACTTCAATGCGGTCGGCAATGCGGTGCAGAATTTTCTTGCGCTCGGCAGGTGCCATGCGTGACCAAACTCCCTGCGCAAAACTGCGCCGAGCCCCCTGTACGGCGCGGTCCACATCATCAGCCCCTGCTGCAGCTATGCTGCACAGGGTCTGTCCGTCAATGGGCGAGACGACGGGCAAGGTCTGGCCCGAAGCCGCAGCAGCCCACTGGCCGTCGATCAACAAGCCTTGGTTGGGAATCGGCAAGTGGCGCAGCGCGTCGATCTGTTCCTGTTTCATGAACCGCCTTCAATCGGGCACATGCAGCACGATGCCATCCAGCGCGCTGGATGCGATCAGCTGGCAGCTCAAGCGGCTGCCGCTTTGCCGGGGTGCTATGACGACGTCGAGCATGGTGTTTTCCACATCATCCATCGGTGGGCAAGCGGCCAACCAGGCTTCGTCAACATAGACATGGCAGGTGGCGCATGACAGGCAGCCGCCGCATTCGCCCGCCACGCCGGGGATGCCGTTCATCTGCGCGGCGTCCATCAGGTTGGTGCCATCGTTCACGTCGTCGCTCACGCGATCGCCGTTGCTCATGATCCAGTGCACTTGGGGCATGGGTTGGGTTCTTTCAGATCAGATGAATCGGATGTAGTAATCGCGCAGCGCATCGCCTTCCAGTCCTGCCGTGCGTTCAATCTCGTGGCGCTTGATGCCCACATGGTTGGCCACCAGGCCTTCGCCCAGGGCCTGGATGAGGGCTGTGTCGGCTTCGAGCGCGTCCAAGGCACCGGCCAAGGTTTCTGCCACGCTTTGTGTAGCGTCCTTGTTTTCGAGACAATCGCCCGTTTCGAAGGGCTGGAGCGCATAAGCATTGACAACGCCCAGGCGCGCCGCTTGCAGCACTGCAGCCGTGTGAGTGTAAGGATTGGCCGCAGCGTCGCCCATGCGATGCTCAATGCGGGCACTCTGCCCAGATTCGGCCGACAAGCGCACGGTCACGCCCCGGTGGTCCACCGCCCAGTTTTTCCAAAAACCAGACAAGCTGGCCGGTTGCAGGCGTTGATAAGAATTGGTGCTGGGGGCCAACAAGCCCGCCAAAGCCTGGTGGTGGTGCATGAGTCCGGCGGTGCAGCCGAGCGTCAATGCGTTGAACTGGCTGGCGTCGTGCCCGCCCGAGATCGCGTTGTGGCCTTGGCCATCGCGCAGGCTGAAGTTGATGTGCACGCCGCTGCCGCCCACCGTGAGGATGGGTTTGGGCATGAAGGTCAGCACGATGCCGTGCTGGAAAGCCACTTCACGCGCCAGCAGACGGAACAAGAAGATGTCGTCCACCGCCTTGACAGCGCGGTCGTAGGTGAGCGTGAACTCAAACTGCGGCGCGTCGTACTCGGTGTTCATGCTGTCGATGCGAAAGCCCGCTGCCGTGGCTTTTTCCCACAAGGCATCGGTGAAACCCCTGGGGTCCGAAAAGGGGCCTGTGGAATACACATGGGCCGCGGGCGTGTCGTAGGGTTTGAGCGAGCCGTCAGGCTCGATCTGGAAGGCAAAAGCTTCGAGCTCGATGCCCACCATCGGTTCATAGCCCATGGCCTGCCAGTCGGCCACGGCGCGCTTCAAGGCACTGCGACCACACATGGGTAACGGCGTGCCGTCATTGGCTTTCAGGTCACCCACAGCGACCTGGGTGAAAGGTTGCCAGCCGGGGCGAATGTCTTCGGGGCTGAACAGGGCCTCCATGTCGGGCAGGCCTTCCATGACCATCGCACCCGGGGCCGGGATCAGCTCTTTTTCGTAAGTAACGCCAAAAGTGCCCCGGCAAAAACGGGCACCGCCGCCCTGACCCGGCTTGAGCGTGACGTATTTGCCCCGCGCAATGGCCAGGTGGTCGCAATACAGCACCCGCAGGCGTTCTTGAACATTTGACATGGTGATTCCTTTCAGATGAGGTGCATGCGGACGGGCAAACGTTTGATACCGGAGACAAAGTTGGATCGCAAAAAGGCGTGCTCACCCGTTTGCTCGATGCGGTCGACCCGCTTGATCAGCTCTTGCATCAAGACGCGCAACTCCAGCCGGGCCAGCCACATGCCCAAGCAGGCGTGCGCCC
>JBIKKE010000249.1:0-4026 GCA_044360575.1 Limnohabitans sp. | reverse complement strand
CTTGGCGTTGAAGCTGATGATTTTGTATTTGCCGCCCTTGAAGTCTTCAAACACGCATTCGATCACGCGCGCCTTGAGGGTTTTGCGGTCCACCGACTTGAAATATTCTTGCGAGGCCAGGTTGACGATGACCGGGGTTTTGTCTTTGGCCAGCTGGGCGTTCAGGTGCTCGGCGATTTGCGGCCCCCAAAACTTATACAGGTTGCTGCCCTTGTCGGTTTGCAGCGTGGTGCCCATCTCTAGGCGGTAGGGTTGCATCCAGTCCAGCGGGCGCAGCACGCCGTACAAGCCACTCAAAATGCCCACATGAACTTGCGCCCACTCCAGGTCTTGCGCTGACAAGGTCTTGGCATCTAGGCCTTCGTACACGTCGCCATTGAAGGCCAGCACGGCTTGCTTGGCGTTTTTGGCGGTGAACTTGGGGCTCCAGGCTTCGTAGCGGGCCACATTGAGGGCCGACAGGGCGTCAGACAAGTCCATCAGCTCGGCGATTTGCTGGGGTGACTTTTGGCGCAGCACATCAATCAGGGCCTGCGATTGCGGCACGAACTGGGGCAGCGTGTGCGGCACGCCCGCAGCGGGGGTTTCGTAGTCCAGAGATTTGGCGGGTGACAATAAAAAGAGCATGGCGACAACTTCAGAGCATGGGGTTATGGAGACTGGGTTCAGAACCGAATGAAGCGCCAGACGCAGGGCGCTCGGTCAGGCGGCCAGAGACATATTTGTGCAACACACTGGCGATCAGGGTTTGGTAGGGAATGCCTTCTTCCAGCGCTTTGGTCTGGATGTCCGACAGGTCACCCGAAGACAAGCGGATGTTGACACGCCGGTCTTTGATGGCGGTGGCGCGCGCAGCGGCTTTGAACTGGGCCAACTCGCTTTTGCTGGCCACAGACTGGAGTTGCCCCTTGTTGAACAAGTCGAGCAATTCGGCTTCTTCGCGGTCAATCTTGGACATCGTCTGCTCCTTGCTTCAAATAATCACGGGTGGCCTTGCGGCTGGGGATCACGATTTTGAGAAAAAAATGATCCACAACTTCTACAAAAGGCACGAGGTAGGCATAGCCTGCGTGGGCCACCACCAAAATGCGTTGGCCTGGATACTGCTCAGCATTGGGATGCGCCAGGATGTCCAGCAAACCTTGGCCCTCGATGGCCACGACCATGCTTTCAAACGAGACGCCCCGCTCCGATTGGAGCCACTGGTTTTTTTCGGCGTTCCAGCGCATGGGTTTCATGGCTTGATCTTAGCCGATGTGTGCATTTTGTCATCAAACCCAACTTTGCACCCTCTTTGTCTGGGGTCATGGGCACGCAGAACCGCACGCTGACACCGCCACAATCGAGCCCATGTTGGATCTTCTTTACCGCGACGAACACTTGGCCATCGTCAACAAACCCACCGGCTGGCTGGTGCATCGCACCCCGCTGGACAAGGGTGAAACCCGCTTTGTGCTGCAAACCCTGCGCGACCAAATTGGGCAACACGTCTGGCCTGTGCATCGGCTGGACAAGGGCACCAGCGGCGTGCTGCTGTTTGCGCTGGATGCCGACACGGCGCGCACCCTGGGCCAGGCTTTTGAAAGTGGACAAGGACTGCAAAAAAGTTACCGTGCCGTTGTACGCGGCTGGCCAACCCATTCAGGCCTGATCGACCACCCTTTGAAGCGCATGCCCGACGACATGCGCACCGAGCGCACCGAAACTCAGCCCGCCCAAAGCCGCTTTGCCACCTTGCGGCGCTTTGATCTGCCGATACCGCAAAACCGGCGCCAATCCCCACCCCAGCAAGGCTTTGCCAGCACCCGCTGCGCCGAAATAGCCCTGGAGCCGCTGACGGGCCGCCGCCATCAGCTGCGTCGCCACATGAAGCACATCGCCCACCCGATCATTGGCGATGCCACCCACGGCAAAGGGCCACTCAACCGTGCAGTGGCTGATTTGATCGGTCTGCAGCGGCTGTGGCTGCACGCGGAAAGGCTGGAACTGCCTCACCCGGTCAGCGGGCAGCTGCTGCGGTTGGAATCGCCACTGCCCAGCGAGTGGCGACTTTGGGATGCTTTTGCTTGAACATGCCACGAAATGAACCCGCAAGTTGGCATTGCGCTGACGCCCTATTTGTAGGAGCCCACCCCTGTGGGCGATAGGCGTGGCACATGCCTTGAAAATCATCGCCCACGGGGTGGGCTCCTACAAATCGGTGCGATTGTCACCCAACGGATAAGCATCTGCGTGGTTTTCCATAAGATGTACGGCTGCGCTTGCTATCGCGAGCCAAGACTCAACCGACCGCGACAACACAAACCATGAGCCTGCTCTTCTCCCCTTTCACCTTCAACGCGCCCTCCGGCCCCCTCACACTGCCAAACCGCATCGTGGTCGCGCCCATGTGCCAATACTCGGCCGACAACGGCCAAGCCACCGACTGGCACCTGACGCACTGGACCAATATGCTCAACAGCGGCGCGGGCCTGTTCACCATCGAGGCCACGGCTGTTTCTGCCGTAGGCCGCATCAGCCCCGGTTGCTTGGGCTTGTGGGACGACGCCACCCATGCGGCGCTGGGTGACAAACTGCACCGCGCGCGCCGCTTGGCGCCCGCGATGCCGGTGTGCATTCAAATCGGCCATGCAGGGCGCAAAGCATCGAGCGCAGCCCCTTGGGACGGCGGCATGCTGATCGCCCCCGAAGATGGCGGCTGGCAGCCCGTGGCCCCCAGCGCACTGCCCCATCTGCCCAATGAAGCGCCCCCCACAGAGATGAGCCTAGCCTACATCGCACAACTCAAGGCCGACTTTGTCAACACCGCCCGCCGCAGCCACGCGCTGGGCATTGAGGCGGTGGAGTTGCACGCCGCGCACGGCTATTTGCTGCACGAGTTTTTGTCGCCGATTTCCAACCAGCGCACCGACCAATACGGCGGCTCGTTTGAAAACCGCATTCGCTTGCCGATGGAAGTGTTCAAAGCCGTGCGCGAAGCCTTTGGTGGCACGCTGGGCATGCGCATCTCGGGCACCGACTGGGTGGACGGCGGCTGGACGGTCGAGGAAACAGCCGAACTGTCGGTGCAGCTCAAGCAAGCCGGTGCGCAGTTCGTACACATTTCGTCGGGCGGTGTTTCGCCTTTGCAAAAAATCGTCTTGGGGCCAGAGTACCAAGTGCACTTGGCCAAAGCCGTGAAAGCCGCCTCTGACCTGACCACCATCGCGGTGGGCCTGATCACCGAGCCTGCGCAAGCCGAAGCCGTGCTGCAGCGTGGAGACGCCGATCTGGTCGCGCTGGCCCGTTCTTTCATGTACAAGCCGCGCTGGGGCTGGGAAGCGGCTGTGGCGCTGGGCGGCACCGTCGACTCACAACACCAGTACTGGCGCAGCCTGCCCCGCGAAGCCAAAAACATTTTCAACGACGCCAAAATTGGCATGCGATGATTTTTAAAACCCACCCACAAAAAGAGACCCACATGACAACACGTCGCAAATTTTCCAAACTGATGGCCCTGGCTGCCCTGTGCGCCCCGATGGCCTTGATGGCACAGGCCTTCCCCAGCAAGCCGATCACCCTGGTGGTGCCGGTGCCACCGGGTGGTTTAGTGGACACTTCGGCCCGCCTGATTTCGGAGCCTTTGGGCCGTTTGATTGGCCAATCGGTCGTGATCGACAACAAAGGCGGCGCCAGCGGCAACCTGGCTTACCAACAAGTGGCACGCAGCCCCAAAGATGGCCACACCTTGTTGGTGTCTTACTCGGGTTACCACATTGCCAACCCGATCCTCATGAGCAAACTGCCCTGGGAGTTGAAAGATTTGACACCCGTAGGCTTGATCACCGTGGCCACCAACGTGGTGGCGGTGCACCCCTCGGTGCCTGCCAACAACATGCGTGATTTCATCGCGTTTTTGAAGCAAAACCCGGGCAAGCTGAACTACGCGTCTCAGGGCAACGGTTCGGTGTCTCACATCGGCACCGAGATCTTCAAGCAGCAAACCGCCGTGGATTTGGTGCATGTGCCTTACAAGGGTTCGGGCCA
>JBIKKE010000248.1:0-4080 GCA_044360575.1 Limnohabitans sp. | reverse complement strand
CCATTTGTCCAAGTTGCTGAGCGCCACCCAAGGCCCAGTGATCGCCGCCACCGACTACGTGCGCGCCGTGCCCGAGAGCGTGCGCGCCTTCGTGCCCGAAGGCCGCAGCTACAGCACGCTGGGCACCGACGGTTTTGGCCGCAGCGACACGCGGGCTGCGCTGCGCCGATTCTTTGCGGTGGACGCGGACAGCATCGCGCAGGCGGCGCTGCGCGCACTGAAGTGAAGGCTTAACGTGGTGCGCTTAGGGTGACGCGCAAGCCACCCTGAGGACGGTTGGTCAAGACCAAGCTCCCACCCAATGCGGTTATCAGGTTCAGCGCGATCGACAAGCCCAAGCCTGTGCCGCCGGTTTGTCGGTTGCGTGAGTTTTCTTGGCGCACAAACGGTTGCAACACCGTTTGCAAGTCGGACTCGGGCAAGCCGGGTCCTTCGTCCTCCACCACGATGCACCAATGCTCGGGCTGGCTGGGGTCTTGGCAAAAAAGCGTGACCGTGGCGCGTAGCCCATAGGTGATGGCGTTGTGAACCACATTGCCCAACACACGGCGCAGCGCCGCCACATCGGTGTTGATCAAGCAATCAATGTCTGCGCCCTGCAGCTTTACCGCCCAACCCAGGTCTTCCCATTCGCTGAGCTGCGTTTGTAAAAGCTGATTCAAGTGCACCGGTTGTCGCTGGGGCTGGGTGTGCCAACTGCGGGCCAGCGCCAAACCGTCTTGCACCAAGCCTTGCATTTCGCTCAAGTCCGCTTGCATGCGCTGGCGCAGCGACTCGTCGCTGACCCACTCGGTTTTCAGGCGCAAGCGCGTCAGCGGTGTTTGTAAGTCGTGGGCAATCGCTGCGAGCACCTGCGTTTGTTGCGCCATGTGCCGCTGCAACTGCGCTTGCATGTGGTTGAAGGCCTGCGCTGCTTGGCGCACTTCCAAGGGTCCGTCTTCGGGCAATGGGGCTTGGTTGGGGTGATCGGCCAAATCCCTGGCCGCTTGTGTCATGCGCTTGAGGGGCCGCGTGGCGTAAACCACCGCCAGCCAAGTCAACAGCGCCAAGCCTGCGAGCACGGTCAGTGCCACCCAGCCCCAATGTGTACCGCTGCCCAAGCCTGGCCTGCCCATGGGACCGTGCGAGGGGTAAGTTGCGGGTAATCGGGCATAAACCTGTGTGCCATCGGTCAACAACAGCGACACCCAAGTCTGTCCTCGCGAACGCTCTGGGTAGTGCCCCTGACCCTCGTCGTGTCTTTCTCTATCGCGCAATGGCGTCAAGTGCTGCACAAGTGGCTTGCGTAGCGCCAATTCGCTGGCCAAGTAAATCGCCAAGGGTCGAACATGCGGCGGCAATGGGTTGGCGTTTGGTGACCACGCCTTGGGTGGTTCAAGACGCCAACGCTCGCGGCGCTTGCCCTGATCCTTGTCCTCTAGCCACTGCTGGCGTTGCTGTGTGCTGAGGGTATCGAGCCAATCGGCCGATGCGGCCAGCTCTTGCGTGAGCTTGGCATGCAAGACCACTTGAACACCCGCCGTGCGCTCGTTCAGCGTGAGCCACGCTGCTGCACCCAGAACCAGAGTCAGACCCATCAGCCAAACCCACAACAAGCGCGCAAACAGGCTTTGTGGCCAGACTTTTTTCAGAACGCCCATCATTCGGCTTGCACCGGGGTGGCCAGCACATACCCTTCGCTGCGCACAGTTTTGATCAACCCCAATTTGCGTGCGGGTTCGCCTAACCGCAAGCGTAAGCGGCTGATGAGCAAGTCAATGGAGCGGTCAAACGCGTCGCCCGATCGCCCCTGGGTCAGTTCCAGGAGCTGTTCTCGAGACAACACCTTGTTGGCATGGTTGAGCAAGACTTGCAACACACGGTATTCGCCCGAGGTCAGCACCAATAAAACTCCGTCGGGGTTGCGCACTTGGCGCGTTAACGCATCGAGTGTGTAGCCCGAGAAACGCCACCGGTTGGGGCTGTGGGTGGTTTGCAAATTTGCGGGTAAAGCGCGTGAGCGACGCAAGATGGCACGAATGCGAGCCAACAATTCGCGCGGGACAAACGGCTTGCCCAAGTAATCGTCGGCGCCCATCTCGAGGCCCAAAATGCGGTCTGCGTCGTCGGTGCGGGCCGTGAGCATGAGAATGGGGAGCTGGGCATATGCACTGCCGGCAGCGCGCAAGTCGCGGCAAATCGTCAGACCGTCTTCGCCGGGCATCATCACATCGAGCACCAACAGATCCACTCGCTGCATCTGCAGCATGCGGCGCATCTCATGGCTGTTGGCCGCGGTGCTGCACTGGACGCTGTTTTGCTCCAGGTATTTCGCTGTCAATTGCCGGATTTCGGGGTCGTCATCAACCAGCAAAACATGGTCTGGGGTGGGCGTCATGTTGGCATGATAAGGGCGCCTTGTGGGTTTTTTGTATCTAAACATGTCCAGAGACCGCCCAGACACATGCGCTTGCAAAATGCTGTGCCAGAGACACTTTTTTGGGGTCCTTACACCTTTCAATACATCCATCTGACGTTCGTTAGAGACCGCCTAAAGCGGATTTACACCTTCAAGGAGTTTGAAATGAAAAAGCAATTGATCTGGGTTTTGTCGGCTGTTCTGCTCGGCGGTTCAAGCATGGCGGCCATCGCTTCCAATCACGGCATGGACAAACACGCAGAGCACCGCAGCCACGGCAAGCGCTCTGGTGGCCAAGGCGCAGAGGCTCACTTAGCCAAACTGGAAGGGGCTTTGAAGCTAGAGGATGCACAGCGCCCTGCTTGGAACGCCTTTGCCAATGGCATGAAAGAATTGTCAGAGGCCCGAACGAAGCAACGCGGTGCCATGCACGATGCCATGAAAAAAGCCAAGGACGTTAAGACCATGGGTGCGACCGAGCGCATGGAGGCGAGGGGTCAAATGATGCAGGTCCAACAAGCGCAATTGGCCCAAATGAAACAGATCACACAAACCCTCTTGCCTCAGCTCACCACGGCGCAACAAATCGTTTTCAATGCCGAGTGGTCAGACGGGTTTGGACACAATGGTCGTCAACACCATGGCCACGCAGGTAAAAGAGACCACCGAGAAGCCTGCAAAAGCTAAGTCCATCAGCTGATTGACTGCACCACGGCCAAATAGGCCCGGCGAGTTTCAGGGCTGACGGCTTCAAGCGCTTGCTCGTAGCGCGTCTGGTGCTGGGCCAGCATGCGGGCCGAGGCGATGGTTTTGGAGCGGCAA
The DNA here is from genome assembly GCA_044360575.1 of Limnohabitans sp. Lineage (GTDB taxonomy): Bacteria > Pseudomonadota > Gammaproteobacteria > Burkholderiales > Burkholderiaceae_C > Limnohabitans_A. Next base: position 860 of record JBIKKE010000248.1, on the reverse strand, counting down.
AACCAGTGGCAACTGTGCTGCATCAAAAACATCTCGCCCATCATGCGAAATGACCTGGCCTTGTCGGACAGGCCTTCACGGTTGTCCACGGCCCGCTCGATGCCTTGTGCGTGCACCTCGAGCAGGCGGCGCATGTCAAAACAAACCTTGGGCGAGAGCTGGTCAATGAAAGGCAGGGCCAGCTTGAGGCCACGCGACACGGGGGCGGGCAGTTTGGCAAATTCGCGGGCCAGGATTTGAAAATCAGCGGCCAGTTGCTGTTCGGCTTGTTCTTGCAGTTGAAAGATGTGCCGTTGGCGCTCAGGGTCGCTCTCTCCCAAGGCCCGCATATAAGAGGTGGTCAGCTGCGACATGAGCTTTTCGATTTGGTAGGGGCGCAGCTGCTCGGCCAGCAAGGCGGTGCGTTTGCGCTGGCCCTGCAGATTGAGCCAGTGAATGCCCATGGCCGAAATGAACAAAAGACTGATGAATTCCATAAATTTAAAAAGTTTCCGACCAAATTTGCTTGAGTTCCAAGTGTAGTGAGTGGATGAACCCACATCGGCAAAGGCCCTGCGTCAGTGATGGCTCAGGCCTTGCGCCGGGCTTTTTTCGCCTTGGTGCGCTCAGTCGTCCAATTTGAGAGCGGACTCTAAAGTGCAAGTTGACCATTGCCTTGGCCGCTTCATGCTGTTCAAATTGCTGCATTGCAACAAAACTTCTCAAGGAACTCTCCATGAACTTCAACGCCGACCAATTCGCCGCCACACAAAAAGCCAACATCTCTGCTGCTGCAGACCTGTCGCAAACCGCATTTGCCGGTTTCGAGCGCTTGGTTGAACTCAACATGGCCGCTGGCAAAGCCGCTGTGGGCGAGTCTT
>JBIKKE010000039.1:0-14277 GCA_044360575.1 Limnohabitans sp. | reverse complement strand
ATACTGGAGCCGGTAAGATCAAAACTCAGGACTGGCGAAGTTACACTGAAAAAGTGGCTCTGATGTTGAATTTGGAAAACGGTAACTCCATCTACGAAGTCGGCTGCGGTAGTGGCGCATTTTTATATGCACTGAGTGAATTTATCAATATCGAAGTAGGTGGCAATGATTATAGTCAACCCCTGATTCAAACAGCCAAAATGGTTTTTCCTGGCGGAAATTTTGAGTGCGTTGAAGCATCTGAAATCAACACCTCCAAAAAATATGATTTTTTAATTTCAAATAGTGTTTTCCATTATTTTGATCATCAATATGCAAGAAAAGCAATCTTGAAAATGATTGAAAAATCAAATCAGAAAATATGCATTTTAGAAATACCAAATCTTCAGAAAAAAATTGAGGCTGAGAAAATTAGGCGCGATCAATTGTCTGCCGAGGAGTATGATAAAAAGTACGCGGGCCTCTCCCATACTTATTATTCAAAAGATTGGTTTTTATCGATTGCAAAAGAGTTTGGCCTTGGTTGCGAAATATTTGATGGATGCATTCCTAACTATATTCAAAATGACTTTAGATTCGGCTGTATCCTCCAGAAGTAAAATTTAATAATTAACCAATACCTGGTGTAAAAAGTGTAAAGATCACTCAAGTTTTTGAATGCTCTGCATTCAGTGCGCATGGTTGCCCTGTATAACCTTGTCAGATCCACCTTGGATCTGCGAACGGGGACACAAGCATGCAAATCTCTACCAATTTGAACGCGTTGAATGCCGTCAGAGCCATCTACTCTGCCAACGCCAACATCTCCCGAGCCAGCGAGCGCATCAGCACGGGTCTGCGCATCAACCACGCCTCGGATGATCCGACCGGCTTGGCCATGGCCAACCGACTGAAAACACAAGTGGGCTCTTTTTCGAAAGTTTTGGACAATTTGAGCTTGGGCACGGCCGCCACGCAGATCGTGGACGATTCCCTGACCCACATGGTGGACATTCTGGCCGACATGCGTGTGGCCGCTGTGGCGTCCCAAAGCAGCACATTGACGGCCTCTGACAGAACAGCCTACCAGGACGTGATTGACGAGTACGTCGATGAGATTGACAGCATTGCAGACAACGCCGTCTGGAACGGCACGTCGCTGATGACCAGTGCATCCACCATGAACATCCAGTCCGGGACGAGTTCAGGGGACACCACCACGCTGAATTTTGACAAAATCACGTCGTATTCACTGAGCATTGAAAATGCGGCGGGCACCAATTTGCTGAGCGTCTCCAGCACGGCCAATGCCGACTCCGCTGTGGACATCATCGACGATGCTCTGGACATGATCAATGAATACCAAGCTTACATTGGCGCCAAACAAAACGTCATGGACGTTCAAACCAATGTGGCCAATGCCATGATCACCAGCCAATCTGTGGCCTATGGCAGGATCATGGATGCTGACATGGCCGAGGAAACGGCCAAACTTTCCGCGGCACAAATTCAGCGCGATGCAGCCACGGCCATGCTCACCCAATCCTTGTCGATGAACAAAGATTTGGTTTCATTTCTGCTTAAATCCAGCTTCAATTGATCATTGAACACGGATGATTCTCCAACCGCGGTCCATTTTCCGAAAGGTGAACTTTCTTTGAAGATTGCGCGACCTGACCATGTAGTAACTCAAGGCTCTGAGGCTTTGCGCTTGCTTGAGGTCCGTGCAAAAAACACTTTCACCAACTTCCAGCGCACTCAAGGTGGTGACGTGCGTTTGCAGCCTGATCGTTTGCAAATTCACCCGCTGAACCAGCATTTCACGTCCTCAAGTGGCTATTTTTGAATGCGGGAAAAGTGCGTATTGCCACCATCACTGGAGCAGGGCCAACACATTCCTGGACTGTTGATTGGCCTGACTCAGCATGGCGGTTGCCGCATTTTGGATGATCTGCGTTCGCGCCAACTCCATGGTTTCTGCTGCATAGTCAGTGTCCAAAATTCGGCTTCTTGCAGCCGACGTGGTTTGTGAAACTGCCGTCAAATTGTCGATCGCGTGTGTGAACGCATTGATCTTGGCACCCAGGTCGGACCTGAAATCATCGACCGTCGCAATCGCGGTATCAATCGTTGCCAAGGCACTGCTGGCGCCGGAGAGTGTGGATATGTCCAGTGCAGAAATGGCCAAAGAGGAGGCAGAAGCTGCCATCGACTGCAAATCGATGGTGATCGTTTGTCCTGACTCACCCCCCACCTGGAATGTGACAACACCCGAAGTGCCGATATCACTGCCAGATCCCTGCAAAATCGACATGTCGTTGAATTTCGTATTGCTCGCAATGTCGTCCACAGCAGCGATCAACTCGGTCATTTCGGCTTGCAACGAGGATCGATCTGCCGAGCTGTTGGTGTCATTCGCAGATTGAATGGCCAACTCACGCATGCGCTGCAGCATGTTGGTGATTTCTTGAGTCGAGCCTTCGGCGGTCTGAGCCACACTGATGGCGTCGTTGGCGTTGCGAACCGCTTGATTCAAACCTCGGATCTGCGAGGTCATCCGGTTTGAAATGGCCAATCCGGCGGCATCGTCAGCGGCACTGTTGATGCGCTGGCCTGTTGACAGCCGCTGCATCGCCTCTGTCAACGAACGGTTGTTCACCGACAGCGCATTTTTGGCTTGCAACGACTGGATGTTGGTATTGATCACCGACATGGACACTCTCCTGCTTCAAAGCAACCCAAGTCCATGAAACTTGGGTTGCATTTTTTCAACGTGGAAAGCCTGCGATCACCGCAGGCTTTCTGGTGCAGCTCAACTGCTGGTCATGGCTGTTACTTCAGGAGGGCCAATACCGACTGCGGCTGCTGGTTGGCCTGGGCAAGCATGGCCGTGGCCGCCTGAGCAATGATCTGCGTTCGCGCCAACTCGGTCGACTCTGCCGCATAGTCCGTGTCCAGCACCCGGCTTCGCGCTGCAGAGGTGGTCTGTGCCACATTAGTCAAGTTGTCCACGGCATGCGTGAGTCGGTTGATTTTCGCACCCAAATCCGATCGGAAATCATCGACCAATGCGATCGCGTCATCCAAAGCAGCAATAGCACTTGAGGCACCCGATGCGGTCGAGATGTCAACGTCACCGGAAGCAACGCTCAAACCGCTTGCCGTCATAGAGACCAAGGTCAGCGTGATGGTCTCACCGCTGCCCGTTCCCACTTGGAAGGTCACAGTGCCAGCAGAACCAATGTCGCTGGCAGAGCCTTGCAAGACCGACATGTCGTTGAACTTGGTGTTCTCGGCAATGCGGGTGATCTCATCTTGCAGTTCAGTAACTTCCGCCTGGAGTGAATCCCGGTCGGCAGAGCTGTTGGTGTCGTTGACCGACTGAACGGCCAGTTCACGCATGCGTTGCAGCATGTTGGTGATTTCTTGTGTCGAACCTTCCGCAGTTTGCGCCACGCTGATGCCATCGTTGGCATTGCGCACAGCCTGGTTCAAACCACGAATTTGTGAAGTCATGCGGTTGGAAATTGACAAACCAGCAGCATCATCAGCAGCGCTGTTGATCCGCTTGCCTGTGGACAGTTTTTCCATCGCAGAAGACAGCGCGCGGTTGTTGACGGCCATTGCATTGGCGGCCATCAGGGACTTGACGTTGGTATTGATAACAGACATTTCTTTCTCCTTCACCCTGACTACAGGGTAGTGCGTGTAAAGAAAAATTCTTTAGCAACGCTGCCACAAAGATTTCAAGTAAACCGACTGCATTCACTTGATGAGGTTGGACGGAATCTCAAATTTCTTGGATCAATTTTCAAGTTCCCGTTGTTTGATGAATCGACCTGTTTTTGCAAGACTTGAGTCTTTTCTGCAAATATTTCAAGTTGACTCGTCGTGGATCATGCCTTTCAGGGCTTCGATCGAATGGGCAGCGCGAAGCAAAGAGACATCAGGGATCTGACGGACCACTTCACCTGTATGGCTGTTCATGACCTTTACCACGGTGGTTCCGTTGACTTGATCTTTTGAGAAATTCAAACCACGTTGGCTGGATTTCATTTGGTCGTTCAATTTCTGAATGGCTTCATCCAGATTTTTCGACATGCCTTCAAAGTCGATCTTTTCGGCATCCCCGATCACACTCGCAGCAGCTTCGCTGGAACGAACAGCGGGCAACGGCGTCTCTGATGTTTTGACCGCAGCTGCAGGTCGAACATCTGCCGTTTGCGACACGACAGCTTGACTGGCACTCGAAATTGCAATGGTTGACATATGCATAACCTCCTTCGGTGATCACAAGCTTCTGACGATTCAGGCACTCTACAGACACCGGTACATAAGGCGTATCGACACGGGCCTGAAGATCTTTAACAAAAATGATTTTTACCGTCCAAAACCAAGGGTAAACCATTAATAGAACTTTAGACAGACCCCCCTTATCCGAGATGAAATGGCCCATTGGAAGGGTTAGTCCATGCTGGCACAGGTATTGCTTTAAATGACTTAAGAGACGGTTGGCAAGAGATTGCCGCCGGTTTTCCGACAGATCAAGGAGTACCTGTATGACTGCGCTGGCAGAAATAGTGATGACTGAGGCGGCTTATGGCCGGATGCCCCCTGAAAAACAGGTATCCAAGTTCATGCCCGAACAAATCAGGCAAACCATTGCCGATTTGGTGGCCTGCAATCAGCTGGCTACCGCCAGCGCTTTGGTCGATGCCGGCTTGAGTCTGCACCCCTGCTCCGAAGACATTCTGAGCATTGGCGCTTTGGTGGCCGAAATTCACCAGGATTGGACGCGTGCCAAAGAATTACTTCAAGCCTTGATGAAGCTTCAAAAAGGCTCATCTCCGCCAGAAACTTGGTTGCATTGGATTCGCGTCTTGCGGTGTCAACAAGAAAATCTTGCCGCTTTGCGCTCTGCAAAACAAGCCTGCAGCATGTTTCCTGATCATGCCGCACTGCACAAAGAATATGTGCAGCTCATGGACATGACAAAAAACCCCTCTGAATTGGAACCAGTGGCCCAAAGCCAGTAATTCAACCCAACCCAATGCGGCAAAGAATTGCCACTGATTTATCAAGATAAAGGAATTTCATCATGTCAGTCATCAACACCAACATCAAATCCCTGATTTCACAAAATGCATTGAGCCGCAACAGCCGGGCATTGAGTTCAGCGATGGAGCAGCTCTCTACGGGAAAGCGCATCAACTCCGCCAAGGACGATGCAGCGGGTTTGGCCATCAGCAACAAAATGACATCGCAAATCCGCGGCTTGGACCAGGCGGTGCGCAATGCCAACGACGCCATCAGCGTTGCGCAGACGGCTGAAGGTGCGACGATTGAAATCACAAACATGCTCCAGCGCATGCGAGAATTGGCCGTTCAGTCAGCCAACGACACCAACAGTTCTGCGGACCGCTCTTCTCTCCAAAAAGAAGTCGATCAACTGACTGAAGAAATCTCTCGAATTGCCAACGACACCATGTTCAACAACATGACCGTCTTGCAAGGTTCTGCCAGCACGGCTGGCACCAGTGGCGTGATGACCTTCCAGGTGGGTGCTGGCAGCAACCAGGTCATCACCATGGACTTGATCAGCATGACCGCATCGGCTTTGGGCGTTTCTGCGATGAGCATCACAACCCAGTCTGGGGCCAACAGCGCCATCGTTGCCGTCGACGATGCCATTGCCTTGGTGGATGATTTCCGCAGTGACATGGGTGCCAAGATCAACCGCTTTACCTACGCCATTGACAACCTGACCAATGTCTCTGTGAATACTGCAGCGTCGCGCAGCCGTATCTTGGATGCTGACTACGCCAAGGCGTCCAGTGAACTTTCACGGACTCAGATCATTCAACAAGCGGCCACAGCCATCTTGGCACAAGCCAACACAGACCAACAATCCGTGATGAAGCTTCTGCAGGGCTAAGCCTGAGACTTCGCGCTCATTCAACAAAGGGACCTGAGGGTCCCTGTTGTTTTGTTTAAAAAATTGATCTCCATTGTCCATGCCAAGTCTTTCCGCTGAGGTGGGTCCTGAACGTGGTCCCAACTGCTGGCAGTGCCGGCATTTCGCGGTCAGTTACATCCCCTCTACGCCCTATGCCTGCCGCGCCATGGGGTTTCGGTCGCGTTGGCTGCCTGCGCTGGAGGTCTTGCGTGTGGATGGCCAGTTTTGCAAGCTCTTTTACGCCAAAGACAAACCGCTACCCCGTTAAGAGGCTTCCTTTGCAGGCCGAGTCTGATCGATGCTTGTGCTGTCAATCTTTCGTCAAGCCGTGTGTCAATTTCCAGCTGAATTTTTTGAATACTTAATAGCTTTATTTAATATTTTATTGTTATCTAAATATTAAAAATAAACTGGCACGAGGGTTGCTTAATGTGTTTCACCCGAACATGAGACCAACACCGTGAAGTCACAAGCCCATTCCACCCCTCTGGCCCTTTGGTTGGACCCCGAAGCTGCCCTGAGCACCGATCACAGCCAAGCCTTGCAGGTCAGCGGATGGGCTGTAATGCCCGTGAATACACTCGACCACTTGCTGGCCCATGCTGCCGATGCCGCCATGGTGGTATTGCACCTGAACATGGACGTGACACGGCTCAAAGCTGTTCAACAACTATTGCAGGACGCCAATCTGAGCCTCCCCGTGGTCTGCCGAGTTGACCGACACGAACTGGATTTGGCTGTTGAAGCCACTCAAGCAGGGGCTTTGACCGTACTGGCCGCTCAAGACGTTCGAACCGCCTCTTGGCAGCGGCTGCAAAACCTGCTTCATCCGACCGCTGCACGCACCACGCCACTCCCTGTGCGCAGTGTTGTTTTTGTCGACCCATCCAGTCAGCATCTGCTGGCATTGGCGCGCAAAGTGGGCCAGGCCGATGTGACGGCTTTGCTGGTGGGGCCCACCGGATCGGGCAAAGAAGTCTTGGCGCGGGTGCTGCACGAAGCCTCTGGCCGCGCCATGGGGCCGTTTGTGGCGCTCAATTGTGCCGCCATGCCCGAAAACCTGATCGAAGACATGCTGTTTGGCCACGAGAAAGGCGCCTTCACGGGAGCGCACCGAGAGCAAAAGGGTTTGTTTGAACAAGCCCAAGGGGGAACTTTGTTCTTGGACGAAATCGGCGAAATGCCGATGCACTTGCAAAGCAAGTTACTTCGAGTGTTACAAGAGCGCCAATTGACGCGTCTGGGTGGTCAAAACGTGATCCAGTTGAATGTGCGCATTGTGGCCGCCACCAACAAAGACCTCAAGAAAGCCATCGCCGAGCGCGAGTTTCGCGAAGATTTGTATTACCGCATTGCCACCTTCCGCATGCGTTTACTACCCCTGCGAGAGCGCCCGGGCGACATCATTCCATTGGCCATGCAAAGCCTGCTGCAACAAGCCGCACAACCGTGGCGCTTGCATCCCCAGGCGCAGCAGATGCTGCTGCAATACCCTTGGCCTGGCAACGTGCGCGAATTGGAAAACGTGATGCGCCGCGCGGTGGTCTTGTGCACCGACCACCACATCACACCGGCGCATCTGATGTTTGACGATTGGTTGACCCTTCGTCCCCATGACAGCGAAGCAATGCCCATGGCGTCTTGGCAAGACCAAGTGCCCGAAGTTGTGCAGGCAGCAACCCCAGTTTCGGCGATGCCCACACTCGAGGCAGCGACAGCGACATGGCAGGAACCATCAAGTGACTCCGCCCAGTTCGCCCAAAGCATGAGTGAGACGCCCATCGATTTACAAAGCGCAGCTCGCCAAAATGAACACCAAGTGATTATGGCCACGCTGGCCAGCACGCCCAGCAAAACAGAAGCCGCCAAGCGCTTAGGCATCAGCCCCCGCACCCTTCGCTACAAGATGGCGCAATTGCGTGAACACGGCATGAACATGGCCGCAGCCTGCTGAAAGAACACACGATGATTGACAAAGCCATATCACCCGCCAGCATCCAGTCGATGCTGCAAACCCTGCGTTCACACCAGGCACAGGCCTCGGGCTTGCCGGGCGCTGAATCCAAGAACCCATCTACCGAGGTCGGAAAGCCCGATTTTGGAAGCTTTGTTTCGGGCGCGCTCAGCCAGGTCAACGAGGTTCAGGTCCAGTCTTCCAACATGCGAGCCGCCTACGACCGAGGTGAAGACATTGCCCTGACCGATGTGGTTCTGGGCATGCAAAAGTCGTCTTTGGCCTTTGAAGCCACATTGCAGGTGCGCAACAAAGTGTTGAAGGCCTATGAAGACATTTTGAACATGCCGGTCTGATAGAACTCAAGAGAACACACCATGGCAACAGCGACAGCATCGATGAACACCGGCATGATGACCATGCCTACCGGGTCTGAAATGGCCACGGCCAACAACCCTGGCAACAATGCCAGCGGCAGCATGGCTTTGACCACAGCCCCAGGAACAACGCCCAACTCAGCCGCCAACACTGGTCTGAGTGTGTGGCAAAACATCGGATTGTCTGACACCTTCAGCAAAGTGCTGAACCAGCCCTCCGTGCGCAAAGTATTGCCACTGATCTTGATGTTGACAGTGTTGGTGGTGTTTTTATTGGCTTATGCATGGATGCAGTCCACTCCCTACCGCCCCGTGATGCCCGGTTTGCAAGAGGCAGACCAACAGGCCGCATACGAGTCTCTGAAAACTGCCGATTTCAAGCCCAAGATTGATCCCGCCACAGGCCAGTTGACCGTCCCGACCAACCGTTTCCACGAGGCGCGAATTTTGCTGGCCTCGCAGGGCTTGCCCAAGGCCGGTACCACTGGCATGGAGGGCCTGAAAGACCAGTCCTCCATGACGACCAGCCAATTGATGGAGCAGGTCAAGATCAACACAGCTTTGGAGCAAGAGCTGGCCCGCAGCATCATGCAAATTGGCACGGTGCAAAGCGCACGCGTGCACCTGGCCACGCCCAAGCAAAGCGTTTTTGTGCGCGACCGCACGCCCCCGAAGGCCTCGGTGGTTCTTGCACCCTACCCAGGCCGTGCAGTGTCGGCCTCGCAAGTGCAGGCGATTGTTCATTTGGTGTCGTCCAGCGTGCCTTACTTGGCGCCTGACCATGTGACCGTGGTGGACACGGTGGGCAAACTGATGACCGAGTCGGCCACTGAGCAAAAGCTGGGTTTGACGTCGGCGCAAGAGCAACACAAACAACTTCTGGAAGAGGTTTACCGCAACCGGATCATGCAAATTCTGTCGCCCATGTTGGGGGAAGGCAATGTGCGCTCTCAAGTGAACCTGACGTTGGATTTCACACAGACCGAAAGCACCACCGAAGATTTTGACAACCGCGAAAAAGGACCCCGCACCCGCTCTGAGGTGTTGGCCGAAGACCGCTCTGCCACCAAATCGGCCGAAGGCGTCCCAGGGGCTTTGTCCAACACACCACCGCCGGACCCCACCACCACCAGCAATACGCAAGCTGACGCCACTAAAGGTCAATCCGAAGCCACTGGCAAGCTCAGCAGCCGATCGACTCGAAACTTTGAAATTGACCGCACGGTCCGCCATGTGCGCAGTGCCAGCGGTGGGGTCATGAAAGTGAGCGTGGCGGTGCTGGTGAACGAGCGCCCCGTGACGGAACCATCAACCGACCCGAAAGCCCCCAAAAGCGTGCCATTCACCCCTCTGGAATTGGAGCAAATGCAGCAAGTGGTGCGCGGTGTGGTTGGCTTTGACCCGACCCGTGGCGACATTGTGAGCGTGGTGCCCGCCAAGTTTGAGGCCCCTGCCCCACTGGAGACGATTCCTTGGTACCTGGAGGACATGGTCCAGTCCGGCATCACCAGCGCCCTGATAGCGATCAGTTTTATCGCGTTCATGATGATCGTGGTGCGCCCAGTCATGCGTCAAATCACGGTGGGCAAGGATGCCGAAGAAGCCGAAAAAGCCAAAGCCGCTTTGGGCGATGGCGAATTGAGTGCCGACGACATGCGGATGATCCAGATTGGCGAGGGAGAAAGTCTTGAAGAAATCAAGGCCAAGCTGAAACCGAAGAAATCGAGCATCTCGATGGACATGCTGGACACCGCCAACACCTATGATGACAAAGTAGCCCTGATTCGCATGTTGGTGGCCGAGGATTCAGGCCGTGTGGCCAATGTGCTCAAGAGCATGGTCAAAGTCAATTGAACAAGTCGAGGTAAGAAACCATGGCCACCAAAAAACCCGACGACAAAGACGCAAAAACCGACAAGGCCAAAGACGCCAAGTCACCCGATCCAGCTGCCGTCACGCCTGAGATCGCGATGACCCAGGAGCTGGCGCAAGAGTTGTCTGAGCTGACCAGCACCCAGCGTGCAGCTGTTTTGATGCTTTTGTTGGGCGAACAACAAGCTTCTGAAATTATTCGATTCATGAACCCCAAAGAGGTTCAATCGCTGGGCGCGGCCATGGTGTCGGTGTCTGATTTGTCGCAAGAAGCGGTCAACATCGTGCTGGACGAATTTGTCACCATGCTCAAAAAGCAAACCAGTCTGGGTTTGGGCACGGGCGACTATGTTGAAAAAGTGCTGAAACGCGCTTTGGGCGATGATAAGGCGGCCTCGGTGCTCAGCCGCATCATGCCGGGGCAAGGCAGCAAGGGTTTGGAGATTTTGAAATGGATGGACGCTCGCTCCATCGCTGAAATGATCCGAGGCGAGCACCCGCAGGTTGTGGCCATTATTTTGTCGGTCCTTGAATACACCGTGGCAGCAGATGTGATGAATTTCTTGCCCGCCGAATCGCGGCCAGAAATCATGCAGAGGATTGCCAGCCTGGAGACTGTTCAGCCTTCGGCCATGGAGGAGCTCGAGCAAATCATGATGAAGCAATTTGCTTCCAACTCCTCTTCCAAGTCCTCCAGCTTTGGAGGGGTCAAAGCTGCTGCAAAAATCATGAATTCGGTCAAAGTGGAATTGGAGTCGGCCATCATGGCTGGCTTGTCCCAAATTGATGCAGATTTGATGCAAAAAATTCAGGACAACATGTTCACCTTTGAAAATTTGGTGGGCGTGGACAACAAAGGCATTCAGGCCATCATGCGCACTGCCGAACCCGATCTGTTGATGGTGGCCCTCAAAGGGGCACCCGATTTCGTCAAGGACAAATTTCTGGGCAACATGTCAGCCCGCGCAAGGGTCATGTTTGTCGACGACATGGAATCCAAAGGTCCTCTGCGCATCACCGAAGTGGAAGAGGCGCAGAAGAAAATCATGCGCTTGGCCCGCAAACTGTCAGATGCCGGCGAACTGGTTTTAGCAGGCGGTGGCGATGGCTTTGTCTAAGATGGGCGCTTACAACAGCGTTTGGAATTCGGACGCATTGCTAAGTAAAGTCGCGGTTGCACCCACCTTTGCACGGACCGAATGGGATTCGGTTCGATCCCGCTCGTTCGGGTCTTGGGCGGTTCCTGTTCAAACCGCAGCCCCATCCAACTTTGACAGGCCAGCGCCCACGGATGGCGAGACAAAGCTGGCACCCGATTTGACCGATGACAGCGCCTTGGCACTGACTGTAGAGCCATCAGATGCCGAAGTAGCTTCGGTCCAAACCACAGTGTCAGAAGAAGCCTTGGACCAACTTCGCGATGAGGCCTTTCAGGCCGGTGTGGCAGAGGGCCGTGCCCAACTCTTGGCAGAAACCCAAACCGAGCGCGATCAAGAGCGCGAGTTGATTCAGCGTTTGGGCATGGAGTTGCAAAGCATCAGCCAAGACCCTCACCGGTTTTTTGAGCCCCTCAAACGCTTGTCTTTGCATTTGGCCGAGCAACTGGTGCGAGCCGAGCTCAAGCTGTCGGGCCAGGCCATTCACGGTTTGGTGCAGTCGTGCATTGCCCAACTCGAACACCCGGTACCCCCGGTCCAGGTCAGCCTGAACCCGGACGACCTGAAGCAACTGCAGGCGATGGGTGAGGCGGTCACGGCCCATTTGCAACTGGAGCCCGATGTCCATTTGCGCCCAGGCAGCGTGCGGGTGCGGGTGCAGGACAGCGTGGTGCAGGACTTGATTGAAAACAGACTGGAGGCTTTGGCCCGGCGTTTGTTGCCCGAGCCAGAAGCCTGGATGCAAAACTCCAGCTTGGTGCAAGACCGTGCAGAGCCACTGCCCGAGTCCACCCCCAAAAGGGATTGGAACCGTCAGGTGATTGACGTTCAAGACACCGACGTGAAAACGTCACCCCCTGAAGACGGTGAACCCGCATGAACTTCGAGCATGAAGTCAACCAGTTGATCGGCTCTTTGCATGCGCCAGAGCCGCAACGCAACGGGACGCTGGTGCGTTTGGTCGGCATGCGTCTGGAAACGCGCGGCCTGATGGCGCCGCTGGGCGCATGCTGTGAAATCATTGGACAACTGGGCCACCGTGTCGAGGCCGAGGTGGTGGGCTTCAACGACGAGACCTTGTTTTTGTTGCCCTTCACCGAGCCCCAGGGTATTGGCCCGGGTGCTCGGGTACGGGTGCTCAGCCACACATCCCAAGTGGCTTTGGGCCCTGACTTGCTGGGGCGCATCATCGACGGACGCGGCCAACCCTTGGATGGCAAGCCTGCGCCCGATTGCCGCGATGTGCTGAGCTTGCAAGGCCGCCCCATCAACCCGATGGAGCGTGGCCCGATCAAAGAAATTTTGGATGTCGGCGTCAAAGCCATCAACGGCATGCTGACGATTGGCCGGGGCCAACGCTTGGGTCTGATCGCAGGTTCTGGCGTGGGCAAAAGTGTGTTGCTTGGCATGATGACCCGATTCACCGAAGCCGACGTGGTGGTGATCGGGCTGATTGGCGAACGCGGGCGTGAGGTGCAAGCCTTCATCGAAGAGTCGCTGGGGCCTGTGGGCCTGGCCAAGTCGGTACTGGTGGCGGCGCCGGCCAACGAATCGCCAGTGCTGCGCCTCAAAGCCACACACATGACGCATGTGATTGCCGAGTACTTCAGAGACCAAGGGAAAAACGTATTGATGCTGGTGGACAGCCTGACCCGCGTGGCGCATGCCCAGCGCGAAATTGGGCTGGCGGTGGGCGAGCCGCCGACGGCCAAAGGTTACCCGCCTTCGGTGTTTGCATTGCTGCCCAATTTGATTGAGCGCGCCGGTGTGGGCCGCCACGGTGTCGGCTCGATCACCGCCATTTACACCGTTCTGGCCGAGGGTGACGACGCCAACGACCCGATCGTGGACATTGCCCGTGCCTCACTTGATGGCCAGGTGATGCTGTCGCGCAAGCTGGCCGATGCAGCGCACTACCCCGCGATTGATCTGAATGGTTCGGTGTCGCGGGTGATGCAAAACCTGATCTCGCCGGAAGACCAAAAGATGGCCAATCGGTTTCGGCGCTTGTGGTCGCTGTACCAACAAAACCAAGACCTGATTCAGGTGGGCGCCTACGAGGCCGGGAGCAACCCCGACCTGGACCAAGCCATCCGTTTGCGACCAGCGATGGAACATTTTTTACAACAAGACATGCACAGCAGCCAGGACTCGGCGACCACCCGGCACGAAGTTCAAGCGCTGATGCAGAACTGACACCCCAAAGGAGCCTCCACATGCGACAAGCCCGAACTTGCTGGCCCGTCCTGGTGAAAAAAGCCCAGGATACGGTGAACGACATCCAGACCGAAATCGCCCAGGCCATGGCCCGCGTAGACCAACTGCAGGCCAGCCATGAAAGGCTGTGCAAGCTTTACGACGAGTACCGGCAGCAAGAAAAAACAGCCCAAGTGCCCGTGATGGGGATGCAGGCCAGCATGAACCAACGGCAATTCATGGCCCAGTTGCTCAATTTGCAGCAGCGCGTGGTGCTGGACCTGAGCAGGGCCAAAGAGCACGTGGAGGTGGTCCGAAAAAAACGTTCTTTGGCAGAGATCGAGTTGCACAAGATGAAGTCCATGGAAGCCCAAGACGCGAAGGCCGTCGCTTTGGATCAGCAGCGCCACGAACAAAAGCTGATGGACGAGTTGGGCGTGCGGCAGTTCAACCTGAGCATGCAGCGCTGAGGGGTCACTTCAAAGGGTTTTCACGGGGTCTGATGCACTCTAAAGTGCAAATCAATTGACCCATAATGACCGGGATCGTTGAACGTCACACTGTTGTTTGGCGTTTTTTCTTCCTTGTTAATGGAGACCCCCATGAGCCAACCCTCTTCACGCCGCCAAGTATTGGCGCAAGGCGCTGCCCTGTTGGGCGCCACCTCTTCGGGCCTGCTGGTGCCGCAAAGTGCGCTGGCGCAGTCTGGCAAGATCCGCGTGGGCCTGATGTTGCCTTACACCGGCACATTTGCACAGCTGGGTGTGGCCATTGAAAACGGCTTGC
>JBIKKE010000038.1:0-14289 GCA_044360575.1 Limnohabitans sp. | reverse complement strand
AAGCCCCTTGTTGCTCCCCGCACGCCATTGGCTCAACTTGGTGGGCTTGATCGCGGTGATTTATTTTGGCCGTGAGTTCATGAACGCCCAAACGGTGGAAGAAGGCATGGTGCCTTTGTTCATCATGACCGCCATTGCTTTGCTGTTCGGCATTCACATGGTCATGGCCATTGGCGGCGCGGACATGCCTGTGGTGGTGTCCATGCTCAACAGCTACTCGGGCTGGGCCGCAGCGGCCACCGGCTTCATGCTGAGCAATGACTTGCTGATCGTGATCGGTGCCTTGGTTGGCTCGAGCGGTGCGATTTTGTCCTACATCATGTGCAACGCCATGAACCGCAGCTTCATCAGCGTGATTGCGGGTGGCTTTGGTACCACGGCTGCAGCACCCAAGGCAGCTGGTGAAGCGTCTGAGCCTGTGGGTGAGGTCAGCCCTATTTTGGCTGCCGAAACCGCCGAGATGCTGCGCGATGCCAAGAACGTGATCATCGTTCCCGGTTACGGCATGGCCGTGGCGCAGGCCCAGCACACGGTGTTCGAAATCACCAAGCAACTGCGCGAAAAAGGTGTCAACGTGCGCTTTGGCATTCACCCTGTGGCAGGCCGCATGCCGGGCCACATGAACGTGCTGTTGGCCGAAGCCAAAGTGCCCTACGACATCGTGTTTGAGATGGACGAGCTCAACGACGATTTCCCGGACACCGACGTGGCCATCGTGATCGGTGCCAACGACATCGTGAACCCCGCCGCCCAAGACGATCCGACCAGCCCGATCGCCGGCATGCCGGTGCTCGAAGTCTGGAAGGCCCGCACCAGCATCGTGATGAAGCGCTCCATGGCCAGTGGTTACGCCGGTGTGGACAACCCACTGTTTTACAAAGAGAACAACCGCATGTTGTTTGGCGATGCCAAGAAAATGCTGGACGAGGTGTTGATGGCCCTGAAGAGCTGACAAGCTTTTTTGTCGTTGTAATGGTGAAAGGGAGATGAACACTGTTCATCTCCCTTTCATTTTTTTGGGCGTAAACCCCGATGTTTTTCAGTCAGTTCACTGTCAGATATCAGGTAGACTGATTTTCAGGAGATTCTGACATGTTGAACCCCGTTTGGTTGAAAAGTTACCCCGAAGGCATTCCCGCTGAAATTGCGCCTGACCCCTACAGCTCCTTGGTCGGCTTGCTCGAAGACAGTTTTGCCAAATACGCCGACCGTTGTGCTTACAGCTTCATGGGCAAGGACATCAGTTTTGCCCAAACCAACGAGGAAAGCCTGGCGCTGGCCGCGTACTTGCAGTCTTTGGGACTGGTTCAAGGCGACCGCGTCGCCATCATGATGCCCAATGTGCCGCAGTACCCTGTGGCCGTGGCGGCCATCTTGCGTGCCGGTTTTGTGGTGGTCAACGTCAACCCCTTGTACACCGCGCGTGAGTTGGAGCACCAACTCAAGGACTCGGGTGCCAAAGCGATCGTGATCATCGAGAACTTTGCTGCGACCCTTGAAAAATGCGTCGCTCAAACACCTGTCCAGCATGTGGTCGTGGCTGCGATGGGCGACCGTTTGGGTGTGCTCAAAGGCAGTTTGGTCAACTATGTGGTGCGCAACGTTAAAAAAATGGTGCCTGTTTTTCACCTGCCTCAAGCGGTCAGGTTCAACGATGCGCTGAGCAAAGGTCGACAGCTGGCTTTTCGAAAGCCCGAGTTAACGGCCGACGACATCGCCGTGCTGCAATACACCGGTGGTACTACTGGTGTGTCTAAGGGCGCCGTTCTTTTGCACCGCAATGTGATCGCCAATGTTTTGCAGTCTGAGGCTTGGAACGCACCGGTCATGAAACGCATTCCGGCGGGTGAGCAACCCACCTCGGTGTGTGCATTGCCGCTGTATCACATCTTCGCTTTCACGGTGAACATGATGTTGGGTCTGCGCATGGGCGGAAAAACCATCTTGATTCCCAATCCTCGTGATTTGCCTGCAGTTCTTAAAGAGTTGTCCAAGCACACTTTTCACAGCTTTCCTGCCGTCAATACCCTGTTCAATGGCTTGGCCAATCATCCCGATTTCGGCACGGTGAACTGGTCCAATCTCAAGGTGTCCTTGGGCGGCGGCACGGCTGTGACGCCCAATGTGGCTCAGCTTTGGCTCGAGAAAACCGGATGCCCGATTTGCGAAGGTTATGGATTGTCTGAAACCAGTCCGTCCGCCAGTTGCAACCCGACCACCAGCACTGAATTCACGGGGACCATTGGTGTGCCTTTGCCCAGCACCTGGATGAAATTGCTTGACGACGATGGACACGAGGTGACCGAGCCCGGACAGCCCGGGGAAATCGCCATCAAAGGGCCGCAGGTCATGGCGGGTTACTGGCAGCGCCCCGATGAAACGGCCAAAGTCATGACCGCCGATGGTTTCTTCAAATCGGGTGATGTGGGGACTTTGGATGCGCGTGGTTTCTTCAAGATCATTGACCGCAAAAAGGACATGATTTTGGTCAGTGGCTTCAATGTCTATCCCAATGAGGTGGAAGAGGTTGCTTCAACTTGCCCGGGCGTGCTTGAGTGCGCGGCCATTGGTGTGCCTGATGAAAAAACGGGCGAAAGCGTCAAGTTGGTGGTGGTCAAAAAAGACCCGGCTTTGACAGAAGCCAAGATCATGGCCCACTGCCGTGAACACATGACCGCTTACAAGCAACCGAGGGTGATCGAGTTCCGCACCGAGTTGCCTAAAACGCCCGTGGGTAAGATTTTGCGGCGTGAGCTGCGCAGTCCGGGTTGATCGCCTGGCGCATGCCGAATCGGGTTTGAAGGATGGCGATGATCGGCATCATGAGTGCCATGCACGAGGAGCTGTCTGCTGTATTGGCCGAAATGGCAGACCAGCAGTGTGTCACTGTCGCAGGCAGGGATTTTTGGGTCGGCCATTGGCAAGGCCATTCGGTGGTGGCGGTGTTGTCGCGCATCGGCAAAGTGGCAGCAGCGACAACCGCCAGCATCTTGCTCGACCGCTTCCAGGTGAGCAGTTTGGTTTTTACGGGGGTGGCCGGCGGCTTGGCGCCTGAAGTTCGCGTCGGCGATGTGGTGGTGGCCCAAGGCTTTATCCAGCATGACATGGATGCATCCCCTTTGTGCCCAAGATACGAAGTGCCTTTTTATGGGCGTGCATGCTTCGATGCGGACGCTCTTTTGTCCGCTCAATTGGCACAGGCCAGCGCCCAGATTTTGGCCTCCGCCCCTGAACATTTGGGGCATGAGGCCATGGGCCAATTCAAGGTGTCGTCGCCCCGCGTGCACCAAGGCTTGTTGATCAGTGGCGACCGATTTGTATCGACCTCTGCTGAAAGTCAGGTTTTGTCCCAGGCGTTTCCATCCGCCATGGCTGTTGAGATGGAAGGCGCCGCAGTCGCCCAAGTCTGTTCGGATTACAAAGCTGCTTTTGCAGCGGTGCGCACGGTGTCGGATCGCGCCGATGACGCAGCACACATGGATTTCCAAAGCTTCGTGAGCGGTGTCGCCAGCCGCTACAGTTTGGCAATTTTGTCTTGTTGGCTGAAAGACCTGCCAACCGAAGGCCCCAGCATCACTTGAGCCAGCCGCGTCGGCGGAAGTACCACATGGGCACTACAGCACTGGCCACCATCAGGGTCAGGGCAAATGGGTAACCCCACTTTTGCGACAGTTCGGGCATGTACTGGAAATTCATGCCGTACAAGCTGGCGATCAAAGTGGGAGGCAGCAAAGCCACGCTGGCCACCGAGAAGATTTTGATGATCTTGTTTTGGTTGATGTTGATGAAACCCACAGTGGCATCCATCAAGAAGTTGATCTTGTCAAACAAGAATTCGGTGTGCGAGTCCAGCGAGTCGATGTCTCGCAAAATCTGACGTGCTTCTTCAAATTGCTCGGCATTGAGCATTTTGGAGCGCATCATGAAGCTGACGGCGCGTCGAGTGTCCATGGCGTTGCGGCGGATTCGTCCGTTTAAGTCTTCTTGCCTGGCGATTGCGCCCAGCACTTCACCTGCCATGGCGTCGGTCACGTCACCTGAAAGCACTTTTTTGCCAGCGGTTTCCAGTTGGTCGTAAATGCCTTCCAGTGTGTCGGCCGAATACTCGGCATCGGCATCAAACAGCTTGAGCAGCACATCCTTGGCGTCTTCGATCAAGCCTGGGGCTCGGCGGGCGCGCATGCGCAGCAGGCGAAACACCGGGACGTCTTCGTCGTGGATGGAAAACAGCACACCTTGACTTTTCAGTTCGGCGTTGTGTTGGTTCAAGATGAAGGCACAACGGACCGTGCTGGGCTGCTCTTCGTTGGCGACCAAGAAGTCGGAGCGAATGTGCAATTCGCCGTTGTCTTCTTCGTAAAAACGGGCGGATTCTTCGATGTCCTCGTCCATCGCATCTTCCGGGATGGACAGGCCAAAGTACTGTTTGATCCAGCGTTTTTCTTCCAGTGTGGGCGACTCCAAGTCGACCCAGATGGGTTGAAAGCGGGAGAGTTCTTCCAGCGACTCGATCTCTTCCTGGAAGAGGCGGCCGTTGACAAGGGTAAAAATGTTGAGCATGGCGAATCCAAAAAATGGCCAGTTGCCAAAAGTTCAAAGGGGCGGCGAAGGGTTCTTGGCAGCTTTCGAACGATGGGCAGTGTGCTCAGCATGTTCGAAAGCTACCAACTCGGGGTAGTTTCCACAGCAGTGTGTCTCCAGAATGAATGTTTGGATTATCGCACCTGACAAGTCGTTCGGGTGCTCAGGAAATCAAGGATCTCCTCTGACCTGGCGGCCACATCCGCTTGCCCCAGGGCCATCAAGGCCCTGATGAACCCTGGCTCAAACAGCAAATAACTGGCCAATGCCGCCCCGCTGCCCTGCAAGGCACCCAAGCCCTCCAGTACCCGCAAGATGGGCAATGGCAGTGTGTGTACATGTGCCTGAGCTAACTCGTCCAGAGAGGCGCTGGGTTGGAGTGTGAGCACCTCAACCGACCGAAATGGCAACTCGGCACGCACCGATTCAGGCAGCTTGCGCAAGGATTGGTTGATGCGGCTGATTTGTTCCACGTCGGCTTCCAGGGTGTCATGGAAGACGCTGGCCATCGCATGTCCTGCGATCGTGCCCAATGAGGGTCGACCGTTGGTGCGAAGGGGGGTGCCCAAGCCTGCCCGCTGGGGTTGGCTCACGCCGATGGCCAAAATGCGATCGGCGCCCAGTTGCACGGCCGCTGACAAAGGCGATATTTGTCGCATCGATCCATCTCCAAAAAACTCCATGCCACCGTCCACCCAAAGCGGTGTGGCCGGAAAGATGAAGGGAATGGCGCTGGATGCCATCAGATGCTCGATCGTGATGGGTTGTTGTTCGGCACGGCGGCCGGGACGGCTCCAAGGAATCGGCAAGCCGTCCTGGGTTTGGCAAAAAGTCCAGTGCACACCACTGGAGTAACTGGAGGCGGTCACAGCCAAAGCGTGCAACACCCCTTTTTGCAGTGCCGTGTCGATGCGGCTCAGTTCTATCGCCTTGTGCAAAGTGTTCACCAAGGCCAAGCTGTCCATGGCTGCAGCTTTTTGCCGAGCCGATAAGACCAAGCCCAAGGCTGTGGCCCAGCGGCTAAAGCGCGCCAGGGGTGTCTGAGGCAGGTGATAAACCGCATCGGTGCGAATGCCCTGCCAAAAATCGGCCAGATCGTCGAGTGCGCCCAGCCCTTCCATGGCCCGACTGGCCAAAAATGTTGCATTCAGAGCGCCAGCAGAGGTGCCTGTGAGCACTTGAAACGGAAAACAAGCAGCCGTTTGAGAAGCGCCCAGCAGTCGACCTATCGCCTGTAGAGCGCCCGCTTGGTAGGCCGTGCGCGCGCCGCCGCCCATCAAGACCAGCCCATTCAAGCGGGGTTTTGTGGTGATTGGGGTGCTGGACAAAGCTGCGCCTTTCAGGGTGTCAATGTGCATGGTGTTCCAGGGGGCAGACCGTGGGTGTTAGATTCTCGGCCAACGCGAAGGCATTGTTTCATGATCCCCCACTTGACCCCACGGCGTGAGCGCTGGCTGCTGTTGACCTTGGCGGGCATCCAATTCACGCACATCCTGGATTTCATGATCATGATGCCTCTGGGGCCGCAGTTCACGGCACTTTTTGGCATCAGCAACGCCCAGTTCGGCTTGTTGGTTTCGGCTTACACCTTGTCGGCGGGCCTGTCTGGGCTCATGGCGGCCACCTACATCGACCGTTTCAGCCGCAAGCAATTGCTGTTGACCATGTACACCTTGTTTGGTTTGGCCACTTTGGCTTGCGGCCTGGCGCCCGATTACTTTTGGTTGATGGTGGCGCGCATTGCTGCTGGCTTGTTTGGGGGGGTGTTGTCGGCCTTGGCCCAGACCATCGTCGCCGACGTCATTCCGTTTGAACGCAGGGGCAGGGCCATGAGCGTGGTCATGACTTCTTTTTCAGTGTCAACGGTGGCGGGTGTACCACTGGGTTTGTTTTTGGCGGCAAATTTCAATTGGCATGCGCCTTTTTTTGGCATTGCCTTGCTGGTGGGCCTGCTGGCATTGGGCGCTTGGCAGACGCTGCCCCGGCTGGACGCGCATTTGCACCACCCTGAGCGTGTGAGTGTTTGGCGCGGCATCGGCCAAGTGTTGGCGGAGCCAAACCACCTCAAGGCTTTTGGGGTCACTGCTTTGATGATGTTTGCGGGCTTCACAGTCATTCCCTACATCACGATCTACCTTCAGTCCAATGCTGGCATGCAAACCGATGAGGTGCCTTGGATCTATTTGTGTGGCGGCCTAACGACCTTGTTGACTGCACGTTACTTTGGTCGTTTGACCGATCGGGTTGGCAAGGTCAAGGTGTTTCAGCGCTTGGCTTTGGCGGTGGCTTTTCCCTTGATGGCCACCACGCTGTCAGAGGGCTTGCCCTTGTGGGGTTTATTACTGATTTCGACGGGTTTGTTCACCATGATGAGTGGACGGATGATTCCTGGCATGGCCATGATTTCAGCGTCCGTAGAGCCACGCCTGCGCGGCACCTTCATGACGCTCAATTCGGCGGTTCAGTCCGCTGCCATGGGGTCTGCTGCTTTGGTGGGGGGGCTCATCATCGGGCGCGACGCACAAGGGCACCTCACGCTTTACTGGGTGGCAGGCTTGTTGGGGGTGGTGGCCAGTGGTCTCAGCGCCTGGTTGGCAGGGCGTTTGCGCTTGCAGGGCGCGCAAGCTTGAGTTGTGGAAGTTGCTGTGGGCACTGCAATTCGATTTAGGTGACGAAGGAGGCACAACAAAACACCTTTTCAAGTCGAAAGATAGCACCGAAATGAACCCTTGGGGGCATTGAAAGCAGACTTTTCAGGTTTAGTTTGGGAAGCATTGCTTTTCGGTGATGCGGAGCGCATAGTGGGGTTGAATCACCTGATAAGTGGTTTCTGAGCCCCGCCTCGGTGGGGCTTTTTCTACCCTGAATCTATGGAGGCGACACTCATGAATTTAATCATCAGCGGACACCATTTGGAAGTGACCCCTGCCTTGCGCCAGTACGTCACGGGGAAACTCGATCGCATCACCCGACATTTTGACCAAGTGGTGGATGTGAAAGTGCTGCTGACCGTCGAAAAGCAGAAAGAGAAAGAAAAACGCCAACGGGCCGAGTGCAACATCCATGTCAAAGGCAATGACCTGTTTGCCGAAAGCGCGCATGAAGACCTGTATGCCGCAGTGGACGATTTGGTGGACAAACTCGATCGTCAAGTGGTCAAACACAAAGACCGGATCACCGATCACCACCACGCTGCGCCCAAGCGCATGATGTGAACCATCCTTCTTGGCTCAAGGCCGCTGAAAAGCGGCCTTTTTCATGGCCCATGTCGTCTCTAAATGGCAACAAAACGGTAAAAACGGCGTTGGTTCCAAGGCAGGCCATTGCTTGGGGCCGTTCGGGTGCATAATCCGGCCTCGACCATGAACCGACTCTCATCCATACTGCCTGTTGCCCAAGTTCTTGTTGGCGTGGAAGCCACCAGCAAGAAACGTGCATTCGAAGAAGCCGGACTTCTCTTTGAGAATCTCCACGGCTTGTCTCGTGCTTTGGTGACCGACAGCTTGTTTGCTAGGGAGAGATTGGGCTCGACAGGTCTGGGTCATGGCGTGGCCATCCCCCATGGCCGCATCAAAGGCCTCAAGGCGCCCATGGCTGCCGTCTTTCAGTTGGCTGAGCCGATCGGCTTTGACGCGCCTGATGAGCAGCCTGTGAATTTGCTGATTTTTTTGCTGGTGCCCGAGGCTGCTACGCAAAAACACCTTGAAATCCTCTCTGAAATCGCTGAATTACTGAGCGATACCGTGCTTCGCGAAAGCATCAAGTCCAGTTCGGCCCAAATCGGTTTGCACCAATTGATTGCCCAGTGGCAGTCGGCCCAAACGGCCTGAGTTCTCACTGCTGAAGCTCTGCGATGAAGCCTTCCGTCATCAGCGCCGACGTTTTGTTTGAAGACCATCGGCAGCAACTCAAATGGCAGTGGTTGGCGGGTCTTGGTGCCTCCGAACGTCGTTTTGACGAAGTCGCTGTGCGCGAAGCCCGGTCAGGTGCTGACTTGGTGGGTTACCTCAACTACATCCATCCTTACCGCGTTCAAATTTTAGGCCCACGCGAAGTGGCTTACCTGACCAGCGGTACTGATGAAGACTGTGCCCGTCGTACGTCCCGCATCGTGACCTTGGAGCCGCCTGTCTTGGTTTTGGCCGATGGCCAGACCGCCCCCGATGCACTTTTGGCCATGTGTGAGCGGGCTCAAATTCCGATGTTTTTGACCGAGCAGTCGTCAGCGTTTGTGATTGACGTTTTGCGGGCCTATTTGTCCAAACATTTTGCCGATCGCACCACGATGCATGGTGTGTTCATGGACATCTTGGGCATGGGTGTTTTGATCACTGGCGAATCGGGCTTGGGCAAAAGTGAGTTGGGCTTGGAGCTGATTTCCCGCGGAAACGGATTGGTGGCCGATGACGCCGTTGATTTGTACCGCATCAACCAGACCACCATTGAGGCCCGGTGTCCGGACCTTTTGCAAAACCTGCTGGAAGTACGAGGCATCGGCTTGCTCGACATTCGGGCTATTTTTGGTGAAACGGCCGTGCGCCGCAAGATGCGTCTTAAGCTGATCGTTCACTTGGTTCGTCGCGAAACTTTGGAGCGCGACTACGAGCGCTTGCCGTCAGAGCCTTTGCGTCAGGATGTGCTCGGCATTCCTGTGCAAAAAGTGGTGATTCAAGTCATGGCAGGTCGCAACATTGCGGTTTTGGTGGAAGCGGCTGTGCGCAATACGATTTTGCAGATGCGTGGCATCGACACCTACCAGGCATTCATTGAGCGGCAACGCCGCGCTATGGAGTGATCCCGTCAATGGCTCAGCGGGCGTTCCGGTGGGGGCAGGGATTCTGAGTGCAATGGGCGTACAAGCTCAGAGCATGGTCTGCGATCTCGAATCCTTTGGCCCTGGCCACGGCATGTTGACGTGATTCGATCTCTGCATCGTAGAACTCTTCCACTCGGCCGCAATCGAGGCAGACCATGTGATCATGGTGCTGCCCTTCGTTCAACTCGTAAACAGATTTGCCACTTTCAAAGTGGTTGCGACTCAAGATCCCAGCCTGCTCAAATTGCGTCAAAACGCGGTAAACAGTGGCCAAGCCGATGTCTGCGTTTTCAAGCAGCAGATGACGAAACACATCTTCTGCTGTCATGTGACGCATGGAGCCGCTTTGGAAAACCTCCAAAATTTTCAGTCGCGGTAAAGTGGCCTTGAGCCCGTTGTTTTTCAGTTCATCAATCTGACGCATGGGATGGGGTGGTCCTGTCGTTGGGTAGCGGTTTGTTTGCAAAGCTGCCGCTACAATGGACATGATCATATCGGCACCCATCCAACCATGACCGCATCCCCGACATTCCGCTCGCCCAGCCGTTTTCTGGCTGTTGCGCTCGTGCTCTTTGGCTTGGTGGGTTGCAGTGGCTTAGCCGGTGTCAATCTAGACACATTCAAGCCCTATGTGCCCGAGGTGGTCCAAGGCAACTTCATCTCCAAAGAGCAGCGTCAAGTCCTGAGCCGTGGCATGGCGCGCGTTCAAGTGCGCGAAATTTTGGGTACACCCTTGGTGGCCAGTTTGTTTCATGCAGACCGCTGGGATTACGCCTTCAGCATACAAAGACAAGGCGTCGCACCACAAAGTTTCAGGCTCACGGTTCATTTCAAGGGCGATGTGTTGGATCGCATAGAGGGCGACGATTTGCCCAGTGAATCCGAGTTCGCCGGTCGTTTGATCAAGCCTCGGTCGCCCGGCAAATTGCCGACCCTTCAAGCCAGCGAAGAAGATCTGAAGAAGTTCATCACCACGCCGGCAGCCAAACCCAACAATCCGCCCGCAGCACCCGCACCCCGAACTTATCCGCCCTTGGAGCCTGCCTCGCGTTGAGCGCGGTAGTCGGGTGTGACCCTTGCGGCGGTGTAGTCCCTATTCCCTTCAAACCCCTTATGACCACATTGAAACAACTGCCCATCACCGTCGCGGGTGCCTCCGGTCGCATGGGGCACATGCTGATTGAAGCCATCTTGGTCACAGATGACTGCCGTTTGGCGGGTGCCCTTGACATGGCCACCAGTCCGGCTCTGGGCCAAGACGCGGGTGCCGCCATGGGGCGCACGACGGGCACTTTGGTCACAGCTGACCTGCACGCAGGCCTGCAGGGCGCGGCTTGTTTGATCGACTTCACCCGTCCCGAAGGCACTTTGGCACACCTCAAAGTGTGCCGCGAGCTGCGCGTGAAAGCGGTCATTGGCACCACGGGTTTCACCGACGCGCAAAAAGCCGAAATCGCCGACATCGCCCGCGACGTGGCCATCGTCATGGCGCCGAACATGAGCGTGGGCGTCAACGTCACCCTCAAACTTTTGCAAATGGCGGCGCAAGCCATGCCCACCGGCTACGACATCGAGATCATCGAAGCCCACCACCGGCACAAAGTCGATGCACCTTCGGGCACAGCCCTCAAGATGGGCGAGGTGATTGCCGAAGCCATTGGACGTGATCTGAACGAATGCGCCGTTTACGAACGATATGGCCACACCGGCGAACGCGATCCATCCACCATTGGGTTTTCCACCATCCGGGGTGGTGACATTGTGGGCGACCACACGGTGCTCTTTGCAGGTATTGGCGAGCGCATCGAGGTGACGCACAAGTCATCCAGTCGCTCGACTTACGCTCAGGGCAGTCTTCGAGCGGCACGCTTCTTGTCAACGCAAGAGAGTGGTTTGTTTGACATGTTTGACGTGTTGAAACTGCGCTGAGGCGCTTTCACCCCCAAACACCATGAGCTTGAACGACTTCTGGCAGCACAGCGACGCCGTGAGTCTGGTTTTGGCGGTGTTGCTCTTGGCACTGTCTGTGGGCTCATGGGTGGTGATCGCCTGGAAATGGCGTTTGCTTTCTCGCGTGAGTGAAGACGTGCCTCGCAGTGTGGCCGCTTTTTGGCAAGCACCCGGCTTTGACGATGCGCGCCAGCGCGTGGCCCAATTTGACCGTGATGCCTGTGTACTGCCCATGTTGGATGCGACTTTGTTGCCCTTGGGCGGCACGTTGGCTTCCTCTGGCGACCGACACCACCAACTGACGCGGGTGCTGCGCGACGCCATGCAATCGGTGGTTCGCCGAATGCAGTGGGGGCAAACATGGTTGGCCACTGCGGGTGCGATTTCCCCCTTTATCGGTTTGTTGGGCACGGTTTGGGGCATCTTCAACGCCTTGGCAGGCTTGACAGAGGGCGGGGCAATTCGCATCGAAGAGATAGCCGGACCCGTGGGCGAGGCCTTGGTCATGACGGCTGCCGGTTTGGCTGTGGCGATTCCGGCGGTGTTGGGCTACAACTTGTTGGGAAGGCGCATTGGCCAAGTCGAGGTGGAGCTTGAAGGTTTTGCGCATGATGTGCGAGCGCTTTTGGCCGAAACTTCGGACTGATGCACCATGGCCTTTGGTCGATTGTCCAGCCGTCCGTCCGATCCGCCCATGGGCGAGATCAATGTGACGCCCTTGGTGGACGTGATGTTGGTCTTGCTGGTGATTTTCATGGTCACAGCCCCCTTGATGAGCAGTGCCATTCGGCTGGACCTGCCGCAAAGCGAAGGCGTCGATACTGGCGCCATGGCTTCCTCTGTGGTGTTGGTGGTGGATGCCCAAGGGGCGCTGTACCTGAACGATCAAGCCATCACTGCGCAAGACCTGAAAGCCCATCTGGCCCGTGTGGCCCTCAGAAATCCGCAAACCGAGTTGGAGCTCAGAGCCGACGCCACCGTGTCCTATGGTCGGGTGGTGGAGGCCATGGGTTTGGCTCAAAAAGCGGGCTTGACCCGCATTGGCTTTGTGGCTCAGCTGGCGACCCCCTGATAGGCGTGACTTTGGCGAGTTTTGCGCCCTCGAATTGCCAAAGCCCAAGCCCTACAATTTAGCCCTATGCAAGACAAGTACAACCACCTCGAAGTCGAACCCGCAGCGCAGTCGCGCTGGACGGCCCGTGATGCCTACCGCGTCACCGAAGATGCCAGCAAAAAGAAGTTTTACGCCTGCTCCATGCTGCCTTACCCCAGCGGCAAGCTGCACATGGGCCATGTGCGCAACTACACCATCAATGACATGCTCACGCGCAGCTTGCGCATGAAGGGCCACAACGTCCTCATGCCCATGGGCTGGGACGCGTTTGGCCTGCCTGCCGAGAATGCCGCGCTTAAAAACGGCGTGCCCCCGGCCAAATGGACGTACGAAAACATCGCGTACATGAAGAAGCAGATGCAGGCGATGGGTTTGGCCATCGACTGGTCACGCGAAGTCGCCACCTGCGACCCCACCTATTACAAGTGGAACCAGTGGTTGTTCTTGAAGATGCTGGAAAAAGGCATCGCTTACCGCAAAACCCAGGTCGTCAACTGGGACCCGGTGGACCAGACGGTACTGGCCAACGAGCAGGTGATCGACGGCAAAGGCTGGCGCACCGGCGCACCGGTTGAAAAACGCGAAATTCCGGGCTATTACCTGAACATCACCCAGTATGCGCAAGAGCTGCTGGACTATGTTCAGATCGGCAACGAGAAAGCCACGCTGAACGGTTGGCCCGACAAAGTGCGCCTGATGCAGGAAAACTGGATCGGCAAGAGTGAAGGTGTGCGCTTTGCATTCCCGCATACCATCCAAGGCGCTGATGGCGCTTTGATCGGGTCATCTGAAAACTCACCCGAAAGTGAGTTGGGCAAGATGTACGTCTTCACCACCCGCGCCGACACCATCATGGGTGTGACGTTTTGTGCGGTGGCCGCCGAGCACCCGCTGGCGCTGCATGCTGCTTCGTCTAACGCTGCTTTAGCCGCGTTTTTGGAAGAGTGCAAGAGTGGCGGCACCACCGAAGCTGAGTTGGCCACGCAAGAGAAAAAGGGCATGGCCACGGGTTTGTTCGTCACGCACCCCCTCACCGGCGCGCAGGTCGAGGTCTGGGTTGGCAACTATGTGCTGATGTCTTATGGCGATGGTGCCGTGATGGGTGTGCCGGCGCACGACGAGCGTGACTTTGCGTTTGCCTTGAAGTACGCCTTGCCGATCCAGCAAGTGGTGGCGCAGCGTGGGGCGGCCTTGTCGTCGCCTGCGTCGGGCGCCTCAGACGCAAGCTCAACATCGTTGCCCAACGCAGGCAACGCCAAGGCCTCTTTTGACGCAACGACCTGGGCAGAGTGGTATGCGACCAAAGACGGTGTGTGCGTCAACTCCGGCGAACTCGATGGCCTGAGCTTCAAGGCGGCTGCCAATAAAGTGGCCGAACTCTTGGCCGCCAAAGGCCTGGGCGAGAAGAAAACCACCTGGCGTCTGCGTGATTGGGGTGTGAGCCGCCAGCGCTACTGGGGCACGCCCATCCCAATCATCCATTGCGACGAGCACGGCGCGGTGCCGGTGCCCGAAAAAGACCTGCCCGTGGTGCTGCCGCAAGACTGTATTCCCGATGGTTCTGGCAACCCGCTGCACCATCACGAAGGTTTCCATGCGGGTGTGACTTGCCCGGTGTGTGGCAAACCCGCACGCCGCGAGACCGACACCATGGACACCTTCGTGGATTCGTCCTGGTACTTCATGCGCTACTGCGACCCGACCAAAGCCGATGGCATGGTGGGGGAGGGTGCTGATTACTGGATGCGCGATCAACTGCTGGCCACGGGTGGCAGCGGCATGGACCAGTACATCGGCGGCATCGAGCACGCCATCTTGCACCTGCTTT
>JBIKKE010000247.1:0-4105 GCA_044360575.1 Limnohabitans sp. | reverse complement strand
GGTGTTTTCCCAAGCATGGGTTTCACTCTCGCGGCGGCCCCACACAATCGCCACCATCACGCCCGATACCAGCAAGCTGCCGCCCACCAAGGTCCAACCCCACAAGGTTTCACCCAAAAACAACCAAGCCAACAAGGTGGAAAAAATGGCGTGCGTGGCAAACAGCACGCCACTTCGGCGCGGCCCCAGCCGGTTCATGCAGGCAAACAGCGCCGTGTCACCGATGAAGATGCCGATCAAACCCGACAAGGCAAGCAAAGCCACGCTCGATGCATCCAGGCTGCGCCATTGACCGGTGAGCAGCGCCATTGCCCACAGCAAGGTGAGCGCAAAAAACAAACGCCAGCGGGTAAAGGCAAAAGCCCCCATGCGGCTGGAAGCCGCGGCCGAGAACAAACTGCCCACCGCCCAAGACAAAGCGGCCAGTGCCGCCAAAAGTTCTGCCTGCACAGCGTAGCAGGCCTTAACTGCCCGCCAACTTCATGCGGTTGACCAAGATGGAGCCGGTGGATTTGGCCCCCATGTTGTAAGCGTCAGCGCCCACGGCCTCTATGCCCATGAACATGTCTTTGAGGTTGCCCGCGATGGTGATCTCGTGCACCGGATAAGCGATCTGCCCGTTCTCCACCCAAAAACCGCTGGCCCCGCGCGAGTAGTCACCCGTCACGTAGTTCACGCCTTGGCCCATCAACTCGATCACAAACAAGCCCGTGCCCAGCTTTTGCAGCATGGCGTTGAGGTCATCACCCGGCTGAGTCAGGCGCGAAGTCATCGACAGGTTGTGCGAACCGCCCGAATTGCCCGTGGTCTTCATGCCCAATTTACGGGCCGAGTAGCTGCTCAAAAAGTAACCCTCCACACGCCCGCCTTTGACCACTTGGCGGCGCGCCGAGCGCACGCCCTCGTCATCAAAGGGTGAGCTGCCTTTGCCGCGCATGACAAACGGGTCTTCTTCGATATCGATGTGCTTGGGGAACACTTTTTTGCCCAAGGAGTCGAGCAAAAAGCTGCTCTTGCGGTACAGGGCACCGCCGCTCACAGCCTGTACAAAACCGCCCAGCAAGCCTGCAGCCACGGGCGACTCGAACAAGACCGGACATTCGGTGGTGGCGATTTTTCGTGCCCCCAGGCGCGACAAGGCTCGTTCAGCAGCGTAGCGGCCCACGGCCTCGACCGAGGCCAACTCATCGGCCGAGCGCATCGAGGTGTACCAAGCGTCGCGCTGCATCTCTGCGTTGCGACCGGGCAACTTGGCGATGGGCGCCACTGACACGCTGTGGCGCGAGCTGGCATAACCGCCACGAAAGCCATGCGTGTGGGCGCTGAAAAAATGGCTTTGCTGGGCCGACACGGCAGCGCCGTCGCTGTTGGTGATGCGGCGGCTGGTTTTGAGCGCAGCAGCTTCGCATTGCAAAGCGATGCGAGCGGCCTCCTCGCTGTTGATGGACCAAGGGTGGAACAAATCCAGATCGCGGTGGTTCGTCTCGATATCGGCTTCGTCAGGCAGACCGGCCGTTGGGTCCTCGGCCGTAAAGCGGGCAATGTCATAGGCCGCTTGCACCGTGCGCTGGATGGCTGCTTTGGAGAAATCCGAGGTGCTGGCATTGCCCCGGCGGTGGTCCACATAGACCGTCACGCCCAAGGACTTGTCGCGGTTGCGCTCTACGTTTTCGAGTTCGCCCTTGCGCACGCTGACCGACAGGCCGCAACCTTCAGAAGCCTCGGCTCCTGCATTGGTGGCTCCGAGTTTTTTGGCGTGCGCCAAAGCAGTGTCGACCAACTCTTCAAAATGATCCCGCGAGTAACTGAAACCATCATGGGCTTTCGCATTGGAGGCGGTGGCGTTTTTTTTCACGGAAATTTTCACGAAGAGGCTCTCGAAAAAAATGGCGGGCGCAAGGCCCGCAGTGGCCGCTATGATACTTGCCACCCAGCCCCTGCGCTGCATCTGAAAACGAGTTTCCCCAGTCATGTCCCGTAAACCCAAAAAAGGCTATTTCGTCCGGGGTCAGTTTGTTGCCGAAGGCAGCGAACTCGACCTGGAGTACAAGCGCGAGCTCAAAGGTGGCCTGGATGGCCCCAGCCGCACCGAACTCAAACGCGAAAGCACCGAACTGCAAGATTTGGGCACCGATCTGCTCACCCTGCGCCGAGACCTGATGGAAGGCCTGGCCCTGCCCGACAAACTGGTCGATGGCCTGGCCGAAGCCAAGCGCATCACCAACTTTGAAGGCAAGCGCCGCCAGATGCAGTTCATCGGCAAGCAAATGCGATTGCTCAGCCCCGAGACCTTGCAATGCGTGCGAGAAGCACTCGACATCCAACGCTTGGGCAGCGCCAAAGACACCCAAGCCCTGCACCTGGCCGAGGCCTGGCGCGACCGCCTGATCGCTGACGACGCTGCTGTGGGCGAATGGTTGGCACACCACCCCCAAACCGACATTCAGCAACTTCGGGCCTTGGTTCGCCAAGCCCGCAAAGACGCGGTGCCCTTGACCAACGCCGCAGTCTCACAAGGCTTGGCCCCACGCCAAGGTCGCGCATACCGCGAATTGTTCAAGCTGGTGCGCAGCGTGCTCACGGGCGGCCAAAGCGATGGGGCCCCTGAAGAGGAGTCTGAAGATGAGTGAATCCCAGTTTGACCCGGTAAAGATCGGCATCGTGTCCATCAGCGACCGGGCCAGCACCGGTGTGTACGAAGACAAGGGCCTGCCCGCACTGCAAGACTGGTTGACCCAAGCCTTGCACAACCCCATCAGCTTCGAGCCACGCTTGATCCCCGACGAGAAAGACCGCATTAGTGCCACCTTGATCGAGCTGGTCGATGCAGGTTGCAGCTTGGTACTCACCACCGGCGGCACTGGCCCTGCCCTGCGGGATGTGACGCCCGAAGCCACACTGGCTGTGGCTGACAAGGAAATGCCCGGCTTTGGCGAACAAATGCGCCAGATCAGCCTGAAGTTTGTGCCGACCGCGATCCTGTCACGCCAGGTTGCTGTGATCCGGGGCCAGAGCCTGATCATCAACCTGCCGGGCCAGCCCAAATCGATTGCTGAGACGCTGGAAGGCCTGAAAGACACCGACGGCAAACCCGTGGTGCACGGCATTTTTTCAGCCGTGCCCTATTGCGTCGACTTGATTGGCGGCCCTTACATGGAAACCCGGGACGACATTTGCAAAGCGTTCCGCCCCAAAACCGCCATCCGCCCTGCTCGCTGACGCGTTTGGGTATAATCCACCTTTTTCGGCAAGAGCGACAGCAGCACCTCCGGCTAGACCAACGCCATCAGCGCGATGCCCCCATGTGGGCCGGTCACCGTTCCGCAAGGACTGCACACCAAATGTTCGCCCAACATCTTGCCATTGCAGATCTGATGCCAAATAGGCTTTGATCTGTGTCTTAAACCCACGCCCGCGCCGGGATGTATTTGGCGCAGACTGTGTCCGTTTCCTTGTTTTTTTTGATGTTCTGAGGTGTTCGTTCATGCCTGCTCAAAATTCGAAGAAGCCTGCCCAGGCCGCTGCCAAATCCAAAACCGTTGTCAAAGCTACCGCTGCCAAAAAAGCACCCGCGCCTGCCGCTGTGCCCAAAGCAGCCAGCAAAGTGATCGCTAAAGCACCGGCCAAAAAGTCCGCCCCCGTGGTGAGCAAGGCCAAAGCACCTGCCAAGGTTGCTGCAAAACCTGTTGC
This sequence comes from Limnohabitans sp., assembly GCA_044360575.1. GTDB lineage: Bacteria > Pseudomonadota > Gammaproteobacteria > Burkholderiales > Burkholderiaceae_C > Limnohabitans_A. Next base: position 415 of record JBIKKE010000247.1, on the reverse strand, counting down.
AAAACCCGCAGCAAAACCTGCAGTCAAAGCCATCCCCAGCAAGCTCAAAACAACGGCAAAACCGGCAACTCCTGTCAAGCCTGTGAAGAAAGCTGCATCCGTGCCCGCCAAGAAATCTGAAGCCATTGAAAAAACCCCTGCCGCCAAAGTCAAAGCGGCAGCGCCCGCAGCAGAAGTGAAAAAACCGACCAAAGCAGCCAAAGCTGCTGCACCAGCAGAAGCGAAAAAGCCAGCAGCCTCCAAAGCACCACCGGCGAAAACAACGACCGGCGCCAAACGTGGCCCCAAAAAGAAAGGCAGCATCGCCGAGCCCAGCCTTGAAGAAGAACTTGAGCTGGCAGCCCTCGAAGAAGACTTACAAGGCGAACCGGTCGCCGACAACGTGTCCGAGACCGGCGAAAAGGTCAAACCCCTG
>JBIKKE010000246.1:0-4139 GCA_044360575.1 Limnohabitans sp. | reverse complement strand
CATGACGCCCACGAAGCGCAGCATCACATCACGCTTGCTCACATCGGTGCTGCCAAAGTCCATGGAGCCGCTCAAGTCCAATAAAAACCAGGCATGGATTTCTCGATCTTCTTGATGCTCTCGCACAAAGGGTGTTTGCATGCGAGCCGTCACATTCCAGTCGATGTGTCTCACATCGTCTTGGGCTTGGTACTCGCGCAGGTCTGCCAATTCCAAACCCGATCCTCTGAACAATGTCCTGTGATCCCCTTGGAGCAAGCCGTCCAGCCGGCGGATGACCGTCCATTCCAAATGTTGGAGCAAGGCCTCAGCGGACATGCGCTTCCAGCGGCTGGTCTGGCATCGGCACAGCGCGCATCACATCTTGGATCAAAGTGTCTGCGTTCTTGCCTTCGGCCAACGCGGCATAGGACAAAACCAAGCGATGCCTCAGGACATCGGGTACCAAATCGGCCACGTCTTGGGGCAAAGCGTAATCACGTCCGCGAAGCAATGCCAATGCGCGTGCACCTTCGATGAGGCCAATGCTGGCCCGGGGGCTGGCGCCGAAGCTGATCAAGCCCTTGATGGATTCCAGACCATATTTCTCTGGGAAACGGGTTGCTGATACCAGCTTGACCGCATAGTGAACCAGGCTGGGGTCCACGTAGCAGTGCCGACACTGTATTTGTAGCGCTTGCAGCTCCTCAAGGCTCACAACGCCCGTTGCTTTAGCGCCTCCGGCGATGACCCTTTGAACGATGACGAATTCTTCGTCCTCGCTTGGATAGTCAATCAGAACCTTCATCATGAAGCGGTCAACCTGGGCTTCGGGCAGTGGATAGGTCCCCTCTGTCTCGATCGGATTTTGTGTCGCCATGACCAAAAATGGCGATGGAACACGGTGCGTTTGTCCCGCGATGGTGACTTGACGCTCTTGCATCACTTCAAGCAAAGCGCTTTGAACTTTGGCGGGTGCTCGGTTGATTTCATCGGCCAATAAAAGATTGGCAAAGACGGGACCCAGCACGGTGCTGAATTCGCTGGTCTGTTGGTTGAAGATGCGTGTGCCGATCAAATCAGCGGGCAGCAAATCCGGCGTGAATTGGATGCGGCTGAAACTGCCGTTGAGTGATTTCGCCAAGGTGTTGACGGTCAGTGTTTTGGCGAGGCCGGGAACACCTTCAATGAGCAGATGCCCTTGTGCCAGCAAAGCAATCAGGACGCGCTCTAAAAAAACGTCTTGTCCGACCACCACCCTTTTGACTTCGTACAACAACCGTTGCATCAGGGCTGCAGCTTTCTCGGGTTCGGTGTTGTGCGTGGACCGATGGGCACCGCGCCAAGCCTCAGTTGCATTCGCCATATGTGTTCCTTCGAAATTAAAAAGGTGGCAGACCCACAGCGCTGCCGGCACTTTCAATGGTGGTGGCAAAGCCAATGCCAATAAAAGTTCGCGCCGAAGTGGGGTTCAAGATGGCCGTGACAATCCCAACCACTTCGCCTGACGCGTTGACCAAGGGCCCGCCCGAGTTGCCTGGATTGGCCGCTGCGTCAAATTGGATCAATCCTTTGAGCATTTGTTGACCATCGGGTGATTTGAAGTGTCGATTCAAGCCGGATACAACACCCGATGACACCGACGGACCAATCCCGTAAGGAAAGCCGACTGCCACCACCAGATCGCCCGGCACCAGTTGTTGGCTGGAGCCCAAAATGGCCGCCTCCAAATCGTCCGGAATTTTTTGTGGCTTCAAAACTGCCAAATCTTTGTCGGGTTGGACACCGACCACAAGTGCATCAGTTTCTGTGCCATCGAAAAAAGTGACGCGCAGTTTTTTGGCGCCGGCAACCACATGAAAGTTGGTCAGTATCGTGCCATCGTCCTTGATGACGACTCCGGTGCCTACGCCACTCTCAATGTCGGTATTTTTGTTTTTAGGATCTGCGGCAAAAGCCAGAACACGCACCACTGCACCTTGAACTGCAGCGGCTGCTTTGCTGCTTGGGGAAGGTAATTCTTTGGATTGCAGCGTGTGCAAAACTGCTGCATCAATGTCTTTTTGGGTGAGTACCTGTCGTTTTTCAAACGCGTTGGAGAAAAAGCCCACACACAACAAGCTGACGAGAACGCCGAACAAAAAAACAGCCGCAAAATCGGATCGAGTTTTGATTTTCTTTAAATCAAGGTATCGGTTTTGAGGTGCTTTCGATGCAGATGTGGATAACGATGGGTCAGGTGTTGGAGGATTCAATTCAGACGCAAGTGAACCCGTTCCCTTTGGACGGAGTCTTTTGCTGAAAACGGCATCTCGTTTCATAAATGTCCCACAGCATAAGCGTCAATGGTAAATTGGTGAAACTGGCTTAAACCCTGATAAAGATGCAATTCCTACAGCCCTTGATGCTTTGGTCTTTTGTGCTCCTGCCACTGGTTGCGGGCGTGTATGTTTGGCTTTTGAGGCGCAAGCGTCAACAGGTGGTTTCTTTTTCAGCCGTCTCATGGATTGTGCAAAACATCGAGACACCTTCAGCATGGCGACGTCATGTTCCGCCAGCGCTGTTGTTCCTGGCCATGGGGCTGTTGTTGTTCGCATCTGCCAGGCCCGTGGCGCGGGTCACATTGCCAGCCGATTACATGACCCTCGTCATGGCCATGGACGTTTCTCGCAGCATGCTTGCCGAAGATGTGGATCCCAGTCGCATCAAAGCGGCGCAAAAGGCGGCCAAAGATTTTCTGCAAGATTTGCCCCCCAACATCCGAGTGGGCATCGTGTCCTTTGCCGCCAACGCACAAGTTGTGCAGCATGTGACCCCTCAGCGGGATGAATTGGTCGAAGCCATAGACCGTTTTCAATTGCAAAGAGGCACCGCGACGGGCAGCGGTTTGCTGATGGCTTTGGCAACGCTGCGGCCTGAGGCGAAGCTTGATTTGGAAAAGATACTCTTTCCCCCCAGCCCCGCTGGCTTCGGTGGTGACGCTGGAGGCGGCCTGAACAATGGGGGTCGCAGTTTGGATGCCAAGCCGACCGAAAAAGAGCGCGCGCCTGAGCCCCCTGGCTCCTTCAAAGGAGGTGCCATTGTCTTGTTAACGGATGGCCGCAGAACGTCGGGTCCAGACCCTTTGTGGGCGGCTCAAAAAGCAGCCGACTTGGGGGTTCGTGTTTACACGGTGGGGTTTGGAACCCCAAACGGTTTCATCCCAGGCTTTGAGGGCTCTTCCTTTTTTACTCAGGTCGATGAAGAATCACTCAAAGCAGTTGCCAAGATCACTGAGGCCGAATATTTCAAAGCAGGATCTGCGGATGACTTGAAAAAAGTTTATCAGCACTTGTCGAATCAATTCACCTTGGAAAAAAGGGACACAGAAATCACGGCACTACTTTCTGGCGCCGCTTTGCTCTTGGTGGTCATGGCCCTTGTTTTGTCGGCCATTTGGTTTCGCATGGGGGATCCTGGTCCGATGAGATCTTTTCGCCATGCTCAGCCTTAAAAAACGCGTGATCAGTCAGGGTGTTTGATATGAAAAATGACGAAAATCAATTCATTCAAGTGGGACACTTGAAGTTTGCATACATTGAGCAAGGCACCGGCCCCACAGTGATTCTGCTGCATGGTTTTCCTGACCATGCTTTGACTTGGAGTCACCAGATCGAAGCACTGAGTGGGCAGGGGTACCGGGTGATCGCGCCTTACCTCAAGGGCTATCCTCCCACAGAGGTTCCGTTGGATGGTTTTTATGACAAGGCAACACTGGTTCATGAGCTTGCGCAGTTCACGCAAAAGCTTTGCGGGCACGAACCTTGTCATTTGGTGGGCCAAGATTGGGGCGCGATCATCGGTTATGGTTTGTTGGCCGCTTATCCCGATTTATTCAAGCGAGCTGTTTTGATGGCGGTGCCTCACCCTGAAAAGGTCGGGCAAAGTATTCTGGAACCCAAGCACATCCATCGGTCATTCCATTGGTGGTTCTTTCAACTGAAAGACTTGCCTGAAAAAGCGATCTTGCAAAACGACATGGCCTTCATTGATTACCTGTGGGATTACTGGACGGTTGAAGGATTCCAAGACGAAGATCACATCCGAAGCATCAAGCACATGTTGTCTCAACCCGGTGTTTTAACGGCCACCTTGGGCTATTACCGTGCGATGTTTGACCC
>JBIKKE010000037.1:0-14424 GCA_044360575.1 Limnohabitans sp. | reverse complement strand
CATCAACCTTAAGACCGATGCAGCCGCCCTGGACAAATACAAAGTGGACAAAGGGCAGTTCGATGCCGTGTTTGAAGCCTCGGGCAGCGAAGCCGCGTTGCGCGTGGGCCTGGACACCATCGTGCCGCGTGGCGTGCTGATCACCGTGGGCATGGGCGGCGACATCAGCCTGCCCATGACGCAAATCGTGGCCAAAGAAGTGGACCTGCGCGGCACCTTCCGATTCCATGCCGAATTTGCCACCGCCGTGCGCTTTTTGAACGAAGGCTTGGTCAACGGCAAACCGGTGATAACCGGCATCTTGCCGGTGGAGCGCGCCATCGAAGCTTTTGACCTCGCCGCCGACAAGAGCCAGTCACTCAAGGTACAGATTTCTTTTCAAAACGCCTGAAAATCACAGGTTTTTCAAGCCCTCTCAAGAAAGTTCTCACCATGTCCAAAATCGCCCTCGTCACCGGTGCAAGCTCCGGTATTGGCAAAGCCTGCGCCTTGGCCCTGCTCAAAGAAGGCTGGCAAGTGGTTCTGGTCGGTCGCCGTGCCGACGCACTGGCCACTGCCGTGGCCGAAGCCGGTGTCAATGCGGCCCATGCGCACGCCATCCCGACCGATCTGTCCAAAGAGCCCGAAGTCAAAGCCCTGTTCGAGCAGGTTCGCGCCCGTTTTGGCCGCCTCGATCTGGTATTCAACAATGCGGGCATCTCGCTGCCCTACACCTTGCCAGGCGACCTGTCGGGGGACGAATGGCGCCGTGCGGTGGACATCAACCTGAATGGCGCGTTCTACACCCTGTCGTATGCCTTCAAGCTGATGCAAGAGCAAAGCCCGCAAGGCGGCCGCATCATCAACAATGGTTCGATCTCGGCCCATGTGCCTCGCCCTGGCTCCATTGCCTACACTGCGACCAAACACGCCGTCTCGGGCCTGACCCGCGCAGCCTCGCTCGATGGCCGCCCTTACAGCATCGCGGTGGGTCAAATCGACATCGGCAACGTGGCCTCAGACATGACCCTCAAAATGGCCTCGGGCGTGCACCAGGCTGACCTGACCATCAAGGCCGAGCCGCGCATGGACATGAGCGCCGTGGTCGAGACCTTCTTGACCATGACCCGCCTGCCCCTGTCGGCCAACATCCTGTTCACCACCGTGATGGCGACCAACATGCCGTTTGTGGGTCGCGGTTGATCAAGCGCTGATGCGCACCACCGCATCAGCCCGTTTGTGCAAGTCGGGCAACAACTCCAGCCCCAAACCCGGCTTGTCATTCAGGCTGATCATGCCGTTTTTAACTTGCGGCAACTCGGTCACCAACTCTTTGTACCAGCCGCTGTAAAAAGCCCGTACGCTCTCTTGAATGAGCGCATTGGGCGCGTGCAGCGACAAGTGCGTGGACGCTGCCCACACCACCGGCCCAGTGCAATCGTGTGGCGCCACGGGCAATTGCCAAGCGTCGGCCATGGCGGCGATCTTGCGGGCCTCAGTCAGCCCCCCGCACCAACTCAGGTCCAGCATGGCCACACCCGCCACACCGGTTTGCAAATAATCCTTGAAACCCCATTTGTAGCTGAGCGTCTCGCTCGCACAAATCAGCGCCTTGCAGTCCACCGCATACTGCTTGAGCAAATCGAGGCTGTCCATGCGGATCGCGTCCTCGTGCCAGAAGGTGTCGAACTCCTGCAAGGCGCGTGAAATCTTTTGCGCCATGGGCAAACGCCACAGGCTGTGGAACTCCACCATGATGTCCATCTTGTCGCCCACCGCACGACGGATCTTGCGGAATGGCTCCAAGGCGGTGTTCAGATCTTGCGGGCTGATGTACTGGCCGTGCGACTTTTCTGCAGCCACATCAAAAGGCCAGATTTTCATGCCGGTGATGCCCTCGGAAAGCAGAGATTCGGCCACCTCGTCGGCGCGGTGCAAAAAGCCTTGCAGGTCTTCGTAAGGCCCAGCGTTGTTGCCCAGACCCCAGTTGCTGCTGGTTTGGTTCACGTTGCTGCGGATATATTGGTAACCCGCGCAGGTGTTGTACACGCGGATCTCGTCGCGGCTTTTGCCGCCAAGGGCCGTGTACACCGGCATGCCAGCGGCTTTGCCAAAGATGTCCCACAGCGCAATGTCCACCGCTGAATTGCCGCGAGTCTCCACCCCGGACCCACGCCAGCCCAAATAACCGGTGATATCGCGCTGGCGCGACTCGATGGCCAGAGGGTCTTGGCCGACCACTTTGGGCGCAACCCACTCGTGCAGATAAGCCTCAACCGCTTGCGCGCCCATGAAGGTTTCGCCCAAGCCCACCAAGCCTTCGTCGGTGTGCACGCGCACCCAGATGATGTTGGGAAATTCACCCAAACGGATGGTTTCGAGTTGCGTGATTTTCATGTAAACACCTGTTTGGTCGTTAAAAAAGCCCCACAGCTTGTGGCTGTGGAGCTCCTGGACTCAATGCACTGGAAAAGTGGCATCGAGACGGGGTTGAGGATCAACCGCCGCGTGACTTGCGCAGCTCGTCTTGCACCACCTTGATGGCATCGGCGCCAATCGAGTCTTTGTGCTTGTCATACACAGAAGCCACGCGTGCGCGGATGCGGTTTTGCTCTGCAGCGCTGACTTCATTGACCTGCATGCCCTTGGTTTTGAGCGAAGCCAGAGATTTTTCGTTCAGTGCACGGTTGGCGGCGCGCTGAACCTTTTGGCCTTCAAGGGCGGCTTCACGCAGCACCGCCTGTTCTTGAGGGTTCAGCTGATCCCACAGCTTTTTGCTGTAAAGAATCAGGAAAGGCGTGTAGGCATGTCGCGTCACACTCAAGAAACGCTGCACTTCGTTGAACTTGGAGGTCTCAATCGTCACGAAGGGGTTTTCCTGACCGTCGATGGTCTTGGTTTCCAGTGCGGTGAACACCTCGCCAAAAGCCATGGGCACGGCATTGGTGCCCAACGTCCTGAAGGTGTCCAAGAAGATGTTGTTTTGCATCACGCGAACTTTGACACCTTCAAAATCTTCCAACTTGGTGACCGGGCGCTTGCTGTTGGTGAGGTTGCGGAAACCGTTTTCCCAATACGCCAGGTTCACCAAGCCTGCGGCTTCGAGCTTGGCATTGAAGTACCTGCCAGCTGCACCATCGAGGACCGCATCGGCTTCTTTTTCATTGGCAAACAAGAACGGCAAGTCGAACACGCCCAGCTCTTTGATGATGCCCACCAACGGCGAACTGGAGGTGCAAACCATCTCTTGCGTACCTGCACGCAAAGCCTGTGTGGCAGGCAAGTCGCCGCCCGCTGCACCACCCCAGAAGGCGGTGATCTTCATTTTGCCGCCGGTTTTGGCAGCCAAAACTTCTTGCATTTTCTTCACGCCCACACCGACCGGGTGGTCTTCGTTCACGCCATTGGTGAACTTGATGTTGCGGTCGGCAAACTGGGCCATGGCGCTGGAGGCCACCAAGAAAGTGCCCGCAATCAGGGCCACCAAATTTCTGCGTTTCATCATGCTTGTCTCCTTTAAAAAATACACGGGTTAAAAAATCATCTCAGCATCCACTTCATCGGCTCGATGACGATGGATGGAAAAGCAATCAACAAGGCCAGCACAGCGAGTTGCGCCCACAAAAATGGCAGCACCCCTCTGAAGGCCGTGTCCATGTTGATTTTGGCCACACCACACACCACATTGAGCACAGTGCCCACCGGGGGTGTGATCAGGCCGATGGCATTGTTCATTATGAACAACACACCAAAATAAACGGGATCGATGCCCGCCTTGATGACCAAGGGCATCAACACCGGGGTCAGGATCAACACGGTGGGTGTGAAGTCAAGCGCCGTGCCCACCACAATGACCAAGAGCATCAACACCAGCATGAGCAAGGTTTTGTTGTGCATGAGGGGCTCCATCATCCGGGCCACCTCGGCCGGGATGTTGGCCACCGTGATCAACCAAGCGCTGACCATGGCGGCAGCCACCAAGAACATGATCACCGAGGTGGTTTTACCCGCGGCCAAAATCAATCCGTACATCTTTGACCACTTCAACTCACGGTAAATAAACACCCCCACCACAAAGCTGTACACGGCAGCGACCACAGCGGCCTCGGTTGGAGTGAACACGCCAAACTTCATGCCCCCGATGATGAAAACCGGCAAGCCCAGGGCGAGGATGCCTTCACGGGTGGCTTGCAGTTTTTCGGCCAGCTTCATGCGAGGTCCCGGCTGCACGTTTTCGCGCTTGGCCACCCACCACCAAGTCAAGCCAATCGCCACACCCATCAACAAGCCTGGCACGATGCCCGCCAAAAACAGCTTGGTGATGGAGACGTTGGCTGCCACACCGAAGATGATGAAACCGATCGAAGGCGGGATCACCGGCGCGATGATGCCGCCCGAGGCGATCAAGCCGGCAGAGCGGCCCACGTTGTAGCCTGCCCGCTTCATCATCGGAATCAACAAGGCCGCAAGCGCCGCCGTGTCGGCCACGGCGGAACCCGACAGCGAGGCCATGATGACCGCGGCCATCACGGCCACATAACCCAGACCGCCCCTGAAATGACCGACCCAGGCCATGGCCAGGTTCACGATGCGGCGACTCAAACCACCGGCATTCATGAACTCGCCCGCCAACAAGAAGAACGGCACCGCCAACAAGGGGAAGTTGTCTGCCCCATCGACAAAACGCTGCGCCAAAATTTGGCTGTCGAACGCATTGATCATGCCGTTGCTGGCCATGTAAGCCATCAAACTCAAACCACACACCAGCAAGGCATAGGCTATGGGCATGCCCAAGGCCATGGCCCCGAGCAGACTGAACACAAAAACAGCGATGGTCATGCGCGCCCCCGCACTTCAGGCTCAAGGGTCTCCAGCACGACCTTGTCTTCCGACTCCACCACCATGACCAAGTCTGCCTCGCTCAAACGACCGGTGAACAAAAGGAACAGATTGTGCAGGTTCATCACCGCCATGACACTGGCTGTGACGTAACCGATGCCATAGATCCAGATCATGGAAATGCCCACCACCACCGAAATGTTGGTCACCTGCAAGTCGTGCATCTTCCAAGTGCCCCAAAAAAACAAAGCATTGCAAAGCAACATCAGGATTTCGCTGAGAAAAAAACACAGCTTTTTGCCGCCCAAAGGCAAGCGTCGCACCAGGGTATCCACACCCAAGTGGCCTTTTTCACGCATGGCCACCATCGCCCCGATGTAGGTCAGCCAAATGAAACAGTAGCGCGACATTTCGTCTGAAACCGATATGCCTGAGTTGAAACCGTAGCGCAGCACCACGTTGCCAAACACCATGATGACCATGGCCACCAGGCAGGCCACCACCAGAAATTCGAGCAGTTTGAAAAAAGCGTTGATGGTAGTTTGCATGCGTGTCTTTCAGCTCAGGCCACTGCCCTGACTACTTTTTTAAGCGCTTTCTTGGCGGCTGACGGATGAGACCGGACTTTCGATTTGATGGGCGTGGCCACGCCCGAGACCATCGGCAACTTGCGGCGCGAGGCCAACACCTGCTCAATGTCTTGCCGAGCCCCTTCGATCAGGACCATCACGGCCCGTTCGGCTTTGGCAGGGTTGCGGGCGATGACAGCGTTGAGCACCGCCCGGTGCAAAGGCAATGAGGTCTTGGTGCCATCCTCGATGCGGGTGGAGATTTCGAAACTGGTGCGCAGCAAAGCATTGAGCGCCTTGCTCATTTGCACCAGCATGCGGTTGTGCGAAGCCTGTAGCAAACCCTCATGAAAACGCAGGTCGTGCGTGACGTAATCGCCACCCTCCTCCACCGCTTGTTTCATGCCAGCATAAGCGGCTTCGATGTAGGCAATGTCTTCGGGCGTGGCCCGCTCAGCCGCCAGACGAACAGCAGCAGGTTCAACCACTCGGCGCAGCTCTTGCAAGTCTTTCAAGAAATCAGGCGTCAAACCACAGGCCGACTGCCAAGCCACCACATCGGGGTCAAACCAATTCCAGTGGGCATCGGGCATGACCCGAGTACCCACTTTGGGACCGGTGACCAGCAATCCTTTGGCCACCAGAGACTTGATGGCCTCGCGCACCACGGTTCGGCTCACACCCAACTCTTCGCACAAGATGGGCTCAGGGGGCAGACTCGCGCCCACAGCATAGCGGCCAGACAAAATAGCCTGGCCCAATAAATCAAGAGAATTTTTGTGGAAATTGTTCGTCATGAAGTCTGCATTCGAGGACCTATCATATGATGATTGAAGGCCAGAGACAGACTCTGGTAAACCCTAGGAGCAGTCGTTTTGGCGTCTAGGGTTTGCCCCATGTCGCTGGTTTTACAAAGCCCGCTTGTTTTACTATCGTCATACGATAGGATTTTCAGCATCCACAACCGCCCTACCAACGGAAACACCCCATGAGCGATACCCCTCGTAAAAAACCCGAAGACCTGCGCAGCCAGCAATGGTTTGGACGCCAAGACCGCGACGGCTTTGCCTACCGCAGCTGGGTCAAGGGCAAGGGCATTCCTCATGACCAGTTTGACGGCCGTCCAGTCATCGGCATCTGCAACACCTTCAGCGAACTGACCCCCTGCAACTCGCACTTCCGCGCTTTGGCCGAGCAGGTCAAGATCGGCGTTTACGAGGCTGGCGGATTCCCACTTGAGTTTCCCGTGATGTCTCTCGGCGAAACGCTGTTGCGCCCCACCGCCATGCTCTACCGCAACCTGGCCAGCATGGACGTGGAAGAAAGTATCCGAGGCAATCCGATCGACGGCGTGGTCCTGCTCATGGGTTGCGACAAAACCACCCCCAGCTTGCTGATGGGTGCCTCCAGCGTGGGCCTGCCCACCATTGGCATCAGCGGTGGTCCCATGCTCAACGGCAAGTGGCGCGGACAAGAACTCGGCTCAGGAACGGGCGTCTGGAGCATGAGCGAACAAGTGCGCGCTGGCACCTTGAAGTTGGCTGACTTCTTTGATGCCGAAAGCTGCATGCACCGCAGCCATGGCCACTGCATGACCATGGGCACGGCCAGCACGATGGCTTGCATGGTCGAGGCGCTTGGCATCGGTTTGCCGGGCAATGCCACTTTCCCAGCTGTAGATGGTCGTCGCAACGTTTTGGCACGCGACTCGGGTCGCCGGATTGTGGAGATGGTTCACACCGACCAGACCATCAGCAAAGTGCTCACCCGCGAAGCTTTTGAAAACGCCATCCGCACACTGGCCGCCATAGGTGGCTCGACCAATGCCGTCATTCACCTGATCGCGATTGCCGGTCGTCTGGGCTTGAAACTCACCTTGGATGACTTTGAGCGATTGGGCAGTGAAATGTCCTGCATCTTGAACATGCAGCCTTCTGGCGAGCACCTGATGGAAGACTTCTGCTATGCCGGAGGCTTGCCGGTTGTGATGAAAGAAATCGAAAACTTGTTGCACACCAACATCATCACCGTGAGTGGCAAAACCGTGCGCGAGAACAACGCGGCGGCCGTGAACTATGACCCCCGTGTGATCAAGACCTTGGATGCGCCATTCAAAGAAAAAGCCGGCATCGCCATCCTGCGCGGCAACCTGGCGCCACGCGGTGCGGTCATCAAGCCCAGCGCGGCCACCCCAGCACTGATGGTGCACACAGGTCGCGCCGTGGTGTTTGAAGACAGCGACGATTTCCACAAACGCATCGACGACGAAAATCTGGATGTCGATGAAACCTGCATATTGGTCCTGAAGAACTGCGGCCCCAAGGGCTACCCCGGCATGGCCGAAGTGGGCAACATGCCACTGCCACCCAAGGTGCTGCGCAAAGGCATCACCGACATGGTGCGCATCTCGGATGCCCGCATGAGCGGCACGGCGTATGGCACCGTGGTGTTGCACACCAGCCCCGAAGCCGCTGCAGGCGGCCCGCTGGCGGTGGTGCAAAACGGTGACATGATCTCGCTCAACGTCCCTGAACGCACCTTGCAACTGCTGATCAGCGACGAGGAACTGGCGCGCCGCTTGAACCTGTGGGAAAAACCTGCACCGGCCATGAACTCTGGCTACTGGAAGCTCTACATTGACCATGTGCTGCAAGCCGACGAAGGCGCGGACATGGACTTTTTGGTGGGTCAACGCGGTTCGGCTGTGCCCAAAGACAACCACTGATTGACAAGGAACACACATGCGAATTTTGATCACCGGCGGTGCCGGATTTTTAGGTGCCCGACTGGCCCGCGAGATTTTGAAGCGCGGACAACTCAATGGCCAAAGCGTGCGCGAATTGGTGATTGCCGACCTGTTCCCTGCCCCGGCAGATTTGCTGGCCGACCCTCGGGTCAAGGGCCACGCTGGACCCATGCTGGAACAGGGCGACTTGTTCAAGAGCGGCTTTGATGGCGTGTTCCACCTCGCGTCTGCTGTGTCGGGCGAGTGCGAACTCGACTTTGACCTGGGCCTGCGCTCCAACGTGGACAGCTCGCGCTTGCTGCTCGACAGCATCCGCGTGTCCACCGAGCGATTGGGCAAAGCACCGCGTCTGGTGTTTGCCAGCTCTGTTGCGGTGTTCGGCCCCGATGCAGCCAACCCCATGCCCGCGCTGGTGGCCGACACCACCTTGCCCACGCCGCAAACCTCCTACGGCACACACAAGCTGATGATCGAGTACATGGTGGCCGACTACACCCGCAAGGGCTACATCGACGGCCGTGCTGCGCGCTTGATGACCGTGGCCGTGCGCCCCGGCAAACCCAACGGCGCAGCGTCTTCGTTCTTCAGCGGCATCATCCGCGAGCCTTTGGCGGGAACGGCCACCACCTGCCCGGTGGATGCCCATGTGTCGCACCCCATCTCTTCGCCGGGCAACACCGTGCACGGTTTGATCACCGTGTTCGAAGCCAGCCGCGAAGCCTTTGGCGGCCGCATGGCACTGAACCTGCCGGGCCTGAATGTGAAGGTGAGCGACATGCTGGCAGCCCTCGAGAAGGTCGGTGGACCTGCCGTTCGCGCCCGCGTGACTTTCCAGAAAGACGAACGCATCGCCGCCATCGTGGACAACTGGGCCAAGGGCTGCACCTTTGAGCGTGCGCAAGCCCTGGGCCTCAGGGCAGATACCAGCTACGAAGCCATCATTGAGCAGTACATCGAGGACTGCAAGACCCGCCCAGGCTACCCAGCCGAGGCCTTGAACGGTTTGAAGTGAGCTTTGAAAAAAGGCCGCCACGCTCAAGCTGCGTGGCGGCCTTTTTTGTTTCACACGGGTTCGCCATTTAAAAATGTGTGCTGATCGCCCCACTGATGAGGCCATCGTCTTCGATGATGGCCATCCAGCGCCACTTGTCAAAAGTAGTGCAGGGGTGAGAAATGCCCAAGCCCACGCGATCGCCTACCTGCGGCCAAACGCCCTCGGCATCAAACACCATGTGCGCGTGCTGGTCGCTGAGCGCCTTGACTTTCCAGGAATTGGGCGTGGCCTGCATGGCACCTTCACCGCTTTGCCCGTGAGCCGCCCAACGCACAGGCATGGGCATGCACTGGTCAAACGACAGGTCGCGCCGCCCTGCCGTCAAAATGGCAAGCCCTGGCTCGGGCACCGATTGCACCCGGGTCCAGATCTCCAGCGCGGGTTGCAGCGAAGCGCTCAGCCCCTCGCGCGCTTCCACCAGTTTGAGATAACGGGCGTAATTCCAGTGGTCGTGGGTCACATAGCAACCCGAGCGCAAAACGCCTTGCACAGGTCGGCTTTTGACCTGCGTTTTGAGCATGGGGATCACCAGATCGAACACCGCCGAGCCCCCAGCCGACAGCAAAACTTCGTCACGACCCCACAGCTTTTGCGCATCGATCTGTTGCACCAAAGCCTGCACGCTGCGCACCAGACCGCTCACAGCCTCGATGTCGTGGGCACTGTCGCATTGGCCCAGTCCACCTTCGTAACACTCCACGCCGCCCAAGCGCACGCAAGGCGATGCAGCCATGGCGCGCGCCAACACCAAGGCCTGTTCGTGCGTGCGGCAGCCGGTGCGATACCCCGCAATGCCCAGTTCCAACAACACGTCCCAGCAACGGGTGCTTTCACGGCGACGCCCCCAATCGGCCAGCAGATCGAGCTGCGCCAAAGAGTCCACCAAAAACCAGACCTGCGCCTGAGGGTGCTGGCGCAACAACAGATCCAATCCGTCCAAGTCGGCATCCGACACCAATTGGTTGGCGATGATGGCGCGCTGCACCCCGGCCGCCAGACCCACGCGCAACTGGTGCACGTTGGCAAAGGTCAAACCCCAAGCGCCGGCTTGCAACTGCATGCGAAACAACTCCGGCGACAAGGTGGTCTTGCCGTGCGGCGCCAGGGCCACGCCTTTGCGCTGCACAAAGTCTTGCATCCAGGCCAGGTTGTGCGTGAGGGCTGGGCGGCGCAACACGGCCAACGGGTAGGCCAGCGCATCGTCCAGCAGATGCCAGCCGCGCTGGCCCAGTTCAGACACTGCACAGGGCTCAGCGGCCAGAGGAAAGCCCTTCAAAGAAGCGTCCAGCACCACATCACTTTCCATGCTTTTATTCCACATGCTTGGGGTCTTTCATTTTTTGCCATTGGCGGTCGCCATTCGACGATGATTCTCCCACCTCACCCGATGCCTTGTTGCACATTGTTGACATGAAGCCACGCGATCCAACCTCCTACACCTTGGACATGGTGGCGCTCGGCGAAGCCATGGTCGAGTTCAACCAACGCCCCCATTCAGACGCAAACGATGCCCCGCTCTATGCCCAAGGTTTTGGTGGCGACACCAGCAACGCCGCCATTGCCGCTGCCCGTGCCGGTGCACGGGTGGCTTACCTGAGCCGCCTGGGCACCGACCGTTGGGGCAAGTGCCTCATGGACCTCTGGCAACGCGAAAACGTGGGCAGCACCACCGTGCTGCGAGATGAGCAAGCGCCCACCGGGATGTACTTTGTGAGCCACGATGCGCAAGGTCACCACTTCAGCTATGCGCGTGCCGGATCGGCGGCCAGCCGCATGCAGCCACAAGACTTGGCGCACTGGCAAGACGCCATTGCCAGCAGCCAGTGGCTGCACCTGTCGGGCATCTCTTTGGCGATTTCCGCCTCGGCTTGCGACACGGCTTTTGCCGCCATGGCTCATGCCCGCAACGCCGGCACACGGGTGGCGCTCGACTCGAACTTGCGTTTGTCGCTGTGGCCACTGGCCAGGGCGCAGGCCTGCATCCGCCAAGCGGTAGGTCTGTGTGATCTGTTTTTGCCCAGCCTCGAAGACATGACCGCACTCACGGGCCTCACTCATGTGGCCGACATCATCGCTTGGAGTCACGCCCAGGGGGCAGCGCAAGTGGTGCTCAAATTGGGCGGTGATGGGGCGCTGGCCAGTGACGGCGAAAACCAACGCTGCATACCGGGCCATGCGGTCACGGCCTTAGACGCCACAGGCGCAGGAGACTGTTTTGCAGGCAATCTGCTGGCGCGTTTGTCGGCTGGCGACGACTTGTGGGCTGCCACCGCTTATGCCAATGCCGCAGCCTCGCTGTCGGTTCAAGGCTATGGCGCGGTCGATCCTTTGCCATCTCGCGACACCGTGTTGAAGGTGTTGGACTCGCTATCGAAAGGTACAGCCTCATGAGCATCAAGAGACCTTTGATCGCCATCGACTGGGGCACCTCTTCGCTGCGTGGCGCACGGCTGGGCACCAGCGGCCAGGTGCTCGAATCACGCGAATATCCACGCGGCATCCTCACCGTGCCCCCGGGCCAGTTTGAAGCCCTCTTCAACGAACATTTCGGAGACTGGATGCAAGCCGAGGGCGCGCTGTGTCTGATCTCTGGCATGGCCGGCAGCCGCCAAGGCTGGCAAGAAGCGCCCTACTGCCCCTGTCCCGCGGACTTTGCCGAACTGAGCCAACACCTGTTGTGGCTGCAGCCCGATCGCATTGCCCTGGTACCGGGTTTGAGCTTTACGAGTACCGACACACTGCACACGCCCGACGTGATGCGTGGCGAAGAAGTGCAGATCTTTGGCGCGCTGCAACTGACTGGGCGCGACAACGCCACCCTGGTGCTGCCGGGCACGCACAGCAAATGGGTGCAGGTGCACAGCGGCCGCGTCACGCAGTTCCAGACCTTCATGACCGGCGAGGTGTTTGCGCTGATGAGCCAGCATTCGATTTTGGGCAAGACCCTTGACCTGAACGGGGCCTTCGACGAAGCGACATTTTTGCAAGGCGTGGACCAAAGCCAGCAGGCGGGCAGCGTGCTGCACCACCTGTTTGCCGTGCGCACACTGGGCTTGTTTGACCGCCTGAGCGCGGCCCAATTGCCCAGTTTCTTGTCGGGCCTGCTGATCGGCGAAGAGCTGCGCACACAAAATGTGCCCTTAGCGCAGGGGCCGGTGATCTTGATCGGCAGCGAAGCCCTGACGCTGCGCTACACCCTGGCCCTGCAACACTTGGGCATTGCCTGCCAAAGCCATGGTGCGCAAGCCACTTGGGCAGGCTTGTTTGCATTGGCATCCGCATGCTGAGCTTCGAAAATCACCTCCCTGTAGGAGCCCACCCCGTGGGCGATGGGCGAGGCACAAGCCCTGAAACATTCAACAACACCCCACCATGACACCGTTCACAAACTCCGCACAAATCCTGGCGCACGCCATGGCCCAGCTGCCCTTGATCGCCATCTTGCGCGGCCTCACTCCTGCTGAAGCCCCAGCCATCGGCCAAGCGCTGGTGGACAGCGGCTTTGCCATCATCGAGGTGCCGCTGAACTCGCCCGAACCTTTGCAGAGCATCGCCACCTTGACCGCGCAGTTTCCGCAAAGACTGATCGGCGCAGGCACCGTGCTGAACGCGCAGCAGGTCAACGACGTTCACGCGGCAGGCGGCCGCTTGGTCGTGGCCCCCAACTTCAATCCGGCGGTGCTGGCGCAGGCTCTGGCGCTGAACATGGTGGTGCTGCCCGGCGTGGCCACGCCCACCGAAGCCTTTGCCGCGCTCGATGCAGGTGCGCACGGGCTCAAGTTGTTCCCCGCCGAGATGATTTCACCCGCCACCGTCAAAGCCCTGCGCGCCGTGCTGCCAAAAGACGCTGCCCTCATGCCCGTGGGGGGCATCACGCCCGACAACATGGCGGCTTACCGCAAGGCAGGCGCGAGCGGTTTTGGCCTAGGTTCTGCCTTGTATGCGCCGGGGCGAAGTGCTGAGCTGGTGTACGAAAAGGCAGCGGCATTTGTGCGGACTTGGCAAGCCGCCTAAGGCCATTGAAGGACACAGGATTTGGGTCTTTGAAGATCAGGGCAACCGGGTCATGGCCGTGTCGTAAACCAAATTTTTATCGCGTTTTCCCACGGCGATGACCGTGACAAAAACAATGTCGTCATCCACCCTGTACACCAGCCTGTAACCCGCCTGTCGCAACTTGATCTTGTAGCAGTCGGGCATGTTGGACAAAGCCGCCGATGGCAACCGAGGCTCTTGCAATCGTTCCAGTAGTTTTTTCTTGATCGGCGCTTTAACGCTGCCATCCAACTTTTGCCATTCGGCCCAGGCCAGCTCGTGAAAGCGCAGCTTAAAGGTCATCGGGGTTGATCTCGATGAAACGGCCGTTGGCGCGCTGTCGAATCAGCTGTGCGTCTTGCAAATCTTCGAGTTGGTTGAGCAGCCGCTCAAAATACGCCGCAGGCACCAAGTAGGCCTCTGGCCGGTTGTGGTTGAGTACTGCTACCGGTTCATCGTCGGCTTGCGCCAAGATGCTGGCGTAGTTGCGCTTGAGTTCGGTGACGCTGATGCTGCTCTTGCTGAGAATCGTGTCCATAAAGCCTCCCGATCTTAAAAGACATTCTAAATGACATTTTTTAAGACGTCAAATTGAACGTCTTTTAGATTCAAGCCCGCTCGCCCAGACGCCCGTCCCTGAAATCCGCCAGGGCTTGGTAGATCTCTTCCTTGGTGTTCATCACAAACGGGCCGTACTGCACGATGGGTTCTTTGAGCGGTTGGCCCGCCACCAGAATCAATTTCGCATCGGCACTGGCTTCAATCATCACGCCGTCGGCCTGCGCGGTGTTGGCCAAGATGGCCATGCGCTGCAAGGGCACGGTCTGCCCTGCGATGCTCACCTCGCCCCGGTACACGTACACAAAGGCGTTGTGCCCAGTGGGCAGGGTTTGCTCAAAACGCGAACCTGCGGGCATGTGCAAATCAAGAAACACGGGCTGTGTGATCTCGCGACTCACCGCGCCTTGCACGCCATGGCTAGCACCGGCAATCACCGTCACCAGCACACCTTCGGGCATGGTCAGTTGCGGCAGTTGCGCGTTTTGAAAGTCGCGGTACCACGGCGCTTGCATTTTTTCGGAGCTGTGAAGGTTCAGCCAGAGCTGAAAGCCCTCCATCACACCATCGGCTTGCTGCGGGATTTCGGAATGGATCACGCCCTGACCTGCAGTCATCCATTGCACGCCGCCGTTTTGCAGCAG
>JBIKKE010000245.1:0-4142 GCA_044360575.1 Limnohabitans sp. | reverse complement strand
GCTGCCCTTTGAACGCGTCTTCGACATCCGTGCCCTGCGCGTGGTGGTGCCCAGCGTGGCCGATTGTTACCAAGTGCTCAGTTGGGTACACGAGCACTTTGTGCCGATCGCCGAAGAGTTTGACGATTACATTGCCAAGCCCAAAGCGAATGGTTACCAGTCTTTGCACAGCGTGGTGCGCGATGCCGATGGCGGCCCGATTGAGGTTCAAATTCGCACCCAGGCCATGCACGAGCATGCCGAACATGGCGTGGCTGCGCACTGGGCTTACAAAGAAGCGGGGGCCAAAGGTTATGCGGGTGTCTCGGCCAGCAGCGAATACGACACAAAAATTGCAGTGCTGCGCCAGTTGTTGGCCTGGGAGCGCGATTTGTCGGGTGCGGCGCAGGCCCACGGGCAAGGCAGCGGCTTGTTTGAGGACCGCATTTATGTGCTGACGCCCGATGCGGCGGTGGTGGAGTTGCCGCAAGGCGCTACAGCCATTGACTTTGCCTACACCGTTCACACCAATTTGGGCCACCGCTGCCGGGGCGCCAAGGTCGACGGGGCGATGGTGCCCCTGAACACCCAATTGGCCAACGGCCAGACGGTGGAGATCACGGCCATCAAAGAGGGGGGGCCATCGCGCGATTGGCTCAACCCCGAGCTGGGCTTTTTGGCCAGCCCTCGGGCGCGTGCCAAGGTGCGAGCCTGGTTCAATGCGCAGGTCAGTGAAGAAACCATCGCCAAGGGCCGTGAGGCGGTCGAAAAATCTTTGCAACGCTTGGGCCGCACCGCCATTCGTTTGGACGATTTGGCCAGCCAATTGGGCTTCAAGTCGGCAGACGGTTTGTTTGAAGTGGTGGGCAAAGACGAGTACTCGCTGCGCAACATCGAGGTTTTGCTCAATCCCCCCGAACCTGCCCTGGAGCCCGATGAGTACTTCCAAAAGAAGTTCAAAGGGGCGGTGGCCCGCAAGTCACCCTCGGGTGTTTTGGTGGTGGGGGTGGATTCTTTGCTGACGCAACTGTCGCGTTGCTGCAAACCCGCACCACCCGATGCGATTGGTGGCTTTGTCACACGCGGCAAGGGCGTGAGCATTCACCGCCAAGACTGCAGCAATTTCCGCGAATTGGCTTCGCGCCATGCTGAGCGCGTGATTGATGTCCGCTGGGGTGAGGGCAAAGCTTCCGAAGGCTCGGTTTATCCGGTCGATGTTTCGGTTGAGGCCATCGACCGCCAGGGCTTGCTGCGAGACATCTCTGAAGTGTTTGCCAAGGAAAAAATGAACGTGATCGGCGTGCAAACCCAGTCCGTCAAAGGCACGGCCTGGATGACCTTCACGGTGGAAATCGGGGATGCCATGAGTTTGAACCGGGTCTTGGTCACTGTTCGTGGTGTCAAAGGCGTCAGGGCCGCCCGCAGGCGCTGAATTCGCAATGTCGAAGCAGCAGGTCAAAAAGCGGTTTTTTTGACGTTATAATTCAAGGCTTAGCAGGCGCGTAGCTCAGTTGGTTAGAGCACCACCTTGACATGGTGGGGGTCGCTAGTTCGAATCTAGTCGCGCCTACCAAATTCGGTAGGGAAAACAAGCACTCAGCGGAAACGCTCGGTGCTTTTTTTCGTCCATTGAATCTTTGAGAAGATGCGGGCCGCTTTTTGGTTGCCCTAAGCCAACTTCAAGCCGCGACCATTCCTTGGTGTCTCAGCAAGGCATCGAGGCTCGGCTCACGACCCCGGAAGGCCTTGAATGATTCGAGCGCCGGGCGGCTGCCACCGGCCTCCAGAATGGCCTGGCGGTAAAGGCGCCCGGTTTCCACACTGGGCGTGCCGTCGGCTGCGGCGGTTTCTTCAAACGCGGCATAAGCGTCAGCGCTCAGCACCTCGGCCCATTTGTAGCTGTAATAGCCTGCGGCGTAACCGCCTGCAAAGATGTGGCTGAAGGTATGGGCCATGCGGTTGAAGGCGGGTGGGCGCATCACGGCGACTTCGTCGCGCAGCTGGGCCAGCAGCGGCATGAAGTCTTGCGCCGGGTCGTGCTCGGAGTGCACCAGCATGTCAAACAGCGAAAACTCGATCTGACGCAGGGTTTGCAGGCCGCTTTGGAAGTTCTTGGCGGCCAGCATCTTGTCGAACAAGGCACGCGGCAGGGGCTCGCCGGTTTCCACATGGGCGGTCATGTGGCGCAGCACCGACCATTCCCAGCAGAAATTCTCCATAAACTGGCTGGGCAGCTCAACCGCGTCCCACTCGACGCCGCTGATGCCTGAAACATCGCGCTCGTTCACTTGCGTGAGCATGTGGTGCAGGCCATGGCCAAATTCGTGGAAGAGGGTGATCACGTCGTCGTGCGTCAGCAACGCGGGCTGGCCGTTCACGCCCTCAGCAAAGTTGCACACCAAGTGCGCCACAGGGGTTTGCAACACACCCGTGTCGGGGCGCTGCCAGCGGCCGCGCACATCGTCCATCCATGCGCCGCCGCGCTTGCCAGCACGGGCTGGGGGGTCCAGGTAGAACTGGCCGACCAATTGGCCGTTGCGTTCGATCCGGTAAAAGCCCACGGCCGGATGCCAAACGGGCGCCTGGTCGGCGCGGATGCTGACTTCAAACAAAGTCTCGATGATCTTGAACAGACCTGCCAGCACCTTGGGCGCGGTGAAGTATTGCTTGACCTCTTGCTCGCTGAAGCTGTAGCGGGCTTCTTTGAGCTTTTCGCTCAAGTAAGGCACATCCCATGCATTGAGAGGGCTTGTATTGCCCAGTTCTTGGGCGGCAAATTCGCGCAGATCGGCCAAGTCTTTTTCAGCGAATGGGCGGGCTTTGGCCGCCAAGTCGCGCAAGAAACTGGTGACTTTTTCGGGGGATTCGGCCATTTTGGGCACCACCGAGACTTGGGCGTAATTGTCAAAGCCCAGCAGACGTGATTCTTCTTGGCGCAGGGCCAAGATTTCCTGCATCAACGGGGTGTTGTCGAAATGCTTGAAGTCTTCTGGGGCTTGGTCTGAGGCGCGGGTGACATAGGCTTTGTAGAGCTGTTCGCGCAAAGCCGTGTTGTCGGCGAACTGCATCACGGGTAAATACACCGGCATTTTCAGGCTCAGGCGGTGGCCTTCTTTTTCTTCTTTTTGGGCGGCATCGCGGGTGGCCTGCACAACGTCTGCCGGCACGCCTTTCAACTGGTCTTCGCTCACGTACAAGGCAAACTTGTCAGTGGCGTCCAGCGTGTTTTCGCTGAACTTCTGCGTGATTTCAGCCAACCGCTCCTGAATGGCGGCGTAGCGTTCCTTGTCTGCA
Source organism: Limnohabitans sp. (assembly GCA_044360575.1). Lineage (GTDB taxonomy): Bacteria > Pseudomonadota > Gammaproteobacteria > Burkholderiales > Burkholderiaceae_C > Limnohabitans_A. Next base: position 869 of record JBIKKE010000245.1, on the reverse strand, counting down.
CCTTGCAGTTCGGCACCGCCCAGCACAAAGCCGCGCAGGGCATTTTTGCGGGCCTGCGTTTGCTCAGTGTTCAGGCTGGCGGCGTCAATGGCTTTGTATTTGGCGTAAAGACGCTCATCGCTGCCCAGTCGCGTCCAAAACTCGGTCACGCGGGGCAGGGCGGCGTTGTAGGCGGCGCGCAATTCAGGCGTGTCGGCCACGCTGTTGAGGTGTGAGACCGCGCCCCAAGCCATGCCGAGTTTTTCGGTGCTCACGTCCAGAGTTTGCGCGATGGCTTTCCATTCAGCTGGAAATTCGGCGGCGGTCACAGTGTCCAGCGCTTTTTCGGCGGCGGCCAGCAGTTCGTCCATGGCCGGGGCGACATGCTCGGGCGCAATGCGGTCAAACAAGGGCAGGCCAGAGGTGTCGAGCAAGGGATTGGTCATGGCATTTTCCAAAAAACGGTGTGATGTTGTCAGTTGTATCACTTGGTGGCGCGTTCAGCCGCTTCAAGGGTGTTGACCAGCAGCATGGTGATGGTCATGGGGCCCACACCACCGGGCACCGGGGTGATGTGGCTAGCGACTTGTTTGACGCCGTCAAAGTCCACGTCGCCGCACAGTTTGCCTTCTTCGTTGCGGTTCATGCCCACGTCCAGCACCACCGCGCCGGGCTTGACCATGTCGGCCGTCAGCACGTTGCGCTTGCCCACTGCGGCCACGATCACGTCGGCTTGCAGGGTGAGGGCTTTGAGGTTTTGGGTGCGTGAGTGCGCGACCGTCACCGTGGCGTCTTTTTGCAAAAGCATCAGTGCCATGGGTTTGCCCACAATGTTGCTGCGGCCAATGACCACGGCGTGTTTGCCGCGCAGGTCGTAGCCAATGCTTTCG
>JBIKKE010000242.1:0-4158 GCA_044360575.1 Limnohabitans sp. | reverse complement strand
CGCTTTGCAGGCTTTCCAGGTCTTTGGCTTCGTGGGTCGCACCCAGCATGTTGCTGTCGGTGGAGTAGGCCTTCTCGGCGCTCATCTTGTAGCCAAAACCGTTGGCGGTCATGAAGGCGCTCATTTCGGCGCGGCCACCCAGCTCGTCGATGAACAGCTGGTCGAGCCAAGGCTTGTAGATCTTGAGGCTCGGGTTGGTGAGCAGACCGTAGCGGTAAAAGCGCTCGATGTCATTGCCCTTGAAGGTGCTGCCGTCGCCCCAGATGTTGACGTCGTCTTCCTTCATGGCGGCAACCAGCATGGTGCCGGTCACGGCGCGGCCCAGCGGGGTGGTGTTGAAGTAGGTGATGCCACCGGTGGAGATGTGGAAAGCGCCTGACTGAATGGCGGCAATGCCTTCGTAGGCCAGTTGGGTGCGGCAATCGACCAAGCGGGCTTTTTCAGCGCCGTATTCCATCGCCTTGCGGGGGATCTCGTTGTAGTCGGCTTCGTCAGGCTGGCCCAGGTTGGCGGTGTAGGCATAGGGCACGGCGCCCTTCTGCTTCATCCACAGCAAGGCGGCAGAGGTGTCCAGGCCGCCCGAAAAGGCGATACCGACTTTTTGCCCTTTGGGCAAGTTTTGCAGGATGGTGCTCATGGCGTCTCGATCAATCGCTTTAACCAAAATGGCAGATGTAGTGGTACGGCTCGGTCACGCGGATCTCGAACTTGGAATTGCCCGGGATGCTGAACTCTTCACCCGCGCTGGATTTGACCCATTCGGTGCTGCCATCGAGCTTGTATTCGCAAGAGCCGCCCACGCATTCCATGATCTCAGGCGCGCCGGTGTTGAAAGTGAGGGTGGCGGGGAGGATGACGCCCACAGACAACTTGGTGCCATCGGGCAAAGTCAGGCCGTGGCTGACGCACTTGCCGTCAAAATAAACATTGGCTTGGGTGTTGACGGATACGCCGTCGATGGTTTGGGTGGTCATGGGCAGAACAGGTCAGGGTTAACAGTGCGGTCGGACCGCAGAAAAACGCGGCCCGAAGGCCGCATCAATCAACAAGCTGCTATTTTAGGACACCCGACCACCGAGCGTTGGCCCAGCAGCCTCCCTCACAGGCTGTTCAGCGCCAGTGACCACGGTCGAATTGGGCGCTCTGACGGTGACTTCTGGCGTAGTCAGGCAGCGGGCGGTGGCTGTTGGAACGAACCACAGGCCTGGGTGAGTACCAACTCAAATCGATGTGGCTGAAAGCAGGTGCGCGGCTCACATAAACCGGTGCTGGCACATAGACCACTTGGGGGACTGAAGTGGACACCGTGCTGTCAACCCAGGGAGCGCCAGGCGCTGTCACTTCTGAGCGCAGACCTTGTCCTGCTGGCGTGATCTGCAAGGGTATGGTGTTACCGGGGTCTTGTGGCAGTTGAACGTTGTATTGCTTGCCCGCATATTCGTACACCACGTTGTAGCCGACCAAGCGGTTTTCGTAGACGTTTTGGGTGCTGCATTGGGTTTGGTTTTGGGTCCAGGCGCCGCTTGGGCCTTCGATCCGCTCGCCCACCATGGCCCCGCCCATGATGCCAATGACCGTCGCCAGAGCGCGGCCCGAACCGTCACCGATGGCGTTCCCCATGGCGCCCCCGGCGATGGCTCCCATGAGCGCACCTGCGCCCGAACTTGGCGCTTGCTGCACCACAGGCACTTGGGTGCAGGTTTGACGGGGAACCATGACCTGTTGGTAAACAGGACTTTTGGACAGGACTTGTCCCAGCTCTTGCGCCACTGCGCCCAGCGGCGAAAAGGCAGTAAAGCCCAGTAGGGCGCAGCTTATAAAAACTGTTTTCATGGTTGTTTCTTGGATAGAAAGTGACACGCTCAGTTTAAGCGTGCCACGCACCCCATGGTGCGGTCTATGTGTAAAGATGGGTAACAGTTTTGACGGTTCAAGCTGGCCACTGTTCGGGCTTGAACCCCACGGTGATTTGGCCTGAAGGCCACACAATGACTGGTCTTTTGATGCAGCTGGCGTGCGCCAGCATCACGGCCTTGGCGCTGGCGCTGTCGGTCACACCCGCTTGCACGCTGGTGTCGAGCTTGCGCCATGTGGTGCCTTGGCGGTTGAGCAAGGTTTCCCAGCCCAAGTGGATCAGCCAAGTGTCCAGCGCGGTATCGGGCACACCTTGTTTTTTGAAGTCGTGAAATGTGGCCTGAATGCCTTGGTCTGTCAGCCAAGTGCGCGCTTTTTTGACGGTGTCGCAATTGGTAATGCCGTAAACAATGGGGTGCATGGGTTTGTCAAAGCTCGTGGAGGTCAGTCTGGGCGACAATTGCCGCCTATGAAGACTCTACAACAATGGCTCGACTGGTGCGAGCAACTACACCCTGTGGCCATTGACATGGGACTGGATCGGGTGAAAGCCGTTGCCGACCGGATGAACCTGCATTTCGACTGCCCCGTGATCACGGTCGCTGGTACCAACGGCAAGGGCTCGACCTGCGCCATGCTGGAGGCGGTTTTGCTGCAAGCGGGCTACAGAACTGGGGTTTACACATCGCCCCATTTGGTCCACTTTGAAGAGCGTTGCCGTTTGCATGGCGAATCGGCATCTGCCGAAGCGTTTGCCGATGCTTTTGCAGCTGTCGAGGCGGTGCGCGGTGATGTGAGTTTGACTTATTTTGAGTTCAGCACCCTGGCCATCTTGCACATGATGGCGAGTGCCAATCTGGATGTGGCTATTTTGGAAGTGGGCCTGGGCGGGCGGTTGGATGCAGTCAACATCGTGGACGCTGACTGCACCATCATCACCAGCATTGACATTGACCACACCGCCATATTGGGCCATGACCGCGACACCATCGGACGTGAAAAAGCGGGCGTGATGCGGGCAGGGCGGCCCGTGGTGGTGAGCGACCCGGTCCCCCCGCAAAGCGTCATCGACCATGCATCGGCCTTGGGCGCTGAGCTTTGGCTGTTTGGTCGGGACTTCAATTACTCGGGTGACAAGCAGCAATGGGCTTGGGCCGGACGCGATCGCCGATACGGCGGCATGGCCTACCCTGCATTGCGCGGGGCCAACCAATTGATCAATGCCTCTGGCGTGTTGGCCGCTCTAGAGGCCTTGCGCCAACGCATTCCCGTGACGGCCCAAGCCGTGCGCAATGGCATGGCCATGGTGGAGTTGCCTGGCCGCTTTCAGATCGTGCCCGGGCAACCTGTTCTGGTGTTGGATGTGGCCCACAACCCGCACTCGGTGGCGGCTTTGTCTGTCAACCTGGACGCCATGGGTTTTTACCCCACCACCCATGCCGTACTGGGGGCCATGGCCGACAAAGACCTGTTGCCCATGTTCCAGCGCGTCAATCCGATGGTGGACCGTTGGTATTTCACGGATTTGCCTTTGCCTCGTGCCGCCAAAGCGACCGATTTGCAAGCAATTTGGCAAAACCAAAACACCCGGGTTGACACAGCCAGCAGTGTGCATGACAGCCCTTTGTTGGCCCTGCAGGCCGCCATCGATGCGGCTGACCCGGCTGATAGAATCGTTGTCTTTGGCTCCTTCTACACCGTGGGCGGTGTTTTGGCGGACGGCATACCACGCATGCAAGCCAAACACCTTAGCCCCTGAGCAATTGCCATGGCGTTTTTTAAGTTCCGATTTTCTGGTCAAACCCCGCCTGCCGAGGGCGTTGCATCCGGGCCCAGCGAAAGCATCGAAATTGTTCGCCGCCGTGCTCGCCACCGACTGACAGGTGCCGTGGTTTTGGTTTTGTTGGCAGTGGTGGGTTTTCCGCTGTTGTTTGACACCCAACCGAGGCCCGTCTCGGTGGATACGCCCATCGTGGTGCCTGACCGACAAAAAACGCCAGCGCTGGCCAGCAACTTGCCTGTGCCTGCGGCCCAAGCGCCCGCCCAACCTTTGTTGCCCAGCACAGAGCCGGCCACAGTGCCAGCTCAGTCCAGCTTGGACGCCCGCGAAGAAGTGGTGCCCAAACCAGCGGCTCCCATGGCAGAAAAGCCGGCAGAGAAGCCGGTTGAAAAGCCAGTGATCACCAAGGCCGAAGCCAAGCCTGAAGTTAAACCCGAATCAAAGCCTGAAGCCAAACCAGAAGCCAAAGCGCCAACGCCATCCAAGCCCAAAGACGATGGCCAAAAAGCCCAAGCTTTGCTCGA
>JBIKKE010000241.1:0-4165 GCA_044360575.1 Limnohabitans sp. | reverse complement strand
CAGTATGGAAGCATCCAAACGACCGCCGGTCATCTCTTGCAAGGGGCCTGCCACGTACCGCAAAACTTCGGGCAAAGCCGACAGCAAAATGGCGCCCAAAATCACGCCGGGCAAATAACCCAGTCCCCCCAACACCACCATGGCCACGATCATCACCGACTCCATCAAACTGAAGGACTCGGGCGAGATGAAGCCCTGGAAACCAGCGAACATCGCACCTGACACGCCACCGAAAGTAGCGCCCATGCCAAAGGCCAAGAGCTTGAGGTTGCGGGTGTTCAGGCCCATGGCTTTGGCCGCGATTTCATCTTCACGAATCGCCATCCAAGCACGGCCAATGCGCGAGACTTCCAATCTGTGAGAGATCAAAATCGTCACCAGCACCAAACTCAGAAACAGGTAGTAGTACAAAGTGACAGAGGCGATTTCAAAATCGCCCACCATCAATTTTTTGCCCAAATTGACGCCAAAAACCGAGATAGGATCGATCTGGTCCAAGCCCTTGGGGCCGTTGGTGATGTTGACCGGGTGGTCCAGGTTGTTCAGGAACACGCGGATGATTTCACCAAAGCCCAAGGTCACGATGGCCAAATAGTCACCCCGCAACTTGAGCGTGGGCGCCCCGAGCAACATGCCAAACAAACCCGCCAACGCAGCTGCCAAGGGCAAGATGAGCCAAATGGGCATGTGCATGCCCTCTGGGAAAAGACCTGCCAAGGTGGTAAATGTATTGATCAGGTGCGGCGAAGACAGCAAGCCGTACATGTAAGCGCCTACCGCAAAAAAGGCCACATAGCCCAAGTCAAGCAAGCCAGCGTAGCCCACCACGATGTTCAGACCAATCGCCAACAAGATGTAGAGCAGCGCCATGTCGGCAATGCGCACCCAGGCGTTGCCAAAACTTTGAAGGATGAGCGGCAAGACCAGCAAGCCCACGCCGATCAGGATGTATTGAACGGTTTTGTTGATGTTCAAGTTCAAGTTCATGTTCATCCCCATCACGCGCGATCGGCCACGCGCTCACCCATCAGGCCCGAAGGGCGCAGAGTCAGCACGATGATGAGCACGATGAACGCAAAAATATCGGTGTAGTGGCTGCCCAATACGCCACCTGTCAGGTAGCCGATGTAGCCCGAGCCAATGGCTTCGATCAGGCCCAGCAAGATGCCGCCAATGACAGCGCCTGCCAAGTTGCCAATGCCGCCAAACACAGCAGCGGTGAAGGCTTTGAGGCCTGGCAAAAAGCCCATGGCATGTTGCGCCGTGCCGTAGTTGGAGGCATACATGACGCCGGCAATCGCTGCCAAAACGGCCCCAATTACAAAGGTGGCCGAGATCACCATGTCGGGCTTGACGCCCATCAAGGCGGCCACGCGCGGGTTTTCAGATGTGGCCCGCATGGCCCGACCCAAGCGGGTGTAGTTGACCAGCCACATCAAGATGGCCAGCGACACAGCCGTGACGCCCAAAATCATGATTTGGGTGGGCGTGATCACCACGCCACCCATGTTGATGGGCGTGCTGGACAGCAGCGTGGGATAAGCTTTGTAGTTGGGCTTCCAGATGATCATGGCCAGTGTTTGCAACAAAATGCTCATGCCAATGGCCGTGATCAGGGGCGCCAACTTGGGGCTGTTGCGCAGGGGCCGGTAAGCGACTTTTTCAATGGTGAAATTGAGCACCGCAGCCACCACGCAGGCAATCAAGGTGGCCAAAATCAAAATGACCCAACCCGGCGAACCGGGCATGGCGTCCTGCATCATGCCGATGGCAGACCAGCTGGTCAGAGCGCCCACCATCAGCACTTCGCCATGCGCAAAGTTGATCAGATTGATGATGCCGTACACCATGGTGTAGCCCAAAGCCACCAGGGCGTACATGCTGCCCATGACCAGGCCATTGATGACCTGCTGTAAAAAGACGTCCATTGAATCTCTCCGTGTGTTGCGCTGCGCTTAGCAGCCCACTGCGTCGGTTGTTTTTTGATCAGACCTCGCCTTTTGGGTCAGCCCTGAGCAGTAGCAAAAAACCCGCACGATCTTGGAAGCACCGGGCGGGGTGGCGGGATTGTAGTGAAAGAAATGAGACCTTCCGAATTCAATCCGGTCAGGACTTACCCTGTGGCTGAATTTTTCTTTCGCAGTTCTTCCAGTTTGTCCGCAATTTTGATCTCTAGGCCCCGTCGAACGGGTCTGTAAAAGCCGGGTTCAGGCATGCCATCGGGCAAATAACGCTCGCCCGCCGCAAAGCCATCTTCCTCGTCATGGGCATAACGGTAGCCTTTGCCATAGTCCAGCTGCTTCATGAGCTGGGTCGGCGCATTGCGCAGGTGCATGGGCACTGGGCGGGTGCCGTCTTTTTTCACCCAAGCCTTGGCCTCTTTGAATGCTTTATAGGCCGCATTGGATTTGGGCGCCATGGCCAAGTAAATCACGCACTGCGCCAGCGTCAACTCGCCTTCTGGGCTGCCCAATCGCTCATACACGTCGGCTGCATCGAGGGCCATGCGCAGGGCTCGTGGGTCGGCCAAACCAATGTCTTCGCTGGCCATGCGGATGAGGCGACGGGCCATGTAGCGTGGGTCCGCACCGCCATCCAGCATGCGCACAAACCAATACAGGGCGGCATCGGGGTCTGAACCGCGCACCGATTTGTGCAAGGCGCTGATGGTGTCGTAGAACTGCTCACCGCCTTTGTCGTAGCGGCGCATGCGCTCGCCCAGCACCCGCATCAACCAAGTGTCGGTGACCGGATCGATGGATTCTTGCTTGGCGGCCATGGCCAAGGTCTCCAGTGTGTTGAGCAAACGCCGGGCATCGCCATCGGCGTAGGCCAACAAGCGGGCCAGCGCTTCGGGCTCGATCGCGGGAATCGCCTGGATGGCTTGCGCTCGCACCACGATGTGGCCCAAGTCTTCCTCCGCCAAGGGCTGCAACACATATACCGCAGCCCGTGACAGCAAGGCCGAGTTCACCTCGAAGGACGGGTTTTCGGTGGTCGCGCCGATGAAGGTGAACAGGCCGCTTTCCACGTGCGGCAAAAACGCGTCCTGCTGGCTTTTGTTGAAGCGGTGCACCTCGTCCACAAACATGATGGTGCGCTGCGGGTGCAAGCCGGTGCGGGCGGCTTCGGCTTTGTCAACCGCTTCTCGAATGTCTTTGATGCCCCCCAGCACCGCGCTGATGCTCAAAAACTGTGCATCAAACGCATCGGCCATCAAACGCGCGATGGTGGTTTTGCCCACACCCGGCGGCCCCCACAAAATGCAACTGTGCGGCTGACCCGACTCGAATGCCAATCGCAAGGCCATGCCATCGCCAAGCAGGTGATGTTGCCCAATCACCTCGCCCAAGTGGCGCGGCCGCAGGCGCTCGGCCAAGGGGGCATGCGGCGGAATGGGAGCGGCTTTCATGGACACCTGGACGGCATCAAGGGCGAATGATGTCGACGCCCGATGGGGCTTTGAACACGAATTGACTGGCGGGCAAAGTTGGGTTGAGCTGAAAACCCGCAAAGGTCAGCACCGAGCGCTGGCCCAAGCTGTCTTGCACATCGAGCACGGCCAACTCTGCGCCCAAGGGCGTGGCACGCAAACCCACCATGACCACGCGGATTTGGCCGTCCTGCGCTAAAGGCGTGGCACGCACCCACTCCAAACCATCACGGGCAGGCTCTGGGCTGAACTGAAAGTCCGTTTTGAGGGATTGCAAATCAGCAGCGGAGGTCAACAAGGCCACCGGCGTGGAACCCAGAACCTGCTGCTGCTTGCGCGCCGTGACTTGGTTCAAGTCCACATCGTGCAGCCACAAGGTTTGACCATCGGCCAACAAGGTTTGTAAAAAGGGCTTGCGGTAATCGAACCGAAATTTACCGGGCCGTTGGAACTCAAAACTGCCGCTGGATGTTTTGCTGCGCGGCGCTTGGCCTGCGCGGCTTGGCGAAGTGACCACTTGGGTGAAGTCTGCACGGCCACTGCGGGTTTGTTTGACGAACTGCGCCAACAAGTCAACGCCATCGGCCTGCACGGGCAATGCCAAAGACAAAACACCCCAGGCCATCAAACTGTGGAGGCCCAAAACCAAAGCGCTGCGGCGCGTCATCGATTGACTTTTCATGCGAATCATTCAGCCCGGGCGGGCACCAAAATTTCACGCTGGCCGCTACC
>JBIKKE010000036.1:0-14543 GCA_044360575.1 Limnohabitans sp. | reverse complement strand
GGCTGAGGCGCCCATGCAGGCGAGTTCGCAGCAGGTTTTGTCGGGCACGGTGCTCTCCATTCAGACCGGCCAAGTGCGCCCGCTCATGGTGGGCGGGCGAAAACTGGTGTCGGCCATTGGCAAAACCGTTGTTTCTGGTCCCGTCGAGGTGAGGGCTTTGGGGCTGGCGGGTGACGATCAGGCCGACTTGTCGGTGCATGGCGGTTTGAGCAAAGCGGTTTACGCCTTGCCTTCTGAACATCTGGCTTGGTGGCAGGCGCAACGCCAAACCCATGGCGCGACGATGTTTGAGGAAACCTTGGCGCCTGGTTATCTGGGTGAAAACCTGAGCCTGCAAGGCGTGCTTGAACAAGACCTCTTCGTGGGCGACTGCCTGAACTTTGGCGATGTGGTTTTGCGTGTGACACAGCCTCGCGAGCCTTGCGGCAAGTTCAACGCGGTCATGGGCTACGCTGGCGCTGCCAAAGACATGGTGAACAGTGGGCGTAGCGGGTTTTATTTGGCGGTGGACAAGCCGGGAACGCTGAAGGCGGGCGACTCGTTTCAGGTGGTAGAGGGTCTCAGATCGGTCAGCATCGCCCAGGCTTTGCAACACAAAGCCTGGAAACACAGGCGTTAATGCGCGCCATTTGTGCCAAAAAGTCAAAAGCCAACTCACTCGCTACGCAGATTTACGCAGTCTTAACCCCCTAATCCGGGGCCTACAATGAAAAGACCACCGCACAGACACGCACACCAATGTGTTCTATCGGACAGACGAAGGCTGCTGAGTCCCGGCGGTCCTATGGCAAATAACTAAAGCGGAGCACATCCATGACCAATAAGGTTCAAGCCGAAGAAAAGCGCGCACAACTGCGCAAAGCGGCGCTCGAATACCATGAGTTTCCGACCCCCGGTAAGGTGGCCATTGCCGCCACCAAACAACTGGTCAACCAGCACGATTTGGCTTTGGCCTATTCGCCAGGCGTTGCTGCGCCTTGTGAAGAAATCGTCAAAGACCCGGCCAACGCTTTCAGATACACCAGCCGTGGCAACCTGGTGGGTGTGGTGACCAACGGCACCGCTGTGCTGGGTTTGGGCGACATCGGTCCGCTGGCCAGCAAGCCCGTCATGGAAGGCAAAGGGGTTCTGTTCAAGAAGTTTTCCGGCATCGATGTGTTTGACATCGAAATCAACGAAAAAGACCCGGACAAGTTGGTCGAGATCATTGCTTCGCTCGAGCCCACTTTCGGCGGCATCAACCTCGAAGACATCAAGGCGCCCGACTGTTTCTACATTGAGCGCAAGCTGCGTGAGCGCATGAAGATCCCGGTCTTTCATGATGACCAGCATGGCACCGCCATTGTGGTGGGCGCCGCCATCTTGAACGGTCTCAAGGTCGTGGGCAAAGACCCCAAACAAATCAAACTGGTGACTTCGGGCGCGGGCGCTGCGGCGCTGGCTTGCTTGGGCCTTTTGGTCAAGCTGGGCATTCCGCGCGAAAACATCTGGGTGACCGACTTGGCCGGTGTGGTTTATGAAGGCCGCACCGAGCTGATGGACGAAGACAAGGACCAGTTTGTCCAGAAGACCGACCTGCGCACCTTGGCTCAAGTCATTGATGGCGCTGACGTGTTTTTGGGGCTGTCTGCCGGTGGCGTTCTCAAGCAAGACATGGTCAAGTCCATGGCCGCCAAACCGTTGATCTTTGCCTTGGCCAACCCCAACCCCGAGATCAACCCCGAAGACGTCAAGGCCGTGCGCGACGATGCCATCATGGCCACGGGCCGCACCGACTACCCTAACCAGGTCAACAACGTCCTGTGCTTCCCCTACATTTTCAGGGGCGCGCTCGATGCAGGTGCTTCGACCATCACCCTGGAGATGGAAATCGCCGCTGTTTACGCGATCGCGGAACTGGCCCAAGCCGAGCAAAGCGAAGTGGTGGCTGCGGCCTACGTGGGCGAGCCCTTGGCCTTTGGCCCTGAATATTTGATTCCCAAGCCGTTTGATCCTCGCTTGATGATCAAAATTGCGCCTGCGGTTGCCCAAGCGGCGGCCGACAGTGGTGTGGCTTTGCGGCCCATCAAAGACATGGACGCTTACCGTGAGAGCCTGCAAGGTTTTGTCTATGCCTCGGGCACCATGATGAAGCCGATCTTCACGGCCGCCAAGCGCGCGCTGAAAAAGCGCATTGCCTACAGCGAGGGTGAAGAAGAGCGCGTTTTGCGAGCGTCTCAGATCGTGGTGGACGAGGGCATTGCGCGCCCCACTTTGATTGGTCGCCCTGCAGTGATTGCCGAGCGCATCGAAAAATTTGGTCTGCGCTTGCGTGAGGAGCTGGATTACGACGTGGTCAACGTCGAAGATGACCACCGGTACCGCGATTTTTGGCAGACCTACCACCGCATGACCGAACGCAAGGGCATCACCCAGCAAATGGCCAAGATCGAAATGCGTCGCCGTTTGTCGCTCATTGGTGCCATGTTGCTGCAAAAAGGCGATGTGGACGGCATGATCTGTGGCACTTGGGGCACCAATCCGATGCACCTGAATTACATCGACCAAGTCATCGGCAAGCGTTCCGGCGTCAATACGTTTGCTTGTATGAACGGTTTGATGTTGCCGGGGCGCCAAGTCTTCATGGTCGACACCCACGTCAATTACGACCCTACTGCCGAGCAATTGACCGAATTCACCATCATGGCGGCCGAAGAAATGCGCCGTTTTGGCATTCAACCCAAAGCGGCCTTGTTGTCGCACTCCAATTTTGGGTCTTCTAACCAACCCAGCGCCATCAAAATGCGCGATGTGTTGGAGCTGTTGCGCCAGAAGGCCCCGTGGCTTGAAGTAGACGGCGAAATGCATGGCGACGTGGCGCTTGACGCCGCGGCACGGCATGCCATCATGCCCAACAGCACCTTGATTGGCGATGCCAACTTGTTGGTTTTGCCCAATATTGACGCCGCCAACATCGCCTACAACTTGCTCAAAACCGCTGCGGGCGGCAACATTGCAGTGGGCCCAGTTTTGCTGGGGGCGGCCAAGCCGGTCCATATCTTGACGCCCAGCACGACCGTGCGCCGGATTGTGAACATGACCGCTTTGACCGTGGCTGACGCCAACGCTGCCAGATAAGTGCCTGAATGGGAGTGTGTCCTCACATGCGGTAAAAATATCCAAGATACCTTTGCCTGATTATTGGGCATTCGCTTGCATTTTTGTCGCATTTGTCGCACACTAGCGCCTTCGAGTTTTCGGGTAAACCCGGAGGTTCCTGAAAGGTGTACTCATGAAGGTGGCCCAACAATTGGTGTCCCGCCAGCACTGGTTTGCAGTGTTGATGGTCCTTGTTTGGATGGCTTGCACTGTTTTGGTGCATGCCAAACAGCCTGTTGAGGTGACGAGCTTGGCCACCGTGTTGGTGGCCGATTTGCCACGCGAAGCGCAAGAAACTTACCAAACCATTCGAAAGGGTGGTCCTTTTCCTTACGAAAAGGACGGGACTGTTTTTGGCAACCGTGAGCGGCTTTTGCCTCGTCAAGACCGCGGTTTTTACCGCGAGTACACCGTCAAGACCCCTGGAGAGCGCAGCCGTGGTGCCCGTCGCATTGTTTGCGGCGGACCAGTTCCGGCAGAGCCGAAAGCCTGTTATTACACACAAGACCATTACGCGAGTTTTCGCATGATGGTTGACCGACCTTGATTTTTGCTTGAGAAAGACCACGGAGATGGACACGCTGACACGCCATGACCAAGAGGCGCCCCTGAAGGGCGTGCGGTCAAACATCGTGCAGTCGATTCGCGCTTACCGCGTGAGCGATTTGCAGGAAGCCGCCCAAGGATTGGGGCATCACTTTTTGTACGCCAACTTGGCAGAAGCCCAGAGCAAACAAGATGTGCTGGACTTGATCGGTGCGCAATTCACTTTGCCATCGCATTTCGGCAAAAACTTTGATGCGCTCTACGACTGCATGACTGACCCTTTGCATAAATCGGGCCCACAGCCTGGTTTCATTGTGGTCTTAGAGCAGATCCCGGCCCACGTGAAATTCGACAAAGAAGCCCGCGAGCAATTGCTGGATATCTTCCGCGACACAGCCGATTTTTGGGGAGACAGGAAGGTACCCTTCCGATGCTTCTATTCTTTTCTGTAGCCCGTTCTGCGCAAAACAGCCAAGCAGGACGGGCGATTGAGGCACAAACCGAGGACGCCGCCATGGCCGAGTCGGTCGAAGAAGGCGAAAAAATGCCCACCGACAAGTTGGTGGACGTCTCGCCTTTGGCGCTGCGCATGAGCAGCCCTTTCAATGCAGGGTACTGGCTCGCCGCAGCCTGATTTCCTTCAGCAGGCCTCATCAAGGCCTTGCAACACTCAAAAAACCCGCTTTTCAGCGGGTTTTTTGATGCCGCCGACTCAATGCATACGGCTGCTTGGCAGCAGGTGTTCAGGCAATTCGTTGGGGTAGCCTGAGCAGCAACCCCTGCAATGCCCATGCAACAGTGGCTTGGCGCACACTTTGGCGGTCGCCACCAAAGTTCTGCCGTTCAGCGTGAACCTGGCCGTCGATGCACCAAGCCAGCCAGACGGTGCCCACGGGTTTGTCGGCGCTTCCACCATCGGGCCCTGCTATGCCTGTGACGGCCACAGAGACACGGGCATGTGTTCTGTAAACAGCGCCCAGGGCCATGGCGCGGGCAACGGCCTCGCTGACAGCGCCTTCGGCAGCGATGACTTCCGGACGGACACCCAATAAATCGGTCTTGGCCGCATTCGAGTAGGTCACAAAACCGCGTTCAAACCACCGGCTGGAGCCCGGCAAATCGGTGCAGTGGGCCGCAATCAAACCGCCTGTGCAGCTTTCGGCGGTGGCCATCATCCACTTCAATGAAGTCAGCCGGTCCGCTAAAAGAGAAGTCACATCAGTCATACAAATGACCTCCAAAGGGCGATGACAAAAAGGGTGCAAAAGGCAGCGACCAGGTCGTCAAAGATGATGCCCCAGCCGCCGCGCCATCCAAACCCCTTGAACAAGCGGTCGGCCCAAGCCACCGGACCGGGTTTCACGGCATCGAAAAAACGGAACACCACAAACGCCACCAGTTGTCCTGTGAAGCTGGAGGGGGCGAGGATGAAAAAAATCAGCCACATGGCCACAATTTCATCCCAGACAATCGCGCCAGGGTCGCTCACGCGCAGGTTTCTGGCTGTGACCGTGCAGGCCCACCAGCCCAAGAGGATGGCGGCGCCGATCAAAGCAGCCTGCATCGGCAAAGACAAGCTGTGTTGAATGAGCAACCAGGACGCCCACCCCCACAAGCTGCCCACTGTACCCGGGGCTTTGGGCGACAAACCCGAGCCAAAACCCAAAGCGATCGCATGGGCCGGGTGCTTGAGCATGAATGCCGCTGTCGCACGCTCAGGCGCCAGCTGGAACGTGTCGTCAGTGGTGATCGTTGGCCCGCTCATCGTCATGCGAAATGGTCAAAAGAACGAAAGTCATGGGGCACAACATCCCCGTTGTCATCCACCAGCAGCAAATTTTGGTCTTCGGTGATGCGGCCGATGCGCGTCACGCGTGTCCCGGTGTTCAATGCTGCCGCTTCAACGGCGTGATGCACGTTGGGAGAGGCAGTGAACACCAGTTCGTAATCGTCACCGCCAGACAACATGCAGCGCAGCCAGCATTCACGTGGGCAATCCCAGTTGTCGCGGGTGAGCATCAGCCCCGAGAGCTGGGGCAAACCCAACTGTGCGCCAACACCGCTGGCTTTCAGGATGTGTCCCAAATCACCCAGCAGGCCATCGCTGACATCGGCCATGGCACTGGCGATGCCGCGCAAGGAGGCACCTAAGGCAACGCGCGGCGTGGGCTTTTCCATGCGGGCCCTGGCCACTTCAAACACAGCCTGCGGGACACTCAAGTTGCCCCGGAAAACTTCCAGAGCCAAGCGGGCATCTCCCAAATGACCACTGACATAAACATCGTCTCCTGCTTGCGCTGTCTTGCGCAAAATGGCTTGCCCTTGCGGCGTTTCGCCCATGACGGTGATGGCGATGTTCAAAGGGCCTTGTGTGGTGTCGCCACCGATCAACTCACAGGCGTGCGCATCGGCCAAAGCCAGCAGGCCCTGAGAGAAACCCGATAGCCAAGCTTCATCAGCGCGGGGCAAGGACAAAGACAGCAAAAAAGCGCGCGGTGTCGCACCGCACGCGGCCAAATCGCTCAGGTTCACGGCCAAAGCTTTGTGACCCAAAAGCTGAGGGTTGACGGTCGGTAAAAAGTGACGGCCCTCTACCAGCATGTCGGCAGAAAAAGCCAATTGGTATCCAGGGCGGGGCGTCCAAATCGCGCAGTCGTCGCCAATGCCAACAGCGGCTTGCTGCGCAGGCCGTTTGAAGTAGCGCTCAATCAGCTCAAATTCACCCATGACCATGAGCTTAACCGCAACTTCAGAGGGAAGGCTCAGTGCAGCGTACGGCCCGCAGGCATCGTGTTGGACGATTCCAGAACGAAGGTGCCAATCGCCGCATCGAAGCGGTGACCATCTTCCGCCACAAAGAAATAACTGCCGCCCATGGTGCCACTGGGCGCGCGCAAACGGCAGCCGCTGCTGTACTGAAAGGATTCACCCGGCCGCAGCAGAGGCTGCTGACCCACAACGCCCAAACCTTTGACCTCTTCAGAGTGCCCTCGCTCGTCTTGAATCACCCAATGACGGGAGATCAATTGCACCGGCACCTGGCCGGTGTTGGTCACCGTGACGGTGTAAGCAAAGGCAAAAACCTCTTGCAAGGGCTTGCTTTGATCGGCCACATATTGGGGCACGACATCGATTTGAACGTTGTAAGCAGACATTGGGCGATGTTAACTGCGACAATTCTGAAATGACGACGACCTACCGTATTGCCCCTTCCATTCTCTCGGCTGATTTCGCGCGCTTGGGCGACGAAGTCAAAAGCGTCATCGACGCTGGCGCCGACTGGATCCATTTCGACGTGATGGACAACCATTACGTGCCCAACCTCACCTTCGGGCCCATGATCTGCCAAGCGCTCAAGCCCCACGCCAAAACGGCTGCGGGTGTGGCGGTGCCGATCGATGTGCATTTGATGATCTCGCCTGTGGATGCCCTGGCCGCGTCTTTTGCCGAAGCCGGCGCGGACCTCATCAGTTTTCACCCCGACGCCAGCGGGCATGTTCACCGCAGTATCCAGGCCATCAAATCCAAGGGCGTCAAGGCGGGATTGGTGTTCAATCCGGCAGAGCCGCTCGACGTGTTGGAGTGGACCATCGACGAGATCGACCTGATCCTGATCATGAGCGTGAACCCCGGCTTTGGCGGTCAGAGTTTCATCGATTCGGCCTTGCGCAAGGTCGAGCTGGCGCGCCAATGGATCGAGCGCAGCGGCCGAGACATTCGTTTGGAAGTGGACGGCGGCATCAAAACCGACAACATCCGCCGCGTGGCCGATGCAGGGGCCGACACCTTTGTGGCGGGAAGTGCCATTTTTGGCAAGCCCGATTACAAGGCCGTGATCGACCAGATGCGCGTGGCTTTGGGTTGAATGGGGTTGGGTGCGATGCAAAATTTGCAGGATTTGACGCAGATCGACGCCGTTATTTTTGACCTGGACGGCACCTTGGTGCACACCTTGGGTGATTTTCAGGTGGCTTTGCACCGCACCATGACCGATCTGGATTTGCCCCCGGTATCGGATGCGCTGATTGCGCAAACAATTGGCAAAGGCTCGGAGCACCTGATTCGCAGCCTGCTGGCGCATCAAATCGCCAGGCCTGAAGTCAAAGGGGTGGGGCAAGCCTGCGCCGCTTTGACGGTAGACGCCTTGTTTGACCGCGCTTGGCTGCGTTACCAGCACCACTATTTGGCCATTAATGGCCAATTCGCTGATGTCTACCCCGGCGTGCTGGAGGTGCTGCAGCACTTGGCGGGTCAAGGCGTACCGATGGCGTGCCTGACCAACAAGCCCTTGGCTTTTGCGCAGGCCTTGTTGAAAGACAAGGCTTTAACGCACTACTTTGGCCCCGTATTTGGTGGCGACAGTTTTGAGCGCAAAAAGCCCGACCCTTTGCCCATCTTGAAAACCTGTGAAGCCTTGGGCAGCCCTGTGGCACGCACCTTGATGGTGGGCGACTCCAGCAACGATGCCCAAGCCGCCCACGCCGCAGGGTGCCCGGTGGTGCTGGTGACTTATGGTTACAACCATGGCCAACCCGTTCAAGACACGCCTGCTGCTGCCTGGTTGGACAGCTTGGCCGATCTGCCTGCGCTTTTGACCGTCTGAGCGTTCGCAAAAAAGGGGGCGCCCTCGGGGCATCCAAGGGTCCTCAAGGCTTTGCTACACTTCCAGCACCATGTGTACCCTCCATCATCATTCCAGCGCAGCCTGCCTGCCGAGCCATTCCCCTGCGGAAGGCCGGGGAGCCTGGCCCTGGCGTCGGCCAGCCTGACCCCATCGACCGTGCGGCCTTGCCCGCCACCCGCGCCCAGCTTCATTCGCAAGATGACTGGGCACCTGGATGAATGAAAAGCACCTCGCACGAGGTTGCTGAGCGCTTTGGAGGCTTAAGCCTGTGATCACCGAACTTGAATTCAAAAGCCTGGCCAGCCAAGGCTACAACCGCATTCCCCTCATGCTGGAGGCCTTTGCGGACCTGGAAACCCCCCTGTCGCTTTATCTGAAGCTGGCGCACACCAAGGACAACGGCAAGTACAGCTTCTTGCTCGAATCGGTGGTGGGCGGCGAGCGTTTTGGGCGCTACAGCTTCATCGGCTTGCCCGCCCGCACTTTGCTGCGCGCCAGTGGCTTTGGCGCCGAGGCCAAGACCGAAGTGGTACGAGATGGGGTCATCACCGAGACCGCTACTGGCAACCCGCTGGATTTCATCGACCAGTACCAAAAGCGTTTCAAGGTGGCCTTGAGACCCGGTTTGCCACGCTTTTGCGGCGGTTTGGCAGGGTATTTCGGTTATGACTCGGTGCGCTATATCGAGAAAAAACTCGAAAAGACATGCCCGCCAGACACTTTGGGTACGCCCGACATCTTGCTGCTTCAGTGCGAAGAACTGGCGGTGATCGACAACCTCTCGGGCAAGCTTTACCTCATCGTCTATGCCGACCCGGGTACGCCTGAGGCATATGTGGGTGCCAAAAAGCGCCTGCGCGATCTGAAAGAGCAGCTTAAATACTCGGTCAGTGCCCCGATGGTCAAAGCCAGCCAGTCTTACCCGGCTGAACGGGACTTTGCCAAGGCCGATTACATCGCGGCGGTGGAAAAGGCCAAGGAGCTGATTGCCGGGGGCGACTTCATGCAGGTGCAGGTGGGGCAGCGCATCAAGAAGCGCTACACCGAAAGCCCTCTGTCTTTGTACCGTGCGCTGCGGTCGCTCAATCCCAGCCCCTACATGTATTTCTACAACTTCGGCGACTTCCATGTCGTCGGGGCCAGCCCCGAGATTTTGGTGCGCCAAGAGCAGACCCAGGAAGGTGCCAAAGTCATCATCCGCCCTTTGGCGGGTACACGCCCACGCGGTGCCACCCCCGAAAAAGACAAGGCCGCAGAGCAAGAGTTGATCACCGACCCCAAAGAGCGGGCCGAGCATGTGATGCTGATTGACCTGGCACGCAACGACATTGGCCGCATCGCCCAGATCGGCTCGGTCAAGGTGACCGAGGCCTTTGTGGTCGAGCGCTACAGCCACGTCATGCACATCGTGAGCAACGTCGAGGGCATGCTGAACGAGGGCATGAGCAACATGGACGTGCTCAAAGCCACCTTCCCGGCGGGCACCTTGACGGGCGCGCCCAAAGTCCACGCCATGGAGCTGATTGACCAGTTCGAGCCTGTCAAGCGCGGCATTTATGGTGGGGCCTGCGGTTACATCAGTTATGCGGGCGACATGGACGTGGCCATTGCGATTCGCACCGCCGTCATCAAGGACCAAATGCTTTACGTGCAGGCCGCAGCCGGGGTGGTGGCCGATTCGGTGCCTGAGATGGAGTGGCGCGAAACCGAGCACAAGGCGCGTGCCTTGTTGCGGGCCAGCGAACTGGTTGAAGAAGGCTTGGAGTGATCATGGCGAAAAAAATCAAACTCCTGATGGTCGACAACTACGACTCTTTCACCTTCAACATCGTGCAGTATTTTGGCGAGCTGGGGGCTGAAGTTGAAGTCTTTCGCAACGACGAGATCACGTTGGAGGGCATTGCTGCACGCCAGCCGGACCGTTTGGTCATCTCGCCCGGGCCGTGTTCGCCAGCCGAGGCGGGCATTTCGGTGGCGGCCATTCAACATTTTGCGGGGAAACTGCCGATTTTGGGCGTTTGCCTGGGGCACCAGAGCATTGGTGCGGCCTTTGGCGGCAAGATTATTCGGGCGCAGGAATTGATGCATGGCAAGACCAGTGTCATCAGCACCACGCAAGACGGCATATTCGCGGGCCTGCCCCAGCAGTTCACCGTCAACCGCTACCACTCGCTGGCCATTGAACGGGCCACTTGCCCGCCTTGTCTGAAAGTCACCGCCTGGACCGACGATGGCGAAATCATGGGCGTGCGCCACACCGAACTGGACATCGAGGGCGTGCAGTTTCACCCCGAATCCATCCTCACCGAGCACGGCCATGCCATGCTTAAAAACTTCTTGATGCGGCCATGATTGACCTGCGCAGCGACACCGTCACCCAGCCCACAGCGGCCATGCGCGAAGCCATGTTGCGCGCCCCTTTGGGCGACGATGTGTTTGGCGACGACCCTACGGTCAACGCCTTACAAGAACGCATCGCGCAGATCACGGGCAAAGAAGCGGCGCTCTTCATGCCCACGGGCACGCAGAGCAACCTTTGCGCTTTGATGGCGCATTGTGAGCGGGGCGACGAGTACATCGTGGGCCAAAACGCCCACACCTACCGCTACGAAGGCGGTGGGGCGGCCGTGCTGGGCAGCATCCAGCCGCAGCCCCTGGCGCAAAACAGCGTGGGTGAAATGTCGCTGGCCGACATCGCCGCAGCCATCAAACCGATGGACTGCCACTTTGCACGAACCCGCCTGCTGGCCCTCGAAAACACCTGGAACGGCCACCCCATGTCGCAGGCTTATTTGGAACAAGCCACAGCCCTCGCCCGGCAGCACGGCTTGGCGGTGCATCTGGATGGGGCACGGCTGTTCAATGCAGCCGTAGCGCAGGCCGACGGTGGTCCGGTCACGGCCAGCGTGCGCCGCATCGTGGACCACTTCGACAGCGTCTCCGTGTGCTTCAGCAAGGGCTTGGGCGCGCCGGTGGGCTCGGCCTTGTGTGGCTCTCGTGAACTGATTGACAAAGCACGTCGTTGGCGCAAGGTGTTGGGTGGCGGTATGCGTCAGTCTGGCATTTTGGCCGCCGCTGCTTTGCACGCCTTGGACCACCACATCGGCAGATTGGCCGATGACCATGTTTTAGCCCAGCGGCTGGCCCAGGGTTTGCAAGGTTTGCCGGGCCTGAGCGTGCGTTCCGCACAAACCAACATCGTGTTTGTGGACGTTGCCGATGGCCGTGGCCCTGCCTTGTTGGCCGAACTCAAGGCTCAGGGCGTTTTGGCCACAGGTTTGATCGGGCTGCGTTTCGTCACGCATTTGGATGTGGACGCTCAAGGCGTTGATCAGGCGATTGCGTGCATTCGCCGCTTCATGGCCCAGTCTTTGGCGTCTGGCCCTTCGGGCCCATCCCCGTCTGGAATTTACTGAACCCCATTTTTTCTGAGGAAAACGCCATGCCCATCACCCCCCAGGAAGCGCTGCAGCGCACCATCGAGCACCGTGAAATTTTTCATGACGAAATGCTGCACATCATGCGCATGATCATGAATGGCGAGTTGTCACCGGTCATGATGGCTTCATTGCTGACAGGTTTGCGCGTCAAAAAAGAAACCATTGGCGAGATCACCGCCGCTGCGCAGGTGATGCGCGAATTTTCCACCAAGGTTCATGTGGCCGACCCCACCCACTTGGTGGACATTGTGGGCACAGGCGGAGACGGTGCGCACACCTTCAACATTTCGACTTGCGCCATGTTTGTAGCCGCTGCCGCGGGCGCCAAAACGGCCAAGCACGGCGGCCGCAGCGTCAGCAGCAAATCCGGCAGCGCCGATGTGGTGGAGGCTTTGGGCGGCAACATCCATTTGTCGCCTGAGCAAATTGCCCGCTCGATTGAAGAGGTGGGCATTGGTTTCATGTTTGCCCCAAATCACCATCCGGCCATGAAAAACGTGGCCCCTGTGCGCAAGGAACTCGGTGTGCGCACGATGTTCAACATCCTGGGGCCGCTGACCAATCCCGCCAGCGCGCCCAACATTCTGATGGGCGTGTTCCACTCTGATTTGGTGGGCATTCAGGTGCGTGCCCTGCAGCGTTTGGGGGCTGAACACGCGGTGGTGGTCTATGGGCGCGATGGCATGGACGAGATCAGCTTAGGTGCCACCACTTTGGTGGGTGAACTCAAAAACGGCCAAATCACTGAATACGAAATCCATCCCGAAGACTTTGGCTTGACCATGGCCAGCAACCGCGCGCTGAAGGTCGATACACCTGAACAGTCGATGGCCATGTTGCGCAGCGTGCTGGACAATCAACCCGGCGCGGCGCGTGACATTGTCATGATCAATGCCGGTGCAGCCTTGTATGCGGCCAATGTGGCCAGCAGCATCGCCGATGGACTCGAACGCGCCAAGGTGGCCATTGAGTCGGGCGCTGCCAAGGCCAAGCTGGCGCAGTTTGTGGCCTTTGGCCAGAAGGCGGCTTGAGCCATTTTGAATTCCCCCCTCGGAGCCTCTGAGCTCGGACAGAAAGCAAATCATGAGTGACATCTTGGATAAAATTGTGGCGGTCAAGCGCGAAGAAGTGGCTGCTGCGCTCAGGCACAAGCCTTTGGATGTGGTCCGAGCCGACGCCGAAAGCCGTGTGTTGACACGCGACTTTGAAGGCGCCATGCGCGCCAAGATCGCCGCTGGGCAAGCCGCAGTGATCGCAGAAATCAAAAAAGCCAGTCCCTCTAAAGGCGTTTTGCGGGCCGAGTTCATTCCAGCCGATATCGCCCAGAGCTATGCCGAATTCGGTGCAGCATGCTTGTCGGTGTTGACCGACAAGCAATTTTTTCAGGGCAGCGTCGATTTCTTGAAGCAGGCCCGCGCCAGTTGCGACCTGCCTGTGTTGCGCAAAGACTTCATGATCGATGCCTACCAAATCTATGAAGCTCGGGCCATGGGGGCCGATGCGATTTTGCTCATCGCGGCCTGCTTGGACGATGCCCAGATGGCCGACATGGAGGCCGTAGCCCGCAGCTTGGACATGGCGGTCTTGGTCGAAGTGCATGACCGCGCCGAACTTGAGCGCGCACTGAAACTCAAAACGCGCCTTGTAGGCATCAACAACCGCAACCTGAAAACTTTCGAAGTTTCCTTGCAGACCACCTTGGACATGTTGCCCGATGTGCCTGCCGATCGGCTGTTGGTCACCGAAAGCGGGATTCAAACGCCCGAAGATGTTCGCCGCATGCGCGAGGCCAAGGTCCATGCCTTTTTGGTGGGGGAGGCCTTCATGCGGGCGGACGAGCCGGGTGAGGCCTTGGCCAAGCTCTTTGCCTGATGTCAGTTGGCGTGGCCCAGCAATCGCTGGATCTGGGGGATGCCCCTTTGGCCCCCTTGGGGGCCGAGCGACTGACGCACTGGCCGCCTGACCTCTCGGCGTTGGATGTGGGCTGGGCCCCGCTCGTGCAGGACTTCTTGGTCAGTGAGTCTGGGCAGGCTTTGTCCTCGCGCCTTATCCAGGCTTTGTCGGCGGGGCAAACCATTTACCCAGCAGAGCCTTTCAAGGCATTGAACCTGACCCCCCTGGACCAAGTCCGTGTCGTCATCCTGGGACAAGACCCCTACCATGGCCCGAGTCAGGCGCATGGGTTGGCTTTTTCGGTCGCACCCGGTGTGCGCATTCCACCCAGTTTGCGCAATATGTTCAAAGAGCTTAAGCAGAGCCTTGGGGTGCCAACCCCTAGCGACGGATCGCTGGTGCGCTGGGCAGAGCAGGGGGTTTTGCTGCTCAACACTTGTTTAACGGTGGAGGCTGGGCAGGCCGGCAGCCATGCCCGTTGGGGGTGGGAGGTGTTGACCGATGCCTTGGTCGCCGCTGTGGCCGAAAGCCCTACGCCTGTCGTGTTCATGTTGTGGGGAGCCCATGCGCAAGCCAAGAAAAAAATACTGGATGCCGTTCCGGGCTCGTCAAAGCATTTGATCCTTCAAGCCAATCATCCCTCGCCACTGTCTGCCATGCGCCCGCCCCTGCCATTTATAGGCTGCGGGCATTTCGCCAGCGCCCAGCTTTTTGCAATGCAAAACGGTAGAAACGCCATCGCTTGGTGAAAAGTTCAGCGTGATCTTGCGCTCAGTCACAAAAAGATGGCATAATCTAAGACTCGCTTCTGGAGGGGTGCCCGAGTGGCTAAAGGGGGCAGACTGTAAATCTGTTGGCTTACGCCTACACTGGTTCGAATCCAGTCTCCTCCACCAGCAAAC